>CAMVDV010000011.1 GCA_947166305.1 uncultured Prevotellaceae bacterium | reverse complement strand
GCCGGGGCTGGGGCTATGCCATCCCAAAAATGGGAGGGGGATGCACGGGGGCCGGAGCTATGCCATCCCAAAAATGGGAGGGGGATGCACGGGGACCGGGGCTGGGGCTATGCCATCCCACAAATGGGAGGGAGATGCACGGGGGCCGGGGCTGGGGCTATGCCCTCCCAAAAATGGGAGGGAGATGCACGGGGGCCGGGGCTGGAGTGTGCCCTACCACAAATGGGAGGGGGATGCAGGGGGGCCGGTGCAGTGCCCGCAAGAATGCGGGCAGGGTGCACGGGGCCTGGGGGTCAGCCTTCAGGGGTGTCGGGGGTGTCGGTGGGGTCGCCGGAGTCGTCGCCAGATGGCGTTGTGGTGTCCATGGTGCCGATGGTGCCGTAGTAGTAGCCATTGGAGGTAGCAGGCTGTATCTGCATCTCCTCCTGGTACTCGACGCTGTTCACGATTTCAGAGACGGCCTCGGTGGGAGGCGCATCGTTGCCGAAATTGACGATTATCGAAGCTGTTTCCTCGGAATATCCAGCCGGCTTGGTGATAGCAAAGCCCTGGACGGGTCCTGCATTCTCGAGCGTGAGGCTGTACTTCTCGTCGTCGCCGGCGGTGCCGTCGTGCTCGAGCGAGGTGATGATGTACTTGCCGAAGTAGTACATGGCGCCGTCGGTTTGGAGTAGGTTCATGTTGCGGTGCGTGTAGCGCGCCTCGACGGGCAGTGCGTCCATCCACAGCTTCTTGAGCGTGGGGATGCCGACCTTGTCGGCCTTTTCGTCGCCGGCATAGACGAAGCCTTCGGCCGTGATTTGCTCGGAAAGCGACTTGACGTACTTTTCCTTGAACTTTCCCAAGGCTTTTTCCTTGGTGACGCGCTCTCCGGTCTCGGTGGAGTCGGAGATCTTGCAAGTGGTGGAATGTCCGAGGGGACAAAACTTGCCGTTGATAGTGAGACCCAGAATGAGGTCTGTTCCGGTTCTGTAGCTCATGATTGAAAAGGTTAAAGGGTTAAAGGGTTAAAGAGTTAAAAAGTTAAAGAGTTAAAAGGTTAAAAGGTTAAAAGGTGAAGAACGGGAGGTGATGGGAGCGATGGGAGCGATGGGAGGTGATGGGAGCGATGGGAGGTGATGGGAGCGATGGGAAGGGTCATGGTGTGGTCAGGGGGGATTTCTTCGGGCCATGAAGAGGAGCAGTGCCATGGCGAGGAGTCCGGCCATGAAGCCTGTGACGACTCCGAGTGGGAATCCGACGGTGACGCTTGCCTTCCGCTCGGAGGCGACGAGTGAGGAGAGGGAGTCGGACTGGGCTCTGGCATCTTGGAGCGAATGGCTGAGCCTGAGCACCTGCTGCTCCCACTGCTCGCAGGCGAGCTGTAGGCTGTCGCAGGTGGCATAGACGATGATGCGCTCCGGAGCGCCCTCGGGGTTTGGCATGCGCCGGACCTCGAGTCGTGCCTGTCCGGATGCTGCAGTGTATGCAGCGCCCTCGGGTAGCAGGCGGATGCTGTCGGCTGGCAGTTCAAGTCGTACCTGTGACTGTGGCACAGTCAGAGGCCGGACCCATCGCTTCGTCAGTGAGAGTGTGCTGTCGGAGCTTTATGTCTGGCTCTGCGTGATGGTGTTTCGCTGCGTCGAGAGCGTCTTCTGCGCCTTCTGCGTCCTGCAGCTCGCTGCGGACAGGGCAAGCAGCGCGATAAGGGCACAGTTGAATAGCCTCGATGGCGCGGCTGAGACGGTTGAGAGAGCGGCGTGTGCGCATGTTCTCTCGGATGAGTTCTTCGGTTTTCTCATAGTTCTGAAGCGATTGTTGTCGGAGCCCGGTGAGTTCGGACGAGACGTCGTCGTACATCTGCTTGTAGGTGTCGTGGACCTCCTTGGCCTGGCGTGTCTGTCGTAGTCTGCGGCTGGCGAGCCATGCGATGCCCGCTCCGAATCCCCCAGAGGGGAGTGCCCACATGATGAATTGAATCAGGTTTTCCATAGTGCAGCCTCCTGTTTTCGTCTTGCGTTGAGTCCCGGCAGGACCTTTCCCCCCGCCTTGTTCCATCGTAGGAACTCGGCGGTGATGGCCTCGTCGGAAGCGTCGGTCATGATTTTCCGCAGGAGTGTGGACTGCCTGAAGGCAGAGAGTCCGACGTTGAAGATGAAGCTGGCGAGCGCGTCGAACTGTCCCTGTCGGAAGTTGATGCGGAGCGTGTGGAGGAAGTTCTCGATGGGCGCGACATCCTGGAGGAGCAGTTTGTCGGCCTCTGCCGAGGTGATGTGCAAACCTTCGGAGACGCCGTGTGTGTGTCCGTAGCCGACGGTCCAGACTCCGGCGGGGCAGAGGTATGCCTTGAGCCGTAGTCCTTCGCACTGCCGGATGATGGCGAGTCCTTGGTCTGAAATTTGCATGAGACGCATGAGATTTGACAATTTGACGATTTAACGATTTCCCGATGCTGACGCAGCGGGGACGGTGGCTGTGGGTGTGCCCGCAAGAATGCGGGCAGGATGCACGGGGGCCGGGGGCGGGGGGTGTGCCCTCCCAAAAATGGGAGGGGGATGCACGGGGGTCAGCTCATTGCCGACGCTGACGCGCCGGGCACGGTGGCCGGGGGCGGTGGTGTGCCCTCCCAAAAATGGGAGGGGGATGCACGGGGGTCAGAGGGTGAGCTGGGGTTTTCTCTTTCCGCGATAGACGGCACAGAGTCCGCGGCGGACGAGGTCGGCCGAGCGCTGGGCATCGTCGGTGTGGATGACGATGCCCGGCTCGTAGACCGTGGTGTGGTCCGTCTTATCGCGGAAGGTCCTTTTGACGATGAGTTTCATCATGCAGACTTTTTGCTCATCATTACCACGCCTGCGTCGGCCTTCTTGGGCATGGCGATGAAGTAGTGACGGAAGTTGACGAGGTTGCGCTGGTTCTGTGGGTCGGTGCCGGCCTCGGAGTAGTACATCTTGGTGGAGCCAGTGGCCTTGAAGACGCGTGGCGCATAGAAGGCGAATGAGCAGCGGAACTCACCCGTGGAAGCCGTGGCGTCGACGGCCTTCTTCTTTCCGGCAGCGGTGTAGAGCGGCGTGCCGGCGAACTCGTAGATGTCGAATCCGTAGAGACGTGCGACGGTGCCGTTGGTGCGGTCGATGCCGTACTGCTCGCGGAAGGTCTGTGCGGTGGCGAGGAGGTCGTTGACGTGGTCTGGGCAGAGAACGAGCCGGCGGTCTTCGGCGGGCACGCCGAGGCCGTCCATGGCGCTCTTCATGGCCAGCACGTCGGCCAGTGTGATGGCCTTGCGTCCGTCGGCTCCAGCCTCACCGCTGGTCTCGAGGACTGGCGTGGTGGCGGAGTTCTGCTGCGCACAGAGCGCATGAGCAGCCTTGCGGAGCTTTGCCTCGTCGATGGCCGAGGCGTGTGCGTCGCGTACGCGCTGCATCTTGTCATACGAAACGGCATAGAGCTCATCGTCGGTGACGGGTGTGGCTTTGGTCTGGAACTTGTCGAGCGAGACGGGGATGTCCTCATCCTGGAGCACCTGTACGTCGATGGGATAGGTGGTGTTGTTGATGAGGACCTCGGGTTCTACTCCGACGTCGACGAGGTGTATGACATCGTTGTTGACGATGGAACTCTGGTCGGGGATGCCGTCGAGCCATGCTCCGGAGAGGAAGCCCTTGAGCTTCTTGACGAGCTCGCCGATCCAGATCTCGGTGAAGACGCCGGCATGGAGAGCGCCGGCAGGCATGGAACCTGCGAGCAGCACGCCGGCAGCATTGAGAACGATGGCACCCACTTCGGGGGCCACACCAACACTGGCGGCCAGGGTGCCGCCCATGACGCAGTTCAGGAGAACTGCAAGAAGGAAACTGAGAAATTTCATGATAATTTACGATTTGACGATTTACTATTTACTATTTATTTACGATTTGACGATTTCCCGATGCTGACGCAGCGGGGACGGTGGCTGTGGGTGTGCCCGCAAGAATGCGGGCAGGATGCACGGAGCGGAGGGGCCGGGGGTGTGCCCGCAAGAATGCGGGCAGGGTGCACGGGGGCCGGCGGGGTGCCGGGGGATGGCAGGGGGCTACTGCAACTGGCAGTCGATGCCGTACTCGGCCTTGTAGAGTCTCTTATACTCGGCGGGGTTCTCGCTGCGGAGCTTGAGGAGCAGGTCGGCGGGGACGTCGCTGAGCTTTGTGTACTCGCGGTGAGCGGGTTCGGGGGTCTGGGGATTGACGATGCTGCTGAGCTTGACCTGTGGCGACATGGCGTCGAGGGTCTTCTGGAGCTCGTCGGCTCCGATCTTGGCTCCGAGGTCGAGGAAGTGCTGCTTCTTGTCCTCGGCGACTTTCTTTTCTGCGATGGCCGCGTCGACGAGCGTCTGGACGCGTGCGGCGCGGAGCGTGTCAATCTCCTTGCGGAGGGTGGCGGCCTCGTTGCCGTCCTTCATCAGTTCGGAGATACGGGTGGAGATGGCCGAGTCGTCGGCGTCCGTGGTGAGGCCCAGGAGGAGGGCCAGTTTCTCTTTGTCCATTTCTTTTGGGTTTTGAGGGTTAATACTATTATTATTATTATAATGTAGGAGCGGCAAGGCATTTGCCGCATCTTTGCCGAGCTGGATGCGGATGCCGTCGCGATGGAGGGCGATGGCATCGTCGTTGGCCCCGATGTCGACGACAGAGACCTCGATGAGTTTGGACTGGGTGATGGTTGGTGCGGTCTGCTCTGGGAGGATGAGTGCGGGGTCGTCGGACATGGAGACGATGTCGAGTCCGACGCTGACCATCTTGAGGCTGCCGAACTCCCACTGCTTCTTGCAGCGGGAGCTGAGCTCGGTAGCCTCGTCGAACATCAAACAACCAACTAACTCATTATTTTCGATGTGAATGTCTGCGACATATCCGATGACCTGTCCGCGCTCGTGCATATAGAGCAGCACGGGGTTTCGCTGGTACTGGGCTATGTCGATGCCGGCGGTGAGAATGCGAGTGCCATAGCTGTTGACGGACTCGCTGGAGATGCGGACTTTGTTTGTTTTCTTCATATACTTTTTCTATTTGTGCCCGCAAAAATGCGGGCAGGATGCACGGTGGCGGGGCTATGCCCTCCCAAAAATGGGAGGGGGATGCACGGTGGTTTTGTTGTTTCCGAAGGCAAAATTAGGCATTTTGCAGCGACGGGCAAAAGAAGCGCGCAGGCCCTGCACACAAGTCTGCGAGGGCTTCAGCCTTTTTTTCCTGCACAGTGCAAAATAGATAATTTTGCACTTAGAAAATGTGAAAATTAGAAAATTAGAAAATTAGAAAATGTGAAAATTAGAAATGAAGAAAGAAGAGACAGAAAGAAAGAAGATGCTGGCGCGGAGCCTGTATCTGTCGGGTAGCGACCTGACGAGCATCGGCGAGGAGCTGGGTGTGAGCCGGCAAACGCTGTCGCGCTGGTGCAACGACGGTAACTGGCGCGAGGCTCGCGCAGCGAAGAACATCACCAGGCCGGAGCTCGTGAACAAACTGCTGCTGACGATAGACAATCTGATAGACAGTGTGAACCAGAGCGAGGACCCGACGCTGATTGGTAGCCTTGCGGACAAGCTGTCGAAGCTGTCGGCGACGATAGAGAAGCTGGACAAGAAGGCCAACGTGGTGGACGCGATAGAGGTGTTCATGGCCTTCAACAGGTGGATCCAGGACCAAGCCTGCTACGACCCGGAAATCACGCCTGAGCTGATCAAGGCCATCAACAAGTACCAGAATAAGTTCCTGATGGAGCGCATGGCCTCGCCGGGAGAGCTGTGAAAAGGTGAAAAGGTGAAAAGGTGAAAAGGTGAAAAAGTGAAAATTAGAAAATTAGAGAATGTGAGATGGTAACGATGAGTGAGCTGCGGCGCCTTCAGGACGAATGGCGCGAGCACTGCCGACGGATTCAGGCCCTGACGACGACGTCGGCGCTGAAGACGGAGAGCGCAGTGGAGAAGGAGCGGCGCAAGCAGCATCTGCTGCGGCACTATGCGGCCTTCTGCGAATACTACTTTCCGCACTATCTGACGCTGCGTGACAAGGTGACAGGCGAGGCCATCCGCACGATCCACAACGCCCCGTTCCACAACCAGGCAGCGCAGTCGGTCAGGAAGAGCGAGAACCTGAAGGCCGTGTTCATGTGGCCCAGGAGCCACGCGAAGAGCACGCACATGGACATCTTCCTGCCTCTGTGGCTGATGCTGCAGCCGAAGCGTCTGATCAATTTCATGGTTCTCGTGGGCAAGAGCGAGGACGCAGCTGACCGTCTGCTTGGCGACATCCAGGCCGAGCTGCAGTACAACAAGCGCCTCATCTCGGACTATGGCGAGCAGATGGCGCAGGGGAGCTGGGAGGACGGCGAGTTCTCGACGCGGAGCGGTGTGCATTTCCTGGCCTGCGGCCGCGGTCAGTCGCCTCGCGGCCTTCGCAAGCGTGAGGCCAGGCCGGACTACATCGTGATAGACGACCTGGACGACGACGAGCTGTGCCGTAACCCTCGGCGCGTGCGTGAGCTGACGGACTGGGTGAAGGAAGCCCTGTTCGGTGCGCTTGACGTGGGCCGCGGAAGGTTCATCATGGTGGGGAACCTCATCTCGAAGACATCTGTGCTGGCGAACATAGCCGGGACGAAGGGCGTTCACCTGTCGAAGGTGACGGCCGTGGACAGCGAGGGTAACCCGACATGGAAGGAGAAATGGACAAAGGAAGAGGCCCAGGCCTACAGGGATTTTGTGGGCTACCGCGCTTGGGAGAAAGAGATGATGCACAATCCGATAGTGGAGGGGACCGTGTTCCGGCAGGAGTGGATCCGCTGGGGCAAGCGCCCCGCCTGGAAGGAGTTCTCGGAGCTGGTGCTATACATAGACCCGTCGTGGAAGTCGAAGCGTACGGCCGACACGAAGGCCGCTAAGCTGTGGGGCAAGCGCGGGACGGAGCTTTGGCACCTGAAGGCCTTCGTGAGGAAGGCTTCGGTGGCGGAACTGGTGAGGTGGTGCTACGACGTGTATGAGTGGAGCCAGGAGCAAGGCGTGGCCATCCGCTTCTGGATGGAGGCCTCGTTCATGCAGGACATTCTGCTGGACGAGTTCACGACCGAGGGCGAGCAGCGCGGGTATCAACTCCCCATCACAGGCGACACGCGGAAGAAGCCCGACAAGTTCCAAAGGGTGGAGGCCGTGAGTCCGCTGTGGGAACGTGGCTTCGTTCACTACGACGAGAAAGAGAAGGAAGACCCCGACATGCAGGCTGGCATAGAGCAGCTGCTGGCCTTCGAGAAAGGCATGACGGGGAACGACGACGCTCCGGACGCCGACGAGGGCGCCATCTACCTGCTGCAGAAGAGCAGTCGGCTACAAGCGTTCCAACCACGACTGGGCAAACGGCCGACGGGGAAGAACAGGTGGTGATGAAGGAATGAAAAAATGAAGGAATGAAAGAATGAAGGGAGGGGTGGCTGTGCCCGCAAGAATGCGGGCAGGATGCACGGGGGTGTGAGGAAATGTGAAAATGTGAGAATGTGAAAATGTGAAAATGTGAGAATGTGAAATGTAAAATTGTGAAATAGCTATGGCATTTATAACAGATGAAGACTACAGGGTGGTTATCGGCGATCAGGCGCTGAAGGTTGTGTCGCAGGTGAGCGATGAGAACCGCCGCATGGCGGAGGCAGAGGCCATCGAGGAAGTGGCTTCGTACCTCAGGCCAAAATACGACCCCGTGGCCGTGTTCGGCGCCGAGGGCGAGGGGCGGAACCGGCTCATCGTGATGTACACCTGCGACATTGCGCTCTACCACATGGCAGCGAGCTCTCCGCAGAAGATGGGGATGGAGATCCGCAAGGAACGCTACGAGCGGGCTATCAAATGGCTTGAGGGCGTGCAGGGCGGTAAGATCGTGCCGGAACTGCCGGTGAGCACCGACGAGGAAGGGAACCCGACCGGGTTCGGCCTGAGGTATGGGAGCCAACGGAAGCTCAGGCACGAGTGGTGAGAAAAGGGGAAAATTATAAAATTAAAAAATTAAAAAGTTAAAAAGTTAAAAAGTTAAAATTAGGATGGAAATAGGAAACAAGATACGGGAATGGATGGGTGTGCGGAGCGGCAGGCTGATGCGCACTCCGTTTGGTCTGCTCCGGCTGAGCAAGGGCGATGAGCAGGCAAAGAAGAAACTGGTGGCGGAGCTTCTGCGGCGCACGGACTCCCTGACGCGGAGCGACCTGGGCGACTGGCGCAAGGCCTGGCAGGCCGCCATCAACGTGGAGAACCCCCAGAGGGGTCCTCTGCTGGACATCTACCGGGACGTGAGCGTGGACCTGCACCTGTCGGGCTGCGTGGAGCAGCGGAAGGGCATGGTGATGAGCCGTAGCTTCCACCTGGTTGACGAGGAAGGGAGCGAGAATGAGGAGGCGCTGAGATTGCTGGAGCAGGCATGGTTCAAGCATCTGATGAGCCTTACGCTGGACTCGATATACTGGGGCCACAGTCTGATAGAGCTTGGCGAGGTGACTCGCGGCACAGACGGCTTGCTGAGGTATGCCGACGTGACGCTGATCCCGCGGAAGCATGTGGTGCCGGAGAAGCATCGAGTGGTCCGGCAGGCCGGCGACGACTGGCGCAATGGCGTGGACTGGGAGGAGTCTCCCTGGTGCGACTGGGTGATAGAAGCCGGCGAGCGGGACGACCTGGGCCTGTACCTGAAAGCCGCGACTCAGACCATCCCGAAGAAGAACACGCTGGCGTTCTGGGACACGTTTGCGGAGATCTTCGGTATGCCGATGCGCATAGCGCGGACGACGAGCCGCGACGAAAAGGAGCTGCGGAAGATGGAGCAGATGATGGAAGACATGGGCACAGCAGGCTGGGGCCTCTTCCAGCAGGGAACAGAGATAGAGGTGGTGGAGACGTCGCGGGGCGATGCCTTCAACGTGTATGACAAACGGATAGACCGTGCGAACTCTGAGCTGTCGAAGCTGATAATCGGACAGACGATGACGCTGGAGGACGGCTCGAGCCTGTCGCAGAGTCAGACACACATGGCGGTGCTACAGCAGCTGGTGGAGGCCGACGCGGACCGTCTGAAGGACCTGGTGAACGGTCAGCTGCTGCCTCGGATGTGCAAGCACGGTTTCCCGGTGGCGGGGCTGCACTTCGAATGGGACTACTCGACAGACTACACGCCCGAACAACAAGTGGCCTACGAACAACTGCTGCTTCAGCACTATGAGATAGACCCCGAATACTTCTCGAACAAATACAACATGCCAGTCGGTGCGGCCCTGCCGGTGAGCGGGCGTCTGTGCCCGGTGAACCCGCCTCAGGATAGCGGTGGGGATGGCCGCAAGAATGCCCGCAAGAATGCGGGCGGGATGCACGGGGACGGCGACGGGGATGCCCGCAAGAATGCGGGCAGGATGCACGGAGATGAGGGTGCGCGTTTTTTCGACTGAGCCCCTGCGACTATCAGGGGCTGCACCAACGGTATGCCGAGTGGCTGAATGTGGATGAAGAATTAGTAAAGAAGGATGAAGAATCAGCCGCCGCGGGCAGTGCGGAGCGGGAGCTTTCCCGCCTCTTCGAGGGCATGATGCGCCACCTGTTCGAAGAGAAGGGGGCCAGCCTGCGCATAGAGATTGTCTCGGACAAACCCGTGCAGGACTTCATAGCGGAACACGCCAGAGCGCTTGACAGTTCCTTCGAAACGACCCCCATGTCTGACACCATGAGGGGGCGGCTCCAGCAGTCCGACTACATCTTCTCGGGCATTAAGACATTCCACGAGCTTAATGAGGCCTTCCCGTCCCTCATCGATGAAAACGGCAATCGAAAACCGTTTGAACGGTTCCTGAGCGATGTTCGAGAGATAGACGAGACCTACAACCGGAACTACCTGCGGGCGGAGTACAACTTCTGCCATGCTTCGGCGCAGATGGCCGCGAAATGGGAGCAGATAGAAGCGGACGGTGACCGCTACGACCTTCAGTACCGGACGGCTGGCGATGACAAGGTACGCCCAGAACATGCAGAACTAAACGGCGTAACCTTGCCACCTTCAGACCCGTTCTGGCGCATATACTACCCACCTAACGGATGGAACTGCAGATGTACTGCCGTTCAGGTGCGCAAGTCGAAATACGCGGAGACACCCCACGACGAAGCCATGCAGCGCGGCGAGCGAGCCACGGCCAAGGACAAGCGCGGCATGTTCCAGTTCAACTCCGGCATTGAGCAGAAGTCCTTCCCGGACTACAACCCGTACACCATACAGAGGTGCCGGGACTGCGACATAGCGAAGGGGAAACTGTCGCTGGCTTTCGTCCCTGACAATGAACTCTGCACTGCCTGCCGCCTGCTCCATCAATGCGTAGGGGACAGAACAAAGACCCAAACAGCTATCGAGAGGAAGCACTATCTCCACGAAATGGAACCGCTGCTAAAAGTCAAGTATGAGATGCCTACCAAAGAAGGAGAACCAACAATCAAAGTTGGCTTCTCTAAACTCGGGAATGAGCATCTGTTCTCTGATACTTTCGGCAGATCGTCGGTACTGACCAAAGAGGACTTAAAAGACCTCGGTCAAATCCTCGCGCGAGCCACATATATTGACGACGCAGGCGTGAACAAACCCAAGAAACATAACATCGTCCACTTCTACTACTATCAAGCAGAACTGCACGGAAAACAAATAAGGCTCAATGTGGCAAAGGCAGTGGAAACCCACAAATCGGGAAAGACAGAAGTTCGCCACTTCTTATATTCCATCAATGACATAAAAGAATAAACACCAAAGGCGGCAATTAGGATTACTATGTCCAGGTAGCCATTCCTTCAGTGCTTAATTCTGGTGCAAAGGTACAAAAAAATCCGTTACCTCCAAATGAAGTAGCGGATTTTTTTTGTTTTATGCCTCATTTTTTTCATTTTCTTGTTCCGGGAGGCGGTTGGGATGCCCGCAAGAATGCGGGCAGGATGCACGGGGAAAAGGCGAGGCTGACGCCCCGCCCACGGTGGCAGGAGCCGAGACAACTGGAAAAGAAAGATGCAGGATGGCATCCGCCATTTTGTCGCCTATAATCTGACAATAGACGGCGTGGAATTCGTGTTCAAGACGGCGGCCATTGCAAAAAAATCAATCACTTTTGGAAGAATTATGCAAGAACATCCATATTCTCTAAAAAGAAAGAAGGACGATTAAGAGATCGGTGCTGGAAAGCCCTGCATGGTCAATCTTAATGCCCTTCTTGGTGCAAAGGTACAAAAAATCCGTTACCTCAAAATGGAGTAGCGGATTTTTTTTGTTTTATGCTTCATTTCCCCCCGGTTCCGGAGGGCGGTGGGGATGCCCGCAAGAATGCGGGCAGGATGCACGGGGCGGGCGATGCAGCTGCTGATGGCAGGAGTGGCAGAGGAGCACCATGTTGGACGTGGCGATGGCGAGGTTGGGATTCTCGCTCAGAGGGACGATGTGGTGGATCTCGAGCGCGTCCGGGGCGAAGTGCCCGCCGCAGCTCTGGCACCTGCCGTCCTGCCACTGATAGAGGAGCTTCTTTTTTCTCTTCATCTCTCTGTGCTGGCTGCGCAGCTTCTCGTCGACCGTCCGGCGCCGCTTCATGCGGGTGCTGGAGATGTAGAACCAGAGTCCGAAGAGACGGAATGACTTGAATACTTCCATACTTTGAAAAGGTGAAAAGGTGAAAAGGTGAAAAGGTCTGTCCGGCTTCAGATCAGTTTTTGTCCCCGGTACTCGTAGATCTCGATGTTCTCGAGGATGTCTTCGTGGTTGTGGTTGGTGCGGCTCTCCACGAGTTCGAAATGGTGGAGCTCGGGCGTGGTGAGGTCGCTCAGGACGAGGTGGATTTCGTCCAAGAGGTCGAAGACCTGGAGGGAGTCTGCCTGGAGCGGACTTGCGGCGGCTGCACTGCCCTGCCAGTCGGTGACGACATGGAGCAGGACACGGCTGCGGGTTGTGAACTCTCCTCCGCGCCCGCTGAGTGGCTTCCACTCTATGGGCGCGAATTCCACGAAGACGGCAGGGCGGTCCCATATCTCATCCTCCTGGATGAACTCCACGTTGTTGTTCCACAGGTCGACGTGGCGGATGACACTCGGATATTCCCTGTAGGTATCCACTTCGCTTGCTGTAAGCAATGGCATGTGGCGGCCTTCGACGAGCTTGAGGCCTTCGAGCAGCCGCTGTGCCAATGCCAAGTAAATTTCCTTTCTCATTGCTTGATGATGTTGAATTCGTTTTTGAAATAGTCTGTGAGGTTTTCCTCGATGATTGTCCGCACCGCTTTCTCCACCTCGGGGCTGGCTCCGAGGAAGCGGCGCCGGGGTATCCTGATGGTGCTGCCAACCCTCATGAGGGCCATGAGCTTCCAGAACCCGGCTTCGGTGGTGAGCCTGCGTGTGCGTTTGTCCTGGCGCAGTTCTCCGCTCTTCTTCCGCCCGAAACCGCCGGATGCCTCATAGAACCTTGCCCAGAAGTAGCGCTTCATCTTGGTCGTGACCTTGATTTCTCCCCCTTCGTTGTGAATGGCCGCATGGGGTGCACTGGAAAAGAAGGTGATGCTGTGGTCGTCGCTCCTGCTCTGGATGCTCTGGCGCAGTCGGCCAGTATCGACGAGCAAGTGGCCTGCGGCTCGCACCGGACTCTTCCTGCGCTGCCATGCTTCGGAGAAGAAGGCCTCTCGCTGGAAGTTGCGGTCGAACTCGTCGGAGAGCTCGACGCGGATGTCACTGAGGATGTTTCTTAAAATACTCTGGATTTTTGATTTCATACTCGGGGAAGAGTTCGGGGAAGAGGAAGCCCTGCAGAGAGAGCTTCTTCTGATCCTCCAGATGATGTAAGGTTGGTGCTTTCAGCAGACTGTAGAACGTCCGCTCGGAGATGGCGAAGCGTGGGTAGATGTAGCGTCGCCAGATTTCGCGGTTGGAGAGGCCTGTGCGTGCGTAGGTGTTGTAGATGCTGTTGACGTCGGCCACTCGCTTCGCGTAGCTCTTTCCCACTCGCTTCATGTCTCTGCCTCCTGCTCTCTTTTTGGTTCGACGAAGAAGGTCTCGTCCTGCACGACCTGCATTCCGCAGGCAGCGAGAGCCTCGGTCATGGGTACGGTGCGGAAGTCGCCGGTGTCGTGTAGGTGGTTGTAGAGCGGCACTTCGGCGAGGGTGCGGTCGGCGAGGATGACGTCCTTGGCGAGCTCTTCTGTCTGGCGGATGTAGTTGAAGGGGAGGAGTCGGCGTGCGAGCTCGAGCGCTGCAGCCCAGGTGAATCCCTTGAGTGTCTTGAGCTTCGGGGTGCCCGTGCGGAAGCCGATGGTGCCGTGGGCCATGTCGAGACTTTTCTTGCGGGCGAAGAGTTCCGCCTGGTTCTCGGTGGCAAAGGCCTGGAGGACGGCGAATGCCTGGTCGCGGTCCTGGGTGAGAGCGGCGAGGCGCTCCTGGTACTTCTGGCGGATGCGTGCGCACTGTAGTTCGATTTCTGCGCTGCACTTGCGGAGCTGTGCATCGCTCTTGGCGTAGAGGGCGAAGGCCTCTTCTGCAGCCTCGCGGGTGACACCGGTGATGATGTTTTTTTTCTGTCGCATAACTTAATGATTTGATGGTTTGAAAAGTTTTTACTATTGTTCCGATGCTGACACATCGGGCACGGTGGCTGGGGGGCGGGGATGTGCCCGCAAGAATGCGGGCAGGATGCACGGGGATGGGGAGCGGCCGGGGCGGGGATGTGCCCGCAAGAATGCGGGCAGGATGCACGGGGACGGGGAGCGGCCGGAGCGGGAGGCGGGGAACGGCCTGGGGGCCGGGCTATGGGGGCAGCGGGGCGGGGGCGGTCTGTTTCTTGAGGATCATGCGGAGACGTTTGGCGAGGTCGAGCTGCTGCTGGAAGGAGAGCTCCCCGAACTCCGCACCTGCGATGCGGGGCGAGAGGCAGAAGCGGTTGATGTCGGGCCAGGAGTGGGTGTCGACGCCGATCTGCTGGAGGAGGTGGAGCGACTGGCTTCGAGCTCGGCGGAGCGCGTGGCGGCTGTCGCGTGCGCGGTCGTAGAGGGCTTCGAGGCGTGTGATGATGTCGCGGAACTCGGCTGGGGTGGTCTGGCGGAGAGAATCGGTGCGTCCGGCGGTGAACTCGGAGACGATCTGCTGCTTGAACTCCTGGGGGGTGAGGCCTCCGAGGGGGATGATGGAGAGGAGGTGCCAGAAGCGGGCGAAGTTTCTGTTTTCTGTCATGGGAATGATGGGAGTGATGGGAGTGATGGGAATGATGGAAGTGATGTGTGGGTTGGGGGTCAGATGCCCCAGTAGCGTTCGGCTCCTTCGGGCCAGACGTTGAACTGTCCGGAGGGTCCGATGAAGCGTCCCTTGGAGAATGCGCGGTAGCCTTCGACCCAGATTTTGAGTGTGGCGTCGTACATGACGGATACTGCAGCTCCGCCGCGCGGCATGGTTCCGGCGGCGTGTGAGATGAAGATGATGAGTTTGTCGCGGTGGAGCTCCTTGAAGTGTATGTACTCGCGATAGGTGAGCTGACAGTACTGGAAGGAGTCGATGACGACGATGGAGGGGCTCTTGCGTAGAGCGAGGCGGTCGGTGAGCTGCTGTATGGGCTCGGCGTTGAGGATGTGGAGGCGTGAGCCGACCTGGTCGAGTCCGTGTCGGACGAGTTTCTGTCGGAGCGAGAGGGAGTCGCCCTCCTCGAGGGAGTCGAAGAGAACGCGGTCGTAGCGGCAGAGTTCGCGTATGAGCTGCAGCGCGAAGGAGGTCTTGCCGTTGCCGGAGCGTCCCCAGATGATCCATACGCCGGTTCGCTCTGGCTGTGAGAAGGCGTCGGCCCATGGTCCCTGGAATGGGAAGACGCGAGGGCGACGGCTGAGGAGCTGCGAGACGGTGAGTGCGCGGTGTGTCATAGGGAAAATGGGAATGATGGGAGTGATGGGAGTTATGGGAATGATGGGAGTGATGGGAACTATGTGCGGGTGCGGTGGATGCGGTGGATGGCTTTTCGGACTCGTCGGAGGTCGAAGTCGGATGCTTCGGCGTCGCGCATGACCTGGTCGATGTCGGCGGACAGGGAGATGCCGTTGGCGGAGCAGATGGCGAGGACGTCGGCCGGGGATGTCTCCTCGGGCTGGAAGTATTTGCGTCCGATGCGGGAGTAGAACTCCTGGTAGCCGGGTTTCTTGCATCGGAGTCCGCGGTTGATGCGGTGGATGATGTAGTCGGTGGAGAGGAAGACGATGCCGCAGTGGTCCTCGACCTTGTTGTAGAGGGAGATGAAGTAGTGGAAGACGCCCTCGGTGAGTTTGTCGGCCTCGTCGAAGATGATGAGGGGTGCCTTCATCTGCACGAGGGAGTGTAGGATGGCCTTCCAGAGCTCGTGTAGGGTGAGTCCGTCGGTTCGGAGTCCGACGAGGCGTGCTATCTCGCGTATGAACTCTGCTCGGTGCATGTCCTCGGAGCAGAGGATGTAGAAGACCTCGCGATGCTCGGAGGCATAGAGTCGGGCGGTGGTGGTTTTTCCTGCTCCAGCCTGTGCGACGACCCATGTGACGCTGCGGAACTGCTGTGCGTCGTCGAGCGCGAAGGTGATTTCCTGGAAGGGTGTGGTGGGCACGATCTGCCATCCCTGGTTGTCGGTGGGCGAGGATACCTGCGCCTCGATGCGCCGGAACATGTCGTCGGAGATGAGCTGGAAGTTGCCGGCGAGGATGGTGGAGACAGTGGCAGCGGAGACGCCCTTGAGGGACTGTGCGGCCTTGTTCTGGGATGGGTAGCGGCTGACGTAGGTCTGGAGCTGCCGGGCGATGAGTTGTTTGTGTTCGGTGTTCATAATTGTAAGGTTGTGAGGTTATAAGGTTGTAAGGTTATAAGGTTATAAGGTGGGAGTCTGTGGGGGCGGGGCGGTGCCCGCAAGAATGCGGGCAGGATGCACGGGGACGGCGGGGCGACGGGCGGGGGCGGGGGCCGCAAGAATGCGGGCAGGATGCACGGGGACGGGGACTGCCGGGGGCGGGGCGGTGCCCGCAAGAATGCGGGCAGGATGCACGGGGACAGGGAAAGGGGGGAAGGGAGGTTGTGTGTCATAGTTTTTCGGCGACGCGGCGGAGGTCGATGTCGGCGGGTTGGGGGTTGAGTTCTGTCCAGTCGGTGAGAGAGAGCTGCTTGGTGCGCGGGCCTGGTGAGAGTTCCTCGGGCGGCAGGCTGTACTTCTGGAGGCGTCGGAGGATCTGGCGGTCGGTGTCGGCTCCTGCGGCCTTGAGGGCTGGTGTGCGGAGTCCGTTCTGCTCGGGTGCGACGCCCTGGCTGAGTTCGATGGCGCGGGCCTGGGCCTGCCGGTCTATGCGGCTCTGCCTGGCCTGCTCCTGCTGCTGCCGGATGAATGCTGCCTCTCCCTCGGCCTGGTCCTGGAGTGCGCGATGGACGACGATGTAGGGCTCGGCGACTCGCTCGAAGCGCAGCTGCCCTGCCTTGTCGCGGGAGTAGAGGCGGATGGATGAGAAGTCGTAGGGGTCGTACTTGACGACGAACTTCTGGTAGGTGTGTGTGCGTCGCCACTCGAAGTCGGGCACTCCAGGCGAGGCCATGACCTCGTAGGCGCGCTTCCTGCCCTTGACGGTGATTTCGATGCCGGAGGATGTGAAGGTGCTCATGCGTTCGGCGGTGACCCAGAACATCTCCACCATGTCGGCGGGAGTGACGGCGGGCGTCTCGGGGTTCTGTGAGCTGAGGTACATCTTGATGCGCTGCTCGCCGGTGGCGGGGTGCTGCATCTCGTTCCATCGGGTGCGTGCCTTCAGGTAGGCTTCCTTCAGCTGTGGCAGCGTGTAGAGTTTGTCCTTGTTTGCTTCGATGAACTCCGTGTTGGGTCGGCTGGAGAGCTTTTTGGCCGTGACGTTCTGTCCGGTGAAGCGCCAGTCCTGGTGGAGCACCTGCTGCTGGAAGCGTCCGAAGACGGACTCGATGGTCTTGGATGCGCCGTTGTAGGGTGCTGTGGTGCGGTGTACGCGGCAGATGCGGTCGAAGAAATGCTGGCTCTGGAGTTTGCGGTGTCCTCCCTGATTGTCGACGACGATTTCGTAGGGTTTGTGTCCGCTGACCTGTATGGCCATGCGGAAGGCGTGGTACTGTGCCTCGTAGTCCTCGGTGTCGGCGATGTGGAAGCCGATGAAGGTTTCTGTGGCAGCGTCGATGACCTCGTAGACGGACGTGGTGCGGACCTTGCCTTCGTCGTCGCGGTAGTAGAGGTTGAGCTTTGTGCCATCGCCGTACCAGAGAGCGTCGCGGAGTGTGGGCAGCTCGGTGCGGTGGCGTCGGTCGAAGTGCTGGTGTGTGGCGAGTTCGCCGTAGACGGCGTCGTTCCAGAGCTGTATGACGGCCGGTGAGTCGAGCCACTGCTTGAGCGAGCGTATGCTTCGGAGCGGTTTCCATCCGCGCTGGTCGGCCTCCAGGTTGAACTGCTGGAAGATCTGTGCGTCGGTGAGTACGGGAGTGCGGCTGCGCTTGAGTGCTATGAGGCGTTCTCCGGCCTCGGGTGTGATCTTGAGCGTGTTGGCATTGCCGAGCTTTCCGCTGATGAGCGAGGCGTAACCCTGTGTGCGGAACTGTGAGAGCTTCTCGCGTAGGCGTGCGAGGTTGTGTGGCAGGGTGTGCGGTGTGTGGAGGCGGAGTTTCTCGGAGAGTGCGAGCAGGATGTCCCAGAGGTCGGAGCGACGTCCGTTTCCGAGTGCGTTGGAGGTGGCGAGGAGTGTGGCCTGCCGTCGAAGGAGTAGCCTTATGACGGCGGCGTTGCGTGTGTACTCGTCGATGAGCTGCTGGCTGAGGTGCGTCTGAACGCCGTTCAAACAGTATTTGAAGTCCTCGTAGAAGGCGCGTGCCTCGGTGTCCTCCTGGAGGAGCGAGTCGTCGGTGAGCCGTTCGCGCAGGAGTTCTTCGGGGTTTCCGTAGCGCTGGACGAATGCTGTGCGGTACTTTGCGGGGAGTGAATGGAAGACGTAGAGGGCATAGTGTCCCTCTCCTCCCCCTTGCCTGGCGCACTGGATGTTGCCGCGGCGGAGGTTCTGCCGTAGCGTGTCGGGGCGGATGATGGGCTGGGGTCCTGCGGTGAGTTCGTCGAAGGTGACGCAGGCTGTGTGTTTGTAGAATTCCATGCACTGAGATGTGTTGGTGGGGGCGGGTGTGTTAGTCTCCGAGGTTCCTGGGCCTGATGGCGTATGCAGCGATGACGGATGCCAGTGCGGCGAGCTTGGCGCAGAGCGTGTGCCACGGGGTGTCGGCTTCGGCGATGAGGAGGATGAATGCTGCGGTGCCGAGCGCGCAGAACGCTGCGGTGCGGAGTGCTGGGATGATGTTTTTCTTCATAGCTGTAAGAGTGTTGGTTGGTTGATGAATGGAGTTGAGGGTCAGAGTTCTACTTCGACGCCGCCGAAGTGTCGTGTGGCGACGAAGCGAATCTTGCGTGCGAGAGCTGTGTCCTTCTTGTAGTGGAGTGCCTTGGAGACCATCTCGCGCGTGCATTTGAGTCTGGCGGCGACTTTAGCGGTGTCGCCATGATTGAGAACGATGCGTTTGTTCATAACATTATATATATATTTGTTGTTTGTTTCAATAATTTTCCGTACCTTTGTACCGCGTTCACATAATGAATTCGCCTGCAAAGATAGGGATAATTTTCAACTTACAAAAATTTCAGGGGAGAATTTTCAACCGATATGGCAAAAATTATAAAAAACATAAGTGTTTTAGCTGAAAAGGAGGGTATCACAATAGGTGCTCTTGAGAAAAAGATAGGTGCCAGCAAGGGCGTTTTATCACGCGCTATTGCTAATGGAACAGACATCCAGGCGAAGTGGATTCAGGCAATAGTTGAAAATTATCCCCGCTTGTCTCCCGAATGGTTGCTCACAGGTCATGGCCCAATGCTTAAAACAGACGAAGCCAAGGTGAGCTTTGCAGCAGCCATAGGCTCACCATACTTCGACGTGGACTTCATCGGAGGCTTCAACGAAATCTTCAATAACCAGACCTCCGTACCTGCCTGCAACGTTCTCGTCCCGGGATTTGAGAAAGCCTCACTGTGGTGCAACGTCACAGGACATTCCATGGAACCCAAAATCAATCCCGGAGACATCATCGCTCTCCGTGAGTGCGGCATCAGCGACATACAGTATGGGGAGATCTATGCCGTAGTGCTCGACACCATTCGCACCATCAAAATTCTCCGCCGGGGCTCGACACCCGATGTGCTTCGCTTTGTCCCCATCAATCAGGACTACGACGAGCAGGAGTTCGCCATCGCGCGCATCCTCCGCGTCTTTGAGGTCCTGGGCTCCATAGCACGTTTCTTCTGAATGCTTCTGTGCTGTGTTTTCTCATAATAGCAATAGCTTGTTTGCCAGTCGGGAGCAAACGAAAAGCATCTCAAGACCTCACCTCATTTTACGCAAATCCCCTTTAATAGGGATATTCATGAAGTTTTAGCCCTACTTTGTCTGACCTCATGTATTTTTGCCCCTTAAATCTGATATGAAACACTCGGTTTCGCTTTCTGAGGGGTTCGATTGTCAATAAAATCAGTAGTTAAAAACTGTAAAACTGTCACCCCTCTTGTCACGCAAACCAACACATTTCGTTTTTGTAATTATACACATTTCGTTTTGCGCACGATACACGTGCCGGCCCGCAGAACCCTGCAGGGTTTCCTTTGCATGGTCATGACCGTGCAATTGCAACATCATGACCCTGCAATTGCACGGTCATGACAATTCAATGGACACAGCAGCAGAAATTCGGAAAAAGCCTTGCAGATGTCGCACAAAATGGCTAACTTTGCAGTGTCAACAAAAACTTTGAGACTATGGCAATACACTTTTCAATCGCACGACGTGGGTTGCTCCCCACGGAAGAGACTCAGCAAGACACCAACCAGACCCTACGCCCGGCGGGACTCCGCCCTCAGCTGCAATGCCCGCAGACGGTGGACGCGGTGAAGTTCCAGAAGAGCAGTTCGAGGCTCCCGTCAGTGCTCCCCGAAGGAGAACTCCTGGCAGCACTCAGCATGATGGAGCGCGTCATGCTCCATGAAATGGAGAAGGGCAACGCCGTGACCCTGCCCGGCATCGGCACATTCCGACTCGCCCTGAAGGGAAACATCGAGGTGCGCGACGGACAATACCACGGGAAGGACGTCCGCGTGGACGGCATCCGCTTCCAGCCCGACCGCGAGTTGCTCCGCAAGGCACGCAGCCTGGAGGTGGACCAGGTGCCCTACAGACAGACGATAGAGACTGAGGAGACCGACGTAGAGGCACGCCTCGCCGAGCTGTTTGCCAGCAAGGACGTGGTGTCGCACAAGGACGTTGCCGCCGCCTTCGGGCAGGCTCTCACACGCGGACGCGTGTCGAGCCTCCTCTGGCGCCTCACACAGCAAGGACGCATCGTGCGCGAAGGCAAAGGCGCACAGACACGCTACCGGCTGGCAAAGCAGTAGGCCACCCTGCAGACCCTACGGCCTACATCCTCGCACGGACCGCACCTCGCCCTCCCCTCGCGCGCGTACCATATATTATATATAGAGGAATGAAAAAATGAAGGAATGAAAAAATGAAAAATGGGGAGCAGGGAAAGGAAAAATAGGGAGCAGGGGACACGACATCTCGGCACGGCGCATCCGCCCGGAACCCGTGCCTCAGAGAGCAATTAGGGATTTCCCTCTCGGAAATTCCCTTTTCCCCTTCCGCCATCGCAGACTTTTCCGTACCTTTGCAGCAAGTTTAAGACATCAGGATTAAAAACAAGGATTCAACACACAAGGCTATGAAACGTACACTCTACCCCATTCTCTCCCTCATGCTCATCACGTTGGTGACGCTCCTCAGCGCGTGCATGGACAGGGACACCGAGCAGTCGATAGCACTCTCGGGACAGTGGCGAGGCGACTTCGGAATGTTCTACGACTACATTGACAACCGCGGAAGGCAGTGGACATTCGACTCCTATGACACCCGCATCACCTTCACCCCGGCCTACAACTACGCACGCCGCGGACGGGGAACGCAGGTGGACTACTACCTCGACGGCCCTTACGAATACCAATACTACAGCTTCAGTTGGGAAATCATCAACGGCGTTGTCTATCTCACCTACGACTACGACCACCAGCTCGACACACGCATCACTGACTATCGGATGACGAATGACTACTTCAGCGGCGTGTTTTCCAACACGGGCACCGCGTTCCGTCTGTACAAAATGGTCGACTTCTACGACTGGAGGCCATACTCCAACACCTATGGCTACGATTATCGTGACGACTGGACCTACGGCTATCCCTACCGCGCCCCGCTCAGCCGCACCGACACAGGCACACCCTCCGACAGCACATCCACTGCCGGCCAGGTCGTCAGACTGGGCCGCAGGTGAAAAATAGAAATAAAAAAGTGAAAAGTGAAGAAGCCCCCCTCTTACTCCCCCTTGTAGGGGGAGGATAAGTTTCCTTTTCGACGAAATAAAACTATCTGCTCCTCTCCCTACAAGGGAGAGGTCGGGAGAGGGTCTTCCCCCCAGCAGCTGTCCACGCTGTCGAGTTGGATGTCGCTCACTTTGATGTCCTGTCCCCAGAATTCAAAACCGCTGTTTGCGCCGCCACCACGCGCTCCGATGGCTCGTCTCCGCTCCATCGAGTAGCTGTAGAGCCCGCCGTCGATGAAGACTTCCACCGAGGTTCGGTCGATATAGATGTCCATCGAGAGCGAGAGGCTCGTGGGGTCTTGGGGAGAATAAGGCTGCCCGTTCAAGGTATTCCTGTTGAGGTCGTAGTCGACGAGCGTTTGTCCGTCGAGCTTCAGGCCTGCACTTGTGGCATACGTCAAGTGGAGTGTCGCCCGTAGGTGCATAGACCATGACCCCCCATCCCCCTTTAGGGCGAGCATCTTTTCGTGGAGGAAGGCATTCACCTCCTGTCCGTTCATGGCGTTTTCGTTGGCACAAATCGGTTTCAGCAAGCTCGAAACCTCCCGGACAGGCGTGCTCAGGAGGCGGACGCCGTCCTTTGTGGTGCGCAACTTCAGCTCCGTCGGCAGCAACATCTGTCCGCAGAAAGGCATCCCACGGTGCCCCAAGTTGGCCCAACCTATCTGTATTCTTCGTCCGTCCGGCACGTTGTTGAATGTCTGGGCGGCGTAGATGCTGCCCGTCGTGAAGCGGTGCTTTCCGCTTTCCGGCGTGAAGGTTTTGCCGTCGAAGCGTCCAATCATATAAGTATTGCTTGCCCCCAACATCACCCATCGCACGTTCTGTGGGTCGTCATCCACTGCCAAGGGAAACAAATCGGGGCATTCAAAGAAGCCGCAGACATGGCTCTGATAGGTCCAGTCGCGCAGGTTGTCGGACGTATAGATGCTGTGTCCGTCGCGTTCATACAGCACGAGAACCCAATGGCCAGACCCTCTCCCAACCTCTCCCTTGTAGGGAGAGGAGTATTTACCTTCCCCCTGCAAGGGGGAGTTAGAGGGAGTCCACCAGAAAATCCTTGGGTCTCTCGTGTCGTGCGACTGCCACTTTTCGTGGGAATCTATCACGGGATTGCCCTCATACTTGTGGAGCGTCATGCCTCCGTCAAGGCTGTAAGCGATGCATTGGGCTTCGCGGTCGCTCCGGTCGACGGTGTAGGCATAGACAATCGGCGGGTTCTTCTTCGAGCCGAAGCCCGAGGTGTTGGCCTTATCCAAGACGGCCGAGCCGCTGAACATAGTGCCAAGAGAGTCGGGATGAAGCACCGGAGCATGTTCCGTCCAGTGCAGAAGGTCGGGACTCGACGCGTGTCCCCACGTCATATTCTCCCATTCGCGCTCAAAAGGGTTGTGCTGATAATAGAGATGATACAGGCCGTTGTGCCAGATGAGGCCGTTAGGGTCGTTGATCCAGCCGCGCCGCGTAGAGAAATGGAACTGCGGACGGTTCCTCTCGCGGTACAGCACGTCGGCATCTTGGATGCTGTCCGCCTGGTATATCTTCGAGAGAACTTCCTCGGGGCCATCGTAGGAGATGGTCAACGTCTTGCCCTTGTAGGCCGACAAGTCCTTGAAGACCCAGTATTCGGGACTGGCAGAAAGGCGCACCACGACGCTGAGTTCGTCCACGCCCTTCGCTCGGAAAGTCATCCTCCTGCGTTCCTCGCTTTGCGAAACAGGCAGGTTCAAGTACCGATGCTTCACTTTGAAGCTCAGCTCGGCGGCTTGCATCATTGGACATTGACCATTGAACATTGACCATTGAACAACGGGCAAAAAGAATATTAAAAAGGATAAAACTCTACGCATGATGTTCAATGTTTCAATGGTCAATGTTCAATGGTCAATGACTCAATGGTCAATGGCACTACGCCACCTTGTTCAGCTTCTTGATAATCGAGAAGATGAAGAGTGCGGCCAGCAGGCAGATGCCCATGAGAGTGCCCCAGACGATGTAGAGCGGCATGTCCCACATGTGGCCGGGGATGCTGACAAGTTTGTTGCCGAGGGCAGTCGCTACGAACCATCCGCCCATCATCATGCCCTTATACTTCGGGGGAGCCACCTTCGTGACAAACGCGATGCCGATGGGCGAGAGCAGCAGTTCGGCAAAAGTCAGGATGAGATAAGTGCTGACGAGCAAGTTGGGATTCACGTCGGCAACGTGTTCGGGATGCTGAGTTGCAGGCAGTCCGAAGCTGAAAATCATCATCAGGAGATATGCACAGGCAGCCACAAGCATACCGAGACCAATCTTCACCGGGGCCTTGGGCTCTTTTCCTTTCTTTGCCAACCAACCGAAGAGTGCGATGCTAACCGGGGTCAAAGCCACCACGAAGCAGGGATTGAACTGCTGGAAGATGGGGGCATCCACCGTCACAATCTCATTTGCCGTCTGCACATAGTTGTAGCCGAGGATGGCTGCGGGGCAGAGGATGAGCAATGTGTTGATGAGTTTCGACTTACCGCTGCCGCCGCTGATGAGTCCGCACACACCGTAAACGATGAGGATACACCAGATAAGATTCATCACGTTGAACTCCATGCCGGTCACTCCCGTTGCCGAGCGAGCCGTGAACTCATCGGCAAACCATGTCAGCGTCAAGCCGTTCTGATGGAAAGCCATCCAGAAGAAGATGACCACGGCGAACACGAGGCAGAGGCAAACGATGCGCTCTTTCGTCTCGGCAGGCGACATTTCTTCGGTCTTTTCCTGTGCCGTGGTCTTGTCCTTCTTGACGGTGAGCACCTGCTTGTATGTGCTTCGTCCCAGGAAATAGATAAGGATGGAGGCAATCACCGAGACGCAAGCCACGGCGAAGGCAAAGTGATAGCTGTCGGCCTTGCTGTAGCCGAGCGACGTCTGTGCCCAGTTCATGATGCCGATGGCAGCGGTGGGAGCGAACAGCGCGCCCACGTTGATGGCCATGTAGAAGAGCGAGAAGCCGCTGTCGCGCTTGTTGGCATACTCGGGAGCGTTGTAGAGGTCGCCCACCATCACCTGCAGATTGCCCTTGAAGAGACCGGTGCCGAGGCTGACGAGCAACAGGGCGGCGCCCATGGCTGCGATGGCAATCGTGCCGCTGCCAAGGGGAACGGAGAGCAAGAGGTAGCCGAGGAACATGATCATGATGCCGATGACGACCATTTTGCTATAGCCCCAACGGTCGGCAGCCATGCCGCCGATGAGCGGAAGGAAATAGACCGCAGTGAGGAACCATGTGTAAATCTCGCTCGCCGTGCCTGCAGCGAAGCCGAAGTTTTCACCGAGAAAGAGTGCAAAGACAGCGAGCATCGTGTAGTAGCCGAAGCGTTCGCCGGTGTTGGCAAGGGCAAGTGTCCACAAGCCTTTAGGTTGACCTTCAAACATAGTTTAGTTGATTTAAGTTAATAATTTGCCCACAAAGATACGAAATAAAGTGAAAAGTGAAAAGTGAAAAGTGAAAAATTAGTACCTTTGCAGCCCAAAAACGAACGAAAATGAAAGGATTGACACCAAGAATCGTCGGCTCTCTGAGGGGTTACGACAAGGGAACATTCATGAAAGACCTCATGGCGGGCATCATCGTGGGCATTGTGGCTTTGCCGCTTGCCATTGCGTTTGGCATCGCCAGTGGCGTGACTCCCGAGAAAGGCATCATTACTGCCATCGTGGCGGGCTTCATCATTTCGCTGCTCGGCGGCACAAAAGTGCAGATAGGCGGCCCGACGGGTGCCTTCATTGTCATCATCTATGGCATCGTCACCAACCCTGAATATGGTCTGCAAGGCCTGCTCATCGCCACGATTCTGGCGGGCGTGATACTCGTCGCGCTGGGTGCTTTCCGCCTGGGAGTCGTGATAAAGTTTATCCCCTATCCTATTATAATAGGTTTCACGGCAGGTATCGCGCTGACCATTTTCACGACGCAAATCAGCGACATCCTTGGCTTGACACAGACCGCCACGAGCGCTTCGGGCGAACTCATCCGCATACCTCTGAAGACGCCGGGCGACTTTGTGGGCAAATGGGTGAGATATGCCAGAAACATCGGCACGTTCCATCTCTGGAACTTCCTCGTCGCCATCGGTTCCCTGCTGGTCATCATCTTCTCGCCCAAAGTGTTGCACAAGGTGCCACTACTGGGGAAGATACCCGGCTCGCTGTGGGGAATCCTGCTTGGCACCGTGGCTGTCCTCTTGCTGAAGCAGCAGGGAATTGAGGGCATCGACACCATCGGCGACCGCTTCCACATTCAGGCTCAGTTGCCTTCCATGGTCGTGCCGAGCATCACCTTTGAGCTCATCCAGAAACTTATGCCGGTGGCCTTCACAATAGCCATCTTGGGAGCCATCGAGAGCCTGCTCTCCGCCACCGTTGCCGACGGCGTCATCAGCGACAAACACGACTCGAACATGGAGCTTGTGGCACAGGGTGTGGCCAACATCGTCACGCCGCTCTTCGGAGGCATCCCTGCCACGGGTGCCATCGCCCGCACCATGACGAACATCAACAACGGCGGACGGACGCCCATTGCGGGCATCATCCATGCCGTCGTGCTGCTTGCCATCCTGCTTCTCCTCATGCCCTATGCAGAATACATCCCCATGGCATCGCTGGCCGCCGTACTGGTCATCGTAAGCTACAACATGAGCGGATGGCGCACCATCCGTGGCCTGCTGAAGAACCCGAAGAGCGACGTCATCGTGATGTGCGTGACGTTCCTACTGACGGTCGTCTTCGACCTCACCATCGCCATTGAGGTGGGCCTCATACTTGCCTGCGCGCTCTTCATGAAACGCATCATGGAAACGACCGAAATCTCCGTCCTGAAAGACGAAATCGACATGGGCGATGCCTCGGACATGGCTTCGAGGGAAGAGCACCTCGCCATCCCCGACGGCTGTGCAGTCTATGAAATCAACGGCCCGTACTTCTTCGGAATCGCCAACAAATTCGACGACCTGATGGCAAACATCGGGCATGAGAAACCGAAGGTCCGCATCATCCGCATGAGGAAAGTGCCCTTCATCGACTCCACAGGCATACATAATCTGCAGACGCTCATCGCGATGAACCACGAGGAAGGCATCCATGTCATCCTCTCGGGCGTTAATCAGAAGGTGCACAGCCAGCTCGAGAAGGCGCGTTTCTACGACCTGATGGACAGCGACCACATCTGTCCGCACATCGACGTTGCGCTCCAGAAGGCCCGCGAGTTCCTTCAGGTCGCCCCCACAGACCGCTGACTTCTCGCTCACCTTCCGCAGGAAGTCTCCAAACTACTAACGGGTAAAAGGCAATTTACTACTGGATGAATTGCCTTTTACTACTGCATCGTTGGACATTTACTTGTGGACATCGGGAAATCCTCGTGTGGATTTACTGAAATCCTCGTGTGGATTTCGACAAATCCTCGTGTGGATTGTCGGCGCATGCAATTGTGAAATCGTAAAATTGTGTAATTTGTGAAATCGTAAAATTGTGAAATCGTAAATATTTCGTAACTTTGCAGCAGAAAGATGTAAGGGCGTGCCGTGGCGCGTCCGCTTTGGACAAACCGAAACAGCTCAACGCAAAAACAATATCCTCACAATGAAACGCATTCTCTTTATTCTTGCCTTGCTGACCAGCATGACGCTTGGAGCGAAGGAAAACCGATGGACCGTCGGCGGCAGTCATGCCGTGAAGTGGGACACCTCGACAGGCTCTCTGCCCCATAGCGACCACATAGAGATGTCGGGCCTCCGCGCCTCGGTGGTCTACTACTGGGGTGTGGACGGGCAGAAGCACTTCAGCATGGACCGGCATCTCGTCATTCCGATGCTCCGAACCATTCCCAACAACACCCATGCAAGCTGGATGCCTCGCTGCGATGTCGATTTCCTGAAAGGCATGACGGCCAATCGTCGTGCCATGAGCCTGCAGGAAGTACGGAGCGTGACCATCGACGGCATACTGAACGTCACGGGACAGATGAGGGCCGACGGCTGCAACTTCGAGCTGACAAGCCAGTTCTTCCCCAGCACATCGAAGGCTGCCGTCTGCGAGAAGTACACGCTCCGAAACGTAGGAGACAAGAAGGCGACCGTCAGGGTGCCTGCTATCCAACAGGTGCGCACCACGAACCGTGAGGACGGCTCACGCGGCTCCTACAAGCTGCTGGCACGCACCGAGTTCGAGGAAGACCTGAAACGGACGCTGGAACCGGGCGAGAGCATGACCTTCTACTGCAGCATCCAGGCCTATGCCCCCGTGGACGAAAGCCCCGAGGCGCTCGACGTGGAGCAGGAGCTGACGCTCAGGCAGGCCTTCGTCAGCACGGTAGCCGAGGAGCAATTGCAGTTCTCGTGTCCCGACAAGACGATACAGACGCTCTTCGAGATGAGCAAGATAAGGGCCAGCGAAAGCATCTTCCACACCCAAAACGGCCTGATGCACGCCCCGGGAGGAGAGTCTTACTATGCCGCCATGTGGTGTAACGATCAGGCGGAGTACGTCAATCCCTTCTTCCCTTTCCTCGGTTACGACAAAGGCATCGAGAGTGCCATGACCACTTGGCGCTGCTACCTCAAGCTCACGAATCCCGATTACAAGTTCGTGCCCTGGAGCATCATCTGCGGAGGCGATGACGTCTTCGGCCCCTTCGACCGTGGCGATGCAGCCATGCTTGCCTACGGAGCGAGCCGCTTCTGTCTGGAGCGAGGCGACAAACAGACGGCTCTGGAGGTGTGGCCTCTGATAGAATGGTGCCTGGAGTATTGCCGTCGGCGGCTCAACGAGCACGGCGTTGTGGCCAGCGAAGGCGACGAGCTGGAGCACCGATTGCCCTGTGGCGATGCCAACCTCTGTACCAGCAGTTTATACTACGACGCGCTTATCAGCAGCACTTACCTCGTTAAAGAGCTCAACGAAACACGTTTAGTTGGCCAACTAAACACGTTTAATTACGAAAGACAAGCAGCTGAGTTGCGCCGCAACATCGACAAGTTCTTCCACGCTACTGTGGAAGGCTACGACACTTACCGCTATTACGACGGCAATAACGTGCTTCGCTCTTGGATTTGCATACCGCTCACGATGGGCATTTACGACAGAGCCGAGGGCACCTTGGAAGCCATGTTCTCCCCACAACTATGGACCGAAAACGGAATGCTCAGTCAAAGCGGCGACAAAATCTTCTGGGACCGCTCCACGCTCTACGGCTTCCGTGGAGCCTTTGCCGCTGGTTACGCCGACAAAGCTCTGGAATATCTGAAGAAATTCAGCACGATAAGGCTGCTGGGCGAACACGTCCCGTATGTCGTCGAGGCATGGCCCGAAGGCGGACAACGCCACCTCTCTGCCGAGAGTGGACTCTACTGCCGCATCATCACGGAAGGTCTGCTCGGCTTCCGTCCCACAGGCTTCCGCAGTTTCTCACTCACGCCGCAGATGCCCACAGAGTGGAACAACTATAGCCTCAACCGCATCCATGCCTGCACCGACACGCCTTTCGACATCTCCGTCGAACGCACAAAAGGCGGCAAACTCGCTGTCAGGGTGACAAAGAACGACAAGGTCGTCGTGTCGAAGAAAGTGAAGCCCGGAGAGAGTTTCAGTGTGAAAATGTGAAATTTAGAAAATTAGGAAATAAGAAATGAAGAGAGGGGAAGTGCAACGCATCGCCCCTCTTCTTATTTTCTAATTCTCTTATTTTCACATTTTCTTAATTTCTTATTCCTTTCTCCACCTGATTTCGCAGTCGCCCAAAAGCCCCGACGGACGAAGTTCGGCCTTTTCCGACGGGCCATTGATGACCCATGTCCGACGATTTTCCTTGGGCTGCTGAGCATCATAGACCAGCCTGTTGAACCAAGTGCTGGTGACATCAATGGTGATGTCATTGCTTCCGCGACGAAGGTAGGGCGCAATGTCGGTCTCGTAAGGCGCGGCCCAAAGGGTATCGACCACCGTTCCGTTCACCTTGACAACGGCAATCTCTTCCACCCGACCCAGCCGAAGCATGCAACCTCGACTGCCTTTGCCACGGCTGGAGACGAACGAAGTCTGGTAAGTTGCCGTGCCCGAGAAGGCCTTTCCCTCTGTGCCGAGGGGCAAGTCCTTCCATGCTTTCAGTTCGCTCAGCTGCATCTGTGAGTCGATGCCCCACCCTTCGGGGAAGGTGAGCGTCCAGTTCGTGAGGGGTATCGCCTCGCCTTCTTCTGTCTTTTTCCTGCGCTCGGATTTGGCATCATGACGGAACACGAGGAAGAGCATCTCGCCTCTCTCCAGGTCGAGGCGCACATTGGTGTACCGTCCGTCACGCTGTGCGTCGGCCGCACGAACGCTTCCGTTCATTGGATTCCACAGCTCCGCACGTCCCGTCTGACGGAATGTGACCTCTCCGCTGAAGCCTTTCTCCTGCTGCGGACACACCATGTACCAGTCGGCACCATGCGTCCGGCGATGCAGCCACCGCAGTTCCGTGGGCTTCACATCTGGCTCGATGCCCATTTCGGCAAGCTTTTGTTCAAGTCCCGACAGGGGAACATCCCTGATGATGCACCCGCCCTGAGCCTCCATCACCTGCAGGCGTTGCACAGTCTCAGGCATGAGCCGTCGGGTTTCAGGCAGCCAAAGTACATCGTAACGAATGCCTTCCGGCGTCATCCAGCATCCGTTCTTCACCCGAATGCGGTGCAGAAGTGCATCGGTATTGCAGTAGTCGAAGGCATAGCCGACGGGGAAAGGCGCATATTGATCAGGCTTCTGTTCTATCTCATCGCCTATGTACCAAAGGACCGAGCTGACAGGCAAACCCCTTTCGAGCATGAAGGAGCAACGGGCGAGATAGGTGCAGAAGCTCTTCATGAAAGGCCACCAGGTCTGTTTTCGCAGGAAAGGTGTGCCGATGCCGCCGCCGAAAGAGGTTCCCGGGAAGTAACGATCGGCATCGGGATTGTGGGTGTAAGTGTGGAAGACTGCGTGCGTGACGCCTTCCGCCATGTTCTGATTGGCCACTTCCCTGAGGTCGCGGAGGCGTTCGTCCCAGGTCAGGTCGAAGGACGTGAAGGCTTCGGCCGACACTCTTGGCTTGCCATAGAGCCGTGCTGCCGAGGCAGTGGGGCGAATTGGCTTGTAGTTGTGGTTCGACAGCCAGTGGCCGAAGGGTTGCCAGAACTCGCACATCGGCACGTCGGCCCACTTATAGTATTCCATCGGGTCTGCCGGAAAGATGTCGCCAGCCGCGGTCTCATAGCTGACGCTCATGCCCTTTTCGTGAGCGAGGCGCGTCATGTAGCCATAGAAGTTGTCGGAGAAGAGCTGATTGATGGTGCGACGCCAATCGGAGAGGAAGCGGCTGGTCTGTTCCCTGCCGTCGATGATCCACCCGAAGAGAGCGGGCAGCCAGTCGGTGAGGCTGTAACCTTGGCGTTCTTCGAACTCGCGGGGCATGAATCTGGTCCACGTCTGCGAGGAACATTCCCAACTGTCCATGAGCATATTGTCAACGAGACCGTGGAGCGGGCCATCGACAAGTCGGCCGATGTAGCTGCGGAACTGGAAGCCGACGAAGGCGGTGTCGAGCTTGTTGACCTCCCATCCTGTGGCTTCTTCAGGGGCCGGACCGTTCTGACGGCCTGTGTTGACGTGCCCGATGCGCAGTACAATCCACCTTCCTTCAGGTGCATTCCAACGGAGATGGCCGTCGGGAGAGAGTTTCTCCGAGAGGTTGATGATGTCCTCCCGACGCAGGAAACCCGTGCCGTCCTCGTGCATATCCATCGGCAGAGGCAGCAGCGAGCGCAATGTCCATCCGCCTTCCATCTCCCAATTGTGCCCACGAGCAGCGGTGGTGAAGCGCAGACTGGAGATGTGCATCGGGTGGAGATTGGCGATTTCGATGACATAGTCGCCATTTGCCTCGAGGTTAGGTAGCGCGAAGGACATGGTCTGATAGATGTCTTGCCAGTTGGCGCGCGGGAAATCGGTGTCGAGGAGGAGCTTTCCTGCCGCTGTGAGGACACGGAGATGGATGCCGGGCTGGGCACCAAACTCGTGGTTAAAGCGGTCAATCGGATTGAATTCTATGGTTCTGACGCGTGCCGAATCCTTCATCTTGATGCGGATGCGATGGGGTTTCTGCAGGCTGGAAGGCTGGAGAGTGAAGGCAGATTTTTCCTCGCCGCTGAGGAGCTTCTGCCATTCCTGCTGGAGCTCCTGTGCTTCCACCTGCTCAATTTGGCAATAGGTGCCTGTGTCGCCGTCGGGCGCGGGGAAGGCCAGCACGACGATGTCCTGCCAGTCTTGCCACTCTTTCTTCTGGTTGATGGGCAATACGACATCCACCTGTTGCCCTCCCTGCACGTCGGTGCGGGTATAGCTCAAGTGGCGCATGGCTTGTTCGGGCTTTATCCATGGCCCTCCGCTCATGGCCCATCCGGGACAAGTCTGCAGGCTGAAGTTCAGGCCCAAGCGCTTTGCCTGCTCAGCCGTATGGCGAACCAGCTCCTCCCACTTAGGGCTGAGGCATTCCACATGCTCTTCCGTGCCTGGCCAGTCGGCAGGGTCTCCCACTTGTCCGTGAAAGAACTGCACGCCTTTGATGCCCGTCTGGGCAATGGCCTCCAGGTCGCGTGTGATGCCTTCGCGGCGGATGCTGCCGTTCAGGAAATGAAACCACGTTTCGGGATAAAAGATGCGATGCGGCTGACGGAACGCCAGGCGGTCGGCCTTCGAGAAGGGACTGCGGAGCATGGCCGTGTCGGGCACCATGGAACGGCTTGCCGAAGCAGCGTCCTCGTCCTCCTGTGCATGGATGTTTCCAGAGCAAAAGCCCAGAAAAAGAGGCAGGAACATACGGCCGACGAACGCGAGTCTGATGGATGTATTCATAGAAAAAAGTGTTATTCCAGTTGCAAAGTTACGGATAAGCGAGCAGAAAACAAAAAGAAAACGGGTTTTTATTTTGTTTCTCCCGAGCGAGAGTAACTTCGAGCGTCAGCTCAAAGTTACGGAAAAAGAGCGGAAAAACAATTCATCTGCAACTCGACAATTTCCGATTCGCCATTCATTATTATATAATATCGCGTGTGGCGACGGCAAACTCCGCCTGCGGCGATGTGGATCTCCGCCTGCGGCGATGCAAATCTCCGCGTGCGGCGTTTGGCATCGTCGCCTGCGACGTTTTGAATCGCCCCGTCTGACGACTCACGCCGTCACTTCCTGCATCCGGACATCATGCGCATCAGACGGCACCTCTTCGAGCATCTGGAACGGGAAGCAGATGCCTCTGCGACGGGCCTTAGGAAGTCGCGGCAGCAAGCGATCGTAGTAGCCTTTGCCTCGCCCCAAACGATGTCCGTCTCTGTCAAAAGCCATGCCCGGAACCAAGGCGAGGTCTATCTCATCATACTGCCCGAGGGGAAACAAGTCTCCCGTCGGCTCCTTGATGCCAAAGGCACCTTCCCTCAACGAAGTTTCCCCTTCGTAGAGACGAAGTTCAAGCTCGTCGTCCACGACTACAGGAAGAAGCACTCGTGCACCCCTCTCGTGGGCCTCGCTTATCAGGGGACGGACATCTACTTCGTCGGGCAAAGGGTAATAAAGCAAGAGAGTGCTTGCCTCCTGCCACCAGGCAGAAGCAAGCACTCTGCTGCATATCTCTTCCGACATCGCCGCCAACTGAGCAGCGGTGTAAAGTTTCTTCTGCGCACGGATTAAGGCGCGCAAGGTTTGCTTTGACCCCCCATCCCCCTTCAGGGGGAGAGGCAGGGAAGAACTCGCAGAGGTCTTCACCTTTTCACTTTTTTACCTTTTCACCTTTTAACTTTTTCTTATCGTATTTCTCCCAAAGCTTCTTCTTAGCACAGAGTGCCTTCTGCGCCTCCGTGCTGGCGACGGCAGCAGCTTCGGCAGCAGCCTCGTCCTCAGCCTTTGCCCAAGCGAACTGGAAGCCCTTCTGCACGTTCCAGTTGCCACGGGTGAAGTCGGGGAAAGCCACAGAGCAACAGTTGTTGTCCATCGAGAGGCTTCCGAGTTCGGCCAGGCTGCACCACTCTGCCAAATCGTAAACGTCCATGTCGAGAGGCAGCCCGTTCTGCAGGCAATAAACCAAGCGTGCGTCCATGAAGAAGTCCATGCCGCCATGTCCGCCTACCTTCTGCGCCATCTCGCCATACTTCTTGATGATGGGATGCGTGTACTTGCTGACCAAGGCATCTTGTTCAGCCTTCGGCAGGAAGCCATGAGAGCTGAGGTCGTCGACCTTGGGAGCTACGCCGCTGGCCGTGAGCTGACTCTTGTCAAGGGCATAGTGTTGCTCAGGATACTTGGTGGCATAGCCCTTCGTGCCCGTGAGCTTGTACAGACGATTGTAGGGCTGGGGGTTCATCACGTTGTGCTGAATCTCCACAACCTTGCCCTCTGCCGTGCGCATCAGCGTGGTCGTCTGGTCGCCGTTGCGGTAGTTGTTGCAAGGCTTGCCGGTCTTCTTCTCCACATACTCCTTGCCGTGGACGCTCTTTGTGTCCATCGCTACGAGCGTGGTGAAGCGGTCTCCGCGGTGGATATTCATGGCGAGAGCCACGGGACCCAGTCCGTGAGTGGCATAGACGTCGCCCCTGTTCTCCATATTATACTTCATGCGCCAGCCGAGTTTGTCGGGGTCGCTGCCGTTCGGGTTCTTCCAGTAATAGTCCCAGAAGTCGTCGAGGTTGTGGATGTAAGCGCCTTCGCCGCGAAGCACTTCGCCGAAGACTCCCTGCTGAGCCATGTTGAGCGTGTTGAGCTCATACCAGTCGTAGCAGCAGTTCTCCAGTATCATGCAGTGCTTTCTGGTCTGCTCACTGAGGTTGATAAGCTCCCAGCATTGCTCAAGATTCATGGCACTGGGCACCTCGATGGCAGTGTGTTTGCCATTCTGGAGCGCGCACTTGGCAACGGGGAAGTGGTGGTCCCAGTCCGTAGCGACATAGACGAGGTCGACATCAGGACGCTTGCAAACCTCCTCATAGCCTTTCTCGCCGCTGTAAACGTCTGCTGGCGGAAGTCCAGCCTTTCGGAGATACTTCTGACACCCTTCGGCACGAGCCTCAACATAGTCGCAGAGAGCGACAATCTGCACGCCGGGTATGTACGTAAAGCGCTCCACTGCGCCCGGTCCACGCATACCGAGTCCGACGAAAGCCACGCGGACGGTAGCCATCTTCGGAGCGGTCAAGCCCAAGACATGTTGCTGTCCGGCAGGACGCTGGGGTGTTTCTACGACAAGAGTTCCTTTGTCCCAATGGTATTTAGTGCTGGGACTGAGACTTTGCGCCAACGTCGTGGCGCTGAAAACGATTGCTGCAAACGATGCAGCCAAGATGTGTTTGATGTTCATTTACCTATTAGTTTTAGCAATTTCGCACGACAAAGATAGTAAAAGTTTCCTAAACTAACGCGTTTTTCCTACAAAAGAACTAAAAAAAGCGAACTTTTTCCGTCTGGCAGGCCTGTATTCTATAATAATAATGTACCTTTGCAGGATAAAAGAGACGTAGAGATGAAGAAGTTGCTCGGCATGACATTGGACGAACTGAAGGCGGTGGCGACGGAGGTCGGGCTGCCCCGGTTTGCGTCGAAGCAAATGGCGGAGTGGATATACGGGAAGCGGGTGAGAAGCATCGAGGCGATGACGAACCTCTCGCTGAAAGGGCGGAAGGCGCTCTCGGAGCACTACGAGATAGGTTGCTCGGAACCGACCGACGTGCAGCAGAGCACGGACGGGACGGCAAAATACCTCTTCCCGACGGAAGGCGGCGAACTGGTGGAGTGCGTCTTCATCCCTGATGACGACCGTGCAACGCTCTGCGTGAGCAGTCAGGTGGGGTGCCGCATGGGGTGCAAGTTCTGCATGACCGGGCGGCAAGGCTTCGGGGGGAACCTCTCCACGACGGACATCCTGAACCAAGTCTATTCGGTGCCCGGGAGCGAAAGGCTCACGAACATCGTCTTCATGGGACAGGGTGAGCCTCTGGACAACCTGGATGCCGTGCTCAAGGCCACGGAGATTCTGACAGCTCCCTATGGGTGGGCCTGGAGTCCGAAGCGCATCACGGTGTCAACCGTTGGCGTGAAGGGCGTGGAGCGCTTTCTCCGTGAGAGCGAATGCCACTTGGCCATCAGCCTTCACAACCCCTTTCCTGGGGAACGCCTTGCGATGATGCCGGCGGAGAAGGCTTTCGCTCTGGAGGACTTGCTGCAGGTGCTGAGGCAGGAGGACTGGAGTCATCAGCGGAGACTGAGTTTCGAGTACATCGTCTTCGGCGGCCTGAACGACTCGGAGCGTCATGCCCGCGAGCTGGTGAGACTGCTTTCGCCGATGGAATGTCGCGTCAATCTGATCCGTTTCCATGCGATTCCCGACTCGCCGTTCAAGGGTGCGCCGGAGGAAAGGATGCTCTGGCTGCGCGACTATCTGACGCGCCACGGGGTGACGACCACCATCCGGGCGAGCCGAGGGCAGGACATCTTTGCTGCCTGCGGACTGCTGCATAGCAAAACAGCCCCCTCCCCGCTCCCCCTTTGGGGGAGTGCTTCCGATAGAAAACCACTATGAATAACCATATAAACCCTACCAAAGATGACGACACTATGTAACCTATTAAAGCACTCCCCCAAAGGGGGAGCGGGGAGGGGGCTTGTACTTTTGGTCTGCCTGCTCGCCCTGACGGGCTGCACGAAGGAGGCTATCTTCCCGACGGCCAGCGGGCGACCCTACGAGGTGCTCGTCGTGCTGGACAAGCAGACGTGGGAGGCTCCGGCCGGACGCGCGCTGTTCGACATACTGGACACCGACGTTCCGTGCCTCCCGCAGAGCGAACGCTCCTTCCACATCTCGCAGATAGAGCCGAAAGACTTCAGCGCGAACTTCACCATCTTCCGCAACATCATCCAGGTGAACATTGACCCCACGCAGTTCTCGCGCACCGGAATGAAGTTCATGCGCAACAAGTTTGCCATGGACCAAATTGTGCTCACCATCAACAGCCCCAGCCTGGACGACTTCCGCCAGTTCTGCATCGACCATAAGCAAGAGGTGCTCGACTTCCTGACGCGCTCCGAGATGAACCGACTCATAGCGGAACTGGAGAAGAAATACTCCAAGGTGACCTACGACCTGGCGTGGCAAATCTTCGCCTGCCGCCTTCATGCACCAAAGGAACTCACGGCCTACAAGAAGGGCACGCACTTCCTCTGGACCAGCAACAACACGGCCACCGGGCTGGAGAACATCGTCATGTACAGCTACCCCTACGAGGGCCCGGAGACGTTCAACAAGGAGTACATGGTGGCAAAGCGCGACTCGGCCATGAAGAGAAACCTGCCTGGCGAGAAACCCGGCATGTTCATGAAGACCGACTCGCTCTGCACGATGGTGAAACCCATCGTCGTCCACGACCGCTACGCCATGGAGATGCGCGGACTCTGGTACATGGAGAACGATGCCATGGGCGGTCCCTTCGTCAGCCACTCGCGCGTGGATACGGAGACGAACCGCGTCGTGGTGGTGGAAGGCTTCGTCTATGCGCCCGAGAAGATGAAGCGCGGACTCATCCGACGGCTCGAGGGTTCGCTCTACACCCTGCAGCTCCCCGAAGAGCAGTACGCACTCATCGACACCGGACTGGAGGAGGAAAAGGCAAAGACCGAAGGCAGCGACGCCAAAAAGCCACAGCAATGACCTGCGCCGCAGCACGCTCTTGCGGCCCACTGCCCTGTCGCCGACACAGCACGCTGCATCCTTTGCAGGGTCATGAACGTGCAATTGCAGGGTCATGATGTTGCAATTGCACGGTCATGACCCTGCAAAGAACACCCCACAGGGTTCTGCAAAGGACGCCCTGCCCCACCCTACAAGACACTATGCAACGCTAACAATAACGCAATATGGAAAAACCAAAGATAGCCATCATCTTAGGCAAGTTCGACGAGGAGAGCCTCTCCCTCGTCCACGCCACACTCGACGAGCCCGCCATGCTCGAGCTCTGCACGCCTCTCGTCTTCGAGGAAGAAAAGGCCGACGCTGCCTGGCACACCCTGAGCGAAGGCCGTGCCGACGCACTGGTGCTCGCCACCACAGCCAGCGCGCCGCAGGTGCAAGGCGCAGTGGAAATCATCGCCACGGGGCAGGCACAAGTCCTGCCGCTCCAAGCCGAACCCACCGAGGAGGACGTGGCCAGCTTCCGCAACATACTGGAGCGCGACTTCGACCTCCTCTCGCCCCGCATCGCCATCGTGCAGGAGACGGCCATGGCCAACCCTGACCTCGCCGCACAAGTCACGGCCGAGCTGGGCATCAACACCTACGGCCCGTACACCACCGAGCAGATTCTGGCCGACGAACGCTGCTGGCACTTCGACGGCATCATCACCGTGGGCGACGGGAAGGAAGCGCTCCGCATCGCCGACACCCTCGCCAGGGAAGCCCCCGCACGCTTCTTCGCCGGACGGGACGACGTCGTGGCTGCCATCTGCCTCCCGTCCCATAAGAGCCGCATCGACGATGCCTGTCTGCTCACACAGCCCGTCTTTACCGCCATCGACGTGCTCCGCAACCGCGCCACCTACGACGAGGCCCGGCAGAACCCCCTGCCCAAACTCTTCCGCGACAAGCGCGACGACCGCCGACGCGAAGCACAGGCACAACCCAATACCAACAACGAAAACACCGAAAAGCCATCATGAGCACAAGTTCGGACATGCAGGCTCTGATGAACCGCTACGGCATCGTGGGCCGCAACGACGCACTCCGCGAAGCCCTCGCCACGGCCGTCCTCGTCGCACCCACCGACCTCTCCGTACTCATCCAAGGCGAGAGCGGCGTGGGAAAGGAGGTCATCCCCCGCATCATCCACGACCACAGCCGGCGCCGGGGCAAGACCTACATCGCCATCAACTGCGGAGCTATCCCCGAAGGAACCATCGACAGCGAGCTCTTCGGCCATGAGAAAGGCGCCTTCACCAGTGCCATTGGCGAGCACGAAGGCTTCTTCGGCGCTGCCAACGGCGGCACCCTCTTCCTCGACGAAGTGGGAGAACTGCCCCTCAGCACGCAGGCCAGGCTCCTACGCGTGCTGGAGACCGGGGAATATCTCCGCGTCGGTAGCAGCACACCCCGACAGACCAACGTCCGCATCGTAGCAGCCACCAACGTCGACATCCCCAATGCTATCAAACAAGGCCGCTTCCGCGAAGACCTCTACTACCGCCTCTCCACCATCAACATCAAGATGCCTCCACTGCGCAAGCGACAGGGCGACGCCGTACTCCTCTTCAAGAAATTCGCCCTCGACACCGCCGATCGCTACAACATCCCCGAACCCATCCGCCTCACACCCGAGGCAGAACAAGTGGTCAACGCCTACAAATGGCCCGGAAACATACGCCAGCTCCGCAACATCACCGAGCAGCTCAGCATCTTGTCCGAGAGCCGTAGCATCACACCCGAAGTGCTTGCCAAGTACGGCATCACACCCAATTCCGACGCAGACACCGGCATTGCCACCATCGGAGGCAGCTCCGGCACAGCATCGCAGCACGACTACGAGCAGGAAATCAAGATATTGGCACACGCCGTCTTCGAGCTTCGCTCAGAAGTGCAGGAACTGAAGGAAAAACTCCAAGGCGGCCATGCATGGAACGAACAGCAAGGCTCACAACTCCCCGTGCCCGTTCAGTCACAAAAGAACACCCCGGCATCCCACACCCCCTACCACTCCCTGCCCGGAAGCATGGACATTGCCACCGCAGAGGAAATCGTGGACGACGACACCCTCAACATCGGCGACATGGAGAAACGCAACATCCTGCTCGCACTCCAGCGCAACCACTACAAGAGAAAACTCGCCGCCGACGAACTCGGCATTAGCGAACGCACACTCTACCGCAAGATTAAAGCCTATGGAATCGACGAATAGCAAGCGCACGCTCCTGCCCATCATCCTCTCACTGCTGCTCTCAGCATGCGCCATCAGCTACAAGTTCAACGGCGCAAGCATCGATTATACCACAACGAAAACAATCCAGATAGACAACTTCCCTATCCGGAGCGCATACGTCTGGGCCCCTATGCAAAGCATCTTCCAGAATAGGCTGACAGACATTTATGCCAGTCAGACAAAACTCCGGCAGGTCAAGAAGAACGGCGACTTGCAACTGGCAGGAGAGATCGTGGCCTTCGACCAGTTCAACAAAGGCATATCGAGCGACGGCTACAGCAGTCAGGTGCAACTCAAGATGACGGTCAACGTACGCTTCGTCAATAACAAGAAACACACCGACGACTTCGAGCGGCAATTCTCCGCCACGTCCGAATATGACGCTTCGCAACAGCTCAACGCCGTGCAGGAAGAGCTCGTCACACAAATGGTGAAGGACATCACAGACCAAATCTTCAATGCCACAGTCGCCAACTGGTAGACATCAAACACAACGACCCATGCAACGACACATCATCGACTTCATCCGCCGACCCGACACCCTCCTCGACGACGACGCCATCCTGCAGCTGCAAAGACTCGTGCAGCAGCACCCCTACTTCCACGTCGCTCGCATCCTCCTGCTCGAGGCTCTCTACAAAAGGCACGACCCTTCCTACGACGAGACCCTCCGCCGCACCGCCATCCTCGTGCCCTGCCGCGAAGCAGTCTTCCGCCTCACAGAAGAACCACACTACACCCAGCCCGAAGAACGCAAGCGATACGACGACCCGACAGACACTTCCGCCTCACGCACCGTCAGCCTCATCGACAACTTCCTCGAGGCACAACTGCAAACAACGCCCTCCGGACAACCCATCGACGCGGCACAAGACTACATAGGCTACCTCCTTTGGCAAGAAAGCCTGCAGGGTGCCAAGCGCACCGAAGAGCTCCCCATGAACGGAGGAGGCGTCGTGGAAGACTTCCTCGAAAAGGAAACCGGCAGAATCGTACTCTCATCCGACGAAGAAAACAATCCTAAAGAGAAGCAAGCCAACGAAGACATAACACCAAAAAACGACTCCGAAAGCGAGATTCTCACCGAAATAATGGCCGGAATTTACATCAAACAAGGCAAATATGAGAACGCAGTGAAAATTATCCGGCAACTTTCCTTGAAATATCCAAAAAAAAATCGTTACTTTGCAGACCAAATCAGATTCCTCGAGAAACTAATCTTAAACAATAAACACAAATAAAACATGTACACATCTATCGTTATCCTGATTGTATTGGCCTCCATTCTCATGTGCCTCATCGTACTCATTCAGGAATCAAAGGGCGGCGGTCTGGCTGCCGACTACTCCAACAACAACCAGATTCTTGGTGCTCCCAAGACAACAAACTTCATCGAAAAGGCAACATGGTTCCTTGCTGGCGCTATGATCTTCCTCAGTGTCATCAGCGTGGCCTTCCTTCCCAGCACAAGCAGCAGTGAATCCGTCATCATGCAGCAGGCCGTGGAGCAGGCAGCAACCAACCCTGCCGGCGTTCCAGCCATGGAGCAACCTGCAGCAACCGACGCTCCTGCAGAAGCACCTGCCCAGTAAAACCAACGCCAGGAACAGGAAACCTGACATAAAGAAAAGGAGCAAGAAGCAAGAGCAGAGCGACATAACCCCGCTCACAGCCTCCTGCTCCTTGCTCCTTTTTCTTGTATGCCGACACTTCTCAACTCCATTATGAACAAAGGATTACTCATAGCGGACAGCGGCTCGACGAAGACTGACTGGCTCTTCTCCGGCCCCCACGGCACGCAGGTCTGCCTGCAAACCCGTGGCATCAATCCCGCACGCGACGCGCGCAATAATATATATAATGTATTATACCACGACCTGATGCCTTCCCTTCCTGCCGGAACCGAAGTGCAGACCGTCTGTTTCTACGGGGCTGGATGCATCGAACCGTTCAGCCAGACGGTGAGAGAAGTGCTGGAAGAACTGTTCCCCGGCAGCAAGGTGGAGGTGGAGAGCGACTTGCTTGGCGCGGCAAGGGCACTCCTCGGCCACGAGCCAGGCATTGCCTGCATCCTGGGAACGGGTTCCAACAGTTGTCTCTACGACGGCCATGACATCATTCGCAACACGCCTCCCCTGGGCTATATCCTTGGCGATGAAGGCAGCGGCTCGTTCCTCGGCAAGTCGCTTCTCAATGGCCTCTTCAAAGGAACCTTGCCTGCGACGCTCAAGGAGGAGTTTTGCGAAACGTACAACCTCACATTGCCCGACATCATACGGCGTGTCTATCGCGAGCCAGCCGCCAACGCTTTCCTCGCCTCGCTTGTGCCCTTCATTGCCGCGCACCGCACCCTTCCAGCCATCCGCGCCTTGCTTCTCGATGCCTTCCGCCTTTTCCTCAGGCACAATGTCGTTGCCTATCATCGGGAAATGCCCGTCAATTTCGTGGGAGGCATCGCCCATCAGTTCACCGACGAACTCGTCGAAGCCACCAAGGCTGAAGGCTTAGAACCGGGCATTATCTTGAAAAAGCCCATCGACGAACTTGTGCAATATCACTTAAAAAGTGTTCAATCTTAGACAAAAGGACGGAGAAAAAGCAGAAACATGTTAAACAACATAAAGAATTACTTGCGTAGTGCATAAAAATGCTATACCTTTGCACTCGTTATCCTGAAAACAATCTTTTTACCTTAAACAAAGCTAATACCTAGTTGAGAGAGAGTAGCTGTGAAGCCACTCTCTTTTTTTTTACTCATCGAGAGCCACATTTTGCCTCTTTTTGTGGACAAATGGCCGGAATGTTTGGCGATTAGCGTTTTATTCCGTACCTTTGCAATAAATGTAGCAAAGGGTAGTATGACGAACCGTTTTACATTGGAAGTTTGTTGCGGCGACTTGCAGAGCGTGCGGGCTGCCGTTGCTGGCGGAGCTGAGCGCGTGGAGCTTTGCCGGGCACTGGACTTGGACGGACTGACGCCGTCGGCTGCGATGATAGAGGAAGCCGTCGGGACGGGCATCCCTGTGCAGGTGCTGATACGACCGCGTGCGGGTGGCTTCGTTTACGAAGAGGCCGAGGTGCAGACCATGCTGAGTGACATACGCCAGGCGCGTCGGCTTGGGGCCAACGGCGTGGTGATTGGTGCGCTGAAGGCCGATGGGAGCATCGACGAAACGACAACGAGTCGGCTTGCAGAGGAAACGGAGGGCATGAGCATCACCTTTCATCGTGCCTTCGATGTCTGTGCCCGTCCCACGGAAGCCCTGGAGCAAATCATCTCGCTTGGCTGCCATCGTCTGCTCACATCGGGTCAGGCTCCGACGGCCGAGCAAGGCATTCCCATGATAAGGCAGCTGGTGGAGCAGTCGGAGGGCAGGCTCATCATCATGCCGGGCGCTGGGGTGAACCCAGGAAACGCCCGCCGCATCCTCACAGAGACGGGGGCCACGGAGATACACGGCTCGCTCCGCAGGGACGGACACACCGACGTCCTTCTGGTCAGGGAGTTGAAGAGAAAATGTAATAATGAACAGTGAATAACTTGCTGCCGCTCTGTTTCCTCTTCCTGTCAATGGCGAGGAGGCAGAGGGAGCACAAAAGATAAACAAACATGAAATCCTTGAGAGAACTTTTTCGCATAGGCCTCGGCCCGTCGAGCAGTCACACGATGGGCCCACAGGCAGCGGCCAACCAGTATCTTGAACGCCATCCAGAGGCCGAAGCCTTCGACGTGACGCTCTACGGCTCACTCGCCGCCACCGGCAAGGGGCATCTCACCGACGTCGCCATACTGAGCGTGCTGGAGCCAAAGGCCCGCGTCAGCATCCACTGGCAGCCGTCCGTCTTCCTTCCCTTCCATCCCAATGGCATGAAATTCGCCACCGTTCAGCCCGACGGCACGCTCGCCGACGAATGGACCGTCTACAGCATCGGCGGCGGAGCACTTTCCGAAGGCAAGGAAGAGGAAAGGGAGGCCGACGACAGCACGTCGCTCTATCCGCTCAACACCATGAAGGAAATCATGACATGGTGTCAGCATACGGGACATACCTTCTGGGAATACGTGGAACAGTGCGAGGGGAAGGAGATATGGGACTACCTGAGGGAGATATGGCGCGTGATGCAGGAGGCCGTGGAGCGTGGCATCAACCACGAAGGCATACTGCCCGGTCCGCTCGGACTGCAAAGGAAAGCTCCCACATACTACACCAAAGCCAAGGGCTACAAAGCAAACTTGCAGAGCTCGGGCCTCGTCTATGCCTACGCCCTGGCAGTGAGCGAGGAGAATGCCTCCGGCGGATTGATTGCCACAGCCCCGACGTGTGGCTCCTGCGGCGTACTGCCTGCCGTGCTCTACCACCTGGGCCACAACCACAACTTCAGCGAGGAACGCATCCTCCACGCACTCGCCACCGCCGGACTCATCGGCAACCTGGTGAAGCACAACGCCAGCATTTCGGGTGCCGACGTAGGCTGTCAGGGCGAAGTAGGCGTGGCGAGTGCCATGGCATCGGCAGCGGCTTGCCAGCTCTTCGGCGGCAGTGTGTCGCAGATAGAGTACGCCGCAGAGATGGGACTGGAGCACCATTTGGGCATGACGTGCGACCCTGTCTGCGGACTCGTACAGATTCCCTGCATCGAGCGCAACGCCTTTGCCGCCGCCCGCGCACTGGATGCCAACTTCTACGCCTCGCTCTCCGACGGACAACACCGCGTGAGCTTCGACCGCGTCGTGCGCGTCATGAAGCAGACCGGCAAGGACCTCCCCTCGCTCTACAAGGAGACGGCCGAAGGAGGACTGGCAAAGTTGGACGAGGACTGAACGGCACAACCGACGCTCCGAAGGAGGAGGATAAAAACAATTGCTGTCCGAATAAAAGCGGTCTTACTCACTCACCTTGTAGGGACGCGCCGTGGCGCGTCCGCCATCCGCACATCATTCTCCTCCACAATACCTTCGCAGCAAACGCGGACGCGCCACGGCGCGTCCCTACAAGGAGAGTGTGTCGCTTCCTCCAAAGGAAAGTATTCTTTTCGCAGGAAGCGACAATAAAAAACGCCGCGTGCGACGATGCCCATCGCCGCACGCGGAAATTGCAATCGCCGCACGCGGGAATCAACATCCCCGCGTGCGACGTTTTTATTCTTCGGAGAAGATGTCCTCTGCCGCCTTGCGCGATTTGGGCGGAACCTGTGGGTCGCGGGCATAGCCGAGGGGAACGATGGCGACGGGTTCCTCAGTCTCCGGCATCGCAAACAGCGCGTGGAGGCGGTCAGCATCGAAGTTGCAGACCCAGCACGAGCCGAGCCCTTGCTCTGCAGCGGCAAGGCAGAGATGCTCCACGGCAATGGCCACGTCGATGTTGCCGTGCGCCTTGCCGTCGGCTCTCACCCACTCTTCTTCGTGGAGCAGCGAGGCTATGACGTAGAGAGGGGCTTCGGCAAACCACGGACGGGAGTAGCATGACTGCAGCTTCTCCCTGCCCTCCTTGCTGACGACGAAGCGGAAGTGCCACGGCTGCCTGTTGACTGCCGACGGAGAGAGCCGCACACATTCCTTGATGTATGCCACCTTCTCCGCCTCCACAGCCTTGTCCGAGTAGCCACGACAGCTGTAGCGGTTCCTGATGAGGTCAAGAAGTTTTTCCAAAGCCTACTTCTTGAGGACTTTATAGCTTGTCTTGCCGTTCTTGATGATGTAGGTGCCGGACGTCAAGCCCTCGAGCGAAGCGGACGTAGCGCCGTTCTCACCCGGCTGATAGGTGCGCATGAGCTTGCCGTCGATACTGTAGATCTGGGTGGGCTGGGGTGCCATGTCGACGGGAGCGACGATGCGTGTCACCTGATCATCCACTTCGCCGAAGGTGAACTTCTGCATGTCGGAGAGCGGATACATGACCGATGCCTCGGCTGCAGAAATGACGAGATGACCTTCCTGGTACGTCACGACGGGCTTTTCGCTGAAGGCATATTCCACTACGCCACCTGACTTCTGGTGGACGAACAGCGCCGTGTCGGCCTGCATGGCAGTTGCTGCGAAGAGGGAGAGCAGCGAGAAAATGAGTTTTTTCATAGTCTATAAGTTAAATTATTTGTGGCAAAGATACGATTATTATCTGAAGCTGCAAAGAATCCCTGCTTTTTTTTCACATTTCTTGCAGGAAATGTTTCAGCACGACGGTTGCCGAGAGCTCACGGTTGGCAGCCTCCGGGATGACGAGCGACGTGGGGCTCTCGATGACATCGTCGGTGACAATCATGCCACGGCGCACGGGCAGGCAGTGCATGAAGTGGGCATCGTTGGTCCACGCCATGTGGCGGGCATCGACGGTCCATTGCATCATCGTGTGATAGTCGTGGAGGATGCGTCCGTAGTCCTTGGCGTAACGGCCGATGCCCGGGCAGCTCCAGTTCTTGGCGTACACGAAGTCGGCGCCCTCGAAGGCCTTCTGCTGGTCGTACTCAATGCGTGCCCCGCGGGTGAAGGCTGGGTCGAGCTCATAGCCCTCGGGGTGTGTGATGACGAAGTCGATGCCCTGTTCGGCGCCATCCAGTGCGAGGGGAAGGCCTTGCCTGTCGGCTTCCACCATCCACTGCGCGAAGCTGTTGGGCACAGCCTGCGGCAAGGACTTGGGATGGGGCGCCCATGTGAGCACTACCTTCGGGCGGTGGGGCCTCTTGTGCTCTGCTATGGTGATGAGGTCGGCAAAGGCTTGGAGCGGATGCACTGTGGCCGTCTCCATGGCGAAGACTGGCTTGCCACTATATTTCTCGAACTGATGATAGACGGTCTCTGCGTAGTCATAGTCCCTGTCGCTCAGGCCTGCGAAGGAACGGATGCCGACGATGTCGCAATAGCTGCCCATCACCGGGATGGCCTCCAGCAGGTGTTCGCTCTTGTCGCCGTCCATGACGACGCCACGCTCGGTTTCCAGCTTCCATGCCCCTGCGTTCACGTCGAGCACGATGACGTTCATGCCGAGGTTCATGGCAGCCTTTTGGGTGGAGAGCCGGGTGCGCAGACTGTTGTTGAAGAACACCATGAGCAAGGTTTTGTTCTTGCCCAACGTGTCGTACTTAAAGCGGTTGGCCTTCAGTTCGGCAGCCTCGGCGAGCGCAGCCTTGAGGTCGCCAAGGTCCTGGACGTTGAGAAAACTCTTCATTATTTACTATTTGACGATTTACTATTTACTATTTATTTACGATTGGAGTATTGGACAATTTAGAATCCTTTTCCATTTGTTCGTTTAACCCTTACCATTTGTCACCACACCCTTCACTGTTTAAGGGGAGGGATGGGGAGAGGTTTTTCTCTCTCATGGCTGGGGAACTTGCGAATTGTCCTTCTGGCGAATCTCCACACGGCGTATCTTTCCGCTGATGGTCTTGGGCAGTTCGTCCACGAACTCAATGATGCGCGGGTACTTATAGGGTGCCGTGACGTGCTTGACGTGCGTCTGCAGTTCCTTCACCAGCGCGTCGTTGGCCCTGTCCTTCCACTCCTTGCCGAGCACTACGGTTGCCTTCACCACCATTCCGCGCGTTTCGTCCGGCACGCCGGTGATGGCACATTCCACCACCGCCGGGTGCGTCATCAGCGCACTCTCCACTTCGAAAGGCCCGATGCGGTAGCCCGAGCTCTTGATGACGTCGTCCTTTCTTCCCTCAAACCAGTAGTATCCGTCCTTGTCGCGCCAAGCCATGTCGCCCGTGAAGTAGTAGCCGTCGTGGCAAGCCTCGAAGGTTGTGTTGCTGTCTCGGTAGTATTCCTTGAAAAGCCCAATGGCCTTGTGTCCCTCGTTCAAGCGAACTGCTATCTCACCCTTCTCGCCGTCCTCGCAAAGCGAAAGGTCCGGCCGGAGCAAGGCAATCTCGTACTGTGGATTAGGCTTGCCCATGCTTCCCGGTTTTGGCTGCATCCAGGGGAAGGTCCCCAGCGTCATTGTCGTCTCGGTCTGCCCGAATCCTTCCATAAGGCGGATGCCTGTGAGCTCGAAGAACTTGTTGTAAACGGCCGCATTGAGCGCCTCGCCGGCAGTCGTGCAGTAGCGTAAGGCCGAGAGGTCATAGCGGCTGAAGTCCTCACGGATGAGGAATCTATAGACAGTGGGCGGGGCACAGAAGCTTGTCACCCTGTACTTTTCCATCTGACGCAACAGCCTTTCTGCCGAAAACTTCTCGTGGTCGAAGACGAAAACGCAAGCCCCTGCAAACCATTGTCCGTAGAGTTTCCCCCACACGGCCTTGCCCCAACCGGTGTCGGCTACCGTGAGATGTATGCTCTCCGGCGTTAGGTTGTGCCAGAAGACGCCCGTCGTGAGATGTCCCAGGGCATAGAGAAAGTCGTGGGCCACCATTTTGGGTTCGCCCGAAGTGCCTGAGGTGAAGTAGAGAATCATAGTGTCTCCGTTGGCATTCACAAAGCGTGGACGGCGGAAAGGGGGTGCCGTGGCGACCTCTTTGTGCCAGTCATGGAAGCCCTCAGGCACTTCGGGACCGATGGAGACGAGCAGCTCTACGGTGGGACTGTCGGGCAGTGCCTTCTGTACCTCACCGAGGACATAGGGCTCGCCCACGCAGATGATGGCCTTGACGGAAGCGGCATTGTTGCGATAGACAATGTCGTGACTGGTGAGCATGTGTGTGGCGGGGATGGGCACGGCGCCGAGTTTGTGCAGGGCAAGCATGGTGATCCACCACTCGAGGCGTCGCTTTTCAATGAGCATCACCATGTCTCCCCGGCCTATGCCAAGGCTTCGAAGGTAGGAAGCGGCTTGGTCGCTCTCTCTCTTGAGGTCGGAAAATGTGAGCCGACGCTCAGCATTCTCGTCGTTGGTCCACAGGAGTGCAAGCTTCTGGGGCGAGGATTCTGCCCAGGCATCCACGACATCATAGGCAAAATTGAAGCCCTTGGGCACGATAAACTCGAGGTTCTGCCTGTAATCCTCCTCAGAGTTAAAACTCGTTTGCCTGAGGAATCGACGCAATATGGGATTGTTATCCATTGACAATTAAACGTTGAACATTGAACATTGAAGCGGGAGTGCTCTGTTTGCCCTTGGCTGTTCCTTCATGGGCGGCAGCTAATTTTTCACTTTTCACTCTTCCCTTTTCCCTTTATACGATGACCGTGAGGAACCGAACCGTTTGGTTTTCGAGTGCTCTCATGCAGTGAGGATGGGTGGTATCGAAGTAGATGCTGTCGCCAGGCCTGAGGATGATGACCTTGTCGTCAATGGTGATTTCGAGCACACCGAGCATGACGACGATGAATTCCTGTCCGTCGTGGACGTTCTTGGCGTGGTTTTTTCCGTCGGGCAGCGGTTCAATCTCTGTGAGGAACGGTTCCATTGCTCTCCCTTTGAAGCCGCTTGCGAGCGATTTGTACTTGTAATCGTTGTGTCGGTCCACTTCGAGTCCCTGCCCGCGGCGCGTCACGAAGTATCCGTTCATGCGGGGTTCTTCGCCGTAGAGCAGTACGTCGAGGGCGATACCGTACTGCTTGGAGATGCGCGTGAGACGGTATACGCCCGGATCACACTCGCCGTTCTCGATGCGACGGTAGTGCTCTACGGTGGTTTCGCACACTTCGGCCATCTTTTCTATAGGGATGTCGAATATCTCTCGAAGGCCTTTGAGCCGCTGGGCTATCTGCTTTATGTCGTCCATAGCGTTGAGTGGGTGTTTGCTTTATCGGGTGCAAAGGTACGAAGAAAAAGGGAAAAAGTAATAGATAAAAGTGAAAAAATGACCAAGGGGAGTTGAAAATTGGCCGTAGGGGGCTGAAAGAAATGCGGACACGCCGCAGGGTGTCCGCAAACGCCGCGTGCGGAGTTTGGAATTTCCGCACGCGGAAACGGTCATCGCCGCACGCGACGTTTGGCATCGCCGCACGCGGTGTTCTCAGGCACCGCCGTCAGCGTGGGAGGTGGAAGGCGGCTTCAGCGTGGGAGGTGGAAGGCGGCGGTCATTTCCTTCATCTGCGCCTCCGTCATGCCTTCAGGCACGAATCCCATGGCCTTGGCGCTGAGGTATATCTTGGCACTCTTGGAGAGGACGTCTATCTGGTCGAAGGCATCCATCGCGTCGAGCCCTTTGGCAAAGACGCCATGCTTCTCCCATAGGACGACGTCGTAGTCTTCGAGTTCCCGAAGGGTGCTCTCTGCCAGCGCATTGGAGCCGGGGAGGGCGTAGGGGACAATGCCGAGGCCGAGCGGACAGAAGGCTTTGGTCTCGGGAATCATGGACCAGAGGATGTTGGTGAGCACGTCCTTGCCGAGGAAGGGGCGGTGGTGGCTCATGGCAACAAGCTCGATGGGATGGGTGTGGACCGTGGCCTTGTAGGGCGAACCGGACTCGATGAGCCGTGCATGGACAGCGAGATGTGAGGGAAGCTCGCTGGTGGGAAGCACGGGTTGGTCGGCGATGATGACATACGAGGCGCAGTCTTCCTGTATGCGGATAATGGAGCCGTTCTCCATAGGCTGTCGGGCGAGGTCGCGCATCCGCTTGCCTGTGCCTTTGCAGTAAAAGTAGCACCCACGGAGAGCCGGCAGGGTGATGCCTATCGGACGCTGTTCGCTGATGGCAGGGAGCTGCCTTATGTCGTTGTCGACGAGGTGGGTGACGTTCACCGTGATGTTGCCTCCGTTGCGTTCAGCCCAACCGTTTTGCCAAAGATAGCCAGCCACTTCGGCCGTCTTCTCCACCTCGGCCCTCAGAGCCGTGCGACCTTCCAATATACTTTTCATGGTCTTATTCCTCATTTTATCCTTCAATCCTTATTCTTTCATTTCTTCATTTTTCATTTCTTCATTTCTTACAAAAGTTGCGGAAGGAAGCCCGACACGATAAGCGTGGCCAGTCCGACCACGAGCACAACGATGGTCCGCCGCGAACAGCCCTTCCACTCTCCCAGGATGATGCCCCATACGTTGGAGAACACCACGTTGAGCGCCATGAGGATGCAGAAGGAGAGCGTGTCGAGCGTGCCGCCTGCGTCGAAGAACGAACGGCCGAGCGACAGGCCGAAGAACTGGCTGTACCACAACGCTCCGGCAAGGATGCAGAAGAAGAGATTGCCCAGCCAGACCTCAGTCTTGGCATAGTCGCCCCACGTCCCGTTCCTTTGGTTCTGCCAGAAGCAATAGGCAGCGTTGGTGACGAAGCCCCCGAGCGTGACGAGCAACGTGGCCGGCAACGTGCGGAACATAGGGTCCGTCAGCTCGCCGAAGTTGATGTCCTTGCCAAACGTCAGCCCCACATTGAAACACCCACTCATGAATCCGGCAAGCAAGGCAATGGCAAGCCCCTTAGGGAAGTTGAAGTCGCGCACAGCCGCCTTCTTCTCCTCCTCGGAGAGCGTGGAGGCCTTCATCGAACCCGCCACGCCGATGACGGCAATGCCCAAGAGCGTGACTGCCACCCCTGCAAGAACAGCATAGGTGAGCGACGCCAAAGCATCCATATCGGGGAAGAATACATTCAGCAACACCGGACCCATCACGGTGCCGAGGGCAGCACAAGTGCCCAAAGCAATGGACTGCCCCAAGGCAACACCAAGGTAGCGCATGGACAGACCGAACGTCAGTCCGCCCACACCCCACAGGATGCCGAACAACACCGTCATCCATATATTGAACGACGGACTTTCCCTGAACAGCTCCACGAGCGAATGTCCCTCGGGAACGGCAAGCAACGCGCCAAGCAAGGGAAAAACCATCCAGGCAAACAAGCCCTGCACTATCCAGAAACTCTCCCAGCTCCAGGACTTCACCCTGTTGATGGGCACATAACTGCTCGATTGGCAAAAGGCACCGACGGCAATGATTAGCAAACCAAGGAGTGCGTTCATCTCTTACTCGTCACTTCGCGTTCATACTTTTCCACCTCCGGGATGAAATCCAAGCCCACGGGTACGTCGTTGCGCAAGCAGAATTCATCGTAGACGGCACTCCAAGGCATCGACTTACACTCCTCGAGTGTGGCCAAAGCCTGGAAACCTTTGCCCTCAACCTCCAGCCTGGCGATGCTCGACGCAGGCTCAAGCAGCGCACGCGTCATGCACCGTTGGGCAGCACGGCTGCCCGTGACGTAGGCACCAATGCGGTTTATGCTCGCATCGAAATAGTCCAGACCGTAGTGAACGCGTTCCGTTGCACCCGCACGGACAATCTCCTGGAAGAGCTCGAGCGTAGGGTCATCCATCAAAGTGACGTGGTCGCTGTCCCAACGGACTGGCCTGCTGACATGAAGCATCAGCTCCGGCACGAAGGGAAGCACAGCGCTCACCTTGTCGGCCGGGCTTTCCGTGGGATGATAGTGGCCCGTGTCGATGGTAAGAATCTTGTTGTTCTTGGCAGCATAAGCAGTGTAGAAGTCATGACTGCCCACGGTGAAGCTTTCAAGGCCGATGCCAAAGACCTTGCCCTCAATGCAGTCCTTCATCATAGGCTGTGGCTTGGCAAAGATTTCGTCGAGGCTTTGCTTGAGAAGGCTGCGGTAAAGGCTGTGGCAGACGCTTTGGTCCTTGCAGCCATCGTGTACCCAGAGATTCATGATGCAAGGGTCTTGCTGTGCCTCGCCCATGGCGTTGGCGATGTCGCGGCACCGCCTTGTGTGCTCAATCCAGAAGCGTCTGATGCCTTCATCAGGGTTCGCAAGGGTGAGATTGCCGCTCTTTGGATGCGAAAAGCTGGTGCTGTTGAAGTCGAGCTTCGTGTCGTTCTCCCTGCCCCACTCTATCCAACTTTGGAAATAGGAAGCGTCCACCTGGTCGCGGTCAACGGCCTTGCCCTGGAAGTCTCCATAGATTTCGTGGAGGTTAAGGCGATGTGTGCCGGGAATGAGTCGCTTGGCAGCCAGGATGTCCTGCCTCAGCTCGTCGATGTTGCGGGCCCGTCCGGGATAATTGCCTGTGGTCTGGATGCCACCCGAGAGGCTTCCGGCCTGCACCTCAAAGCCTATGACGTCGTCGGCCTGCCAGCAATGCATGGAAAGGTGGAAGTCTTGGAGCTGGCTCAGCACTCGTTCCGTGTCGATGCCTACTTCTGCATAACGTTCGCGTGCCACTTCGTAGGCACGGCTAACTAATGTTTCTTTCATGATGTATTATATATATAATAATGTATAGTGAAATGGCAAATCATCTGGGCTGATAGTGCCGGAGGGAAACGCTTCGGGCCACCACGGCGCGCATCTCGGCGAGCGAAGCCACGTCGCCTGCCGCCCGTATCTGCACGAGGGTGTTGCCGAGGGCTGTGCCTTCCGACGGCCCGGCCACTACGGTCAGGCCTGTAGCATCGGCGGTCCACTGCATGAGATGTTCGTTCAGACTGCCTCCACCTATGACGTGTAGGCGCTGAATGTCGGTCTTTCCGACTTGCCGGAGCAGTTGGATGACTTGGCTGTAGCGTTGGGATAGTGAGCGGAAGATGCACCTTACATAGTCAGCGGCCGTGGCTGGCTCTGCCTGACCTGTGCGTTGGCAGTACTGACGTATGGCGGTTGTCATGCTCAGGGGGTGGGCAAAGAGCGGATCTTCCGGGTCGATGATGCTGTCGAAGCTGGATGTGTGGCAGAGCGCGTTGAGCTGGTTGATGTCGGAGGGTGCGTCCTTGAACTCCTTTCGGCAGTTCTCGAGGAGCCAAAGGCCGCTGATGTTCTTGAGGAAGCGTGTGGTGCCGTCGAGTCCGCCCTCGTTGGTGAAGTTGTGGCGGAAGCTCTCTTCGCTGATGATGGGCTTTGGGCTTTCGATGCCGAGGAGCGACCATGTGCCGCACGAGAGGTAGGCAAAGCGGTCGTCGGGTGCAGGGACAGCGGCCACGGCGCTTGCCGTGTCGTGTCCAGCCACAGCCACCACGGGCACTTCTCCCAGTCCTGTTGCGTCCTGAACCTGCTTGGTGAGCGTGCCGACGATGTGTCCTGGCTGCACAAGCTCCCCGAACTGGCTGCGGCGGAGCTGGAGGATGCCGAGGAGTTCCTCGTCGATGTCGCCCGTAGAGACGTTGAGCAACTGACTTGTGCTGAGCACTGTCCGCTCGCAGACAGCACGGTTCGTGAGCATATACGAGAGGGCATCGGGCATGAAGAGTATCTTGTCGGCGGCAGAGAGGGCTGTCGAGCCGTTGCGCCTGAGCGTCTCGAGCTGGAAGAGCGAGTTGAAGGGCATGAACTGTATGCCGGTGCGCCGGTAAAGCTCTGGGGCGGGCATGTAATGCTCAAAGAATCTCTCCACGGCGCCGTCGGTGTGGCTGTCTCGGTAGCAGTATGGCAGTCCGAGGAGCTGTCCGTCGTGCCCGAAAAGGGCAAAGTCGCAGCCCCACGTGTCGATGCCTATGGAGGTGAGGGGAATGCCCTCGTCGGCCACGCGGCGCAGGGCGTCGAGGATTTCGCCGTAGAGTCGGGGCAGATCCCAGAAGAGGTGTCCCAGCATGGGCAGTTGGGGATTGGCGAAGCGCGTGAACTCACGGCTCTCGATGCGCTGTCCGTCCCAGGCAGAGAGCACGGTCCGTCCGCTTGTGGCGCCAAGATCTATTGCGAGAAAGTATTTCATCGTATTAGTCTTTTGCTTTGGAAAATGGTTTTTTCCCTGCAAATATACGATTTTTTGGTTAAAGGACGAAGCGATAAGGCAAAAAAATTCCCTCGGTCGGGCAGAAAATGTCGTCCGCCTTGCCACAGGCATTCAGGAGCCTGCCGCACGTTCTGCTGGATTTGCAATCCGGCAGAGAAGAATATAAGCATTTGCAATGCGATAAGAAAAGTGTGGCGGGATTACAAATCCCTATAGTCCATGCGTGCGGATTTCAAATCCGCACGAACAGATTCCCTGTAATCCATGCGTGCGGACCAGCAAATCCGCACGAACATGGCAGCTTCTGCTCCTATGTCTCCCGTTGTCCGCCAGCCGGAACCCTCAAGGGTTGTCGTTGCTTCATCATGTTGCAGCAATTGCTTCATCATGATGCAGCAATTGCACGGTCATGATGCTGCAATGAACACAGCGTGCGGCGTGGAGCAACGCGCACAGGAGATTGGAGTCGGCCTCAATGTTATTTTTCCTAAAAGAACTAAAATAATTTGCGATTATGGTGGGGCGCGTCGAAATTTTCCGTATCTTTGTAGGCACAAAAAGACTGACAACTCTCCCGATGACCCACTTGACCCTTCCCTCCGACGAAACGCGACGCCTGAGTTTCTATCTGGCGATGGAGGAGTATGCGGCAGCGAGAATAATACCATGCCCCGGTAGCCCCCTCCCCGCTCCCCCTTTGGGGGAGTGCCCCATTGCCGCCGCCGCACCCAATGACCTCAAGTTTAGCGAGAATGAAGCACTCCCCCAAAGGGGGAGCGGGGAGGGGGCTTTCTTCCTCTGGCAAGTGCGCCCTACGGTCATCTTCGGCCGCCATCAGGACATCGAGAGCGAGGTGAACCTCCCCTATTGCCGTGCCCACGGCATCGAGTTCTACCGCCGCAAGAGCGGAGGAGGCTGCGTCTATGCCGACCAGTCGAACGTGATGATGAGCTACATCACACGCTCCGACCAGGTGCAGACCACCTTCCGCGAGTACATGCACATGCTCGTGGAGATGCTCCGCGAACTCGGCATCGAGGCGACATCCACGGAGCACAACGACATACTCATCGGCGGACGAAAGGTCTCGGGCAACGCTTTCTACCACATGCCAGGCCTCAGCATCGTACACGGCACCATGCTCTTCGACACAGACATGAGCCATATGCTCCAGGCCATCACGCCGCCACGGCAAAAGCTCACGAAGCATGGCGTGGAGAGCGTGCGCCAGCGCATCACACTCCTGCGCGAGCACACCACAATCACCATCGACGAGTTCAAACACTTCGCAGTCCGAAAGCTCTGCACCAACACCCTCCAACTCACCGACGACGACGTCAGGAACATCGAAACAATTGAACAAGAATACCTCGACCCAACGTTTATCTGGGGAAAGCTCCCTCGTCATAACGAAATAACGGAATAACGAAATAACGTAATAACGATAAAAACAAATGGAAAAGAAAACCTGTCTTTATGACCGCCACGTGGCTTTGGGCGCACTCATGTCACCCTTCGGCGGCTTCATCATGCCCATTCAGTACACAAACATCACCGACGAGCACAATGCCGTAAGGCAGCATTGCGGTGTATTCGACGTGAGTCACATGGGCGAAGTGCGCATCACCGGCCCCGATGCCGAACGCTACGTCCAGCACATCTTCACGAACGACGTCAGCGGAGCACCCGTCGGACAAATATACTACGGCATGATGCTCTATCCCGACGGAGGCACCGTGGACGATCTCCTCGTCTATAAGATGGGCGAGCAAGACTTCTTCCTCGTCATCAACGCCGCCAACATCGACAAGGACGTGGCCTGGATGAAAGAGCACACCGCCGGCTTCGACATCAACCTCGACCATCAGAGCGACCAGTACGGGCAATTGGCAGTCCAAGGCCCCGAGGCGGAACAGGTCGTCGAAGAAGTGCTCGGCATCCCCTGCCGTGAGTTGAAGTTCTATGAAAATAAGGAAATAAGAAATTTAGAAAATAAGAAAGGAGACTCCGCCTCTTCTAAGTCTCTTATTTTCACATTTTCTGATTCTCCTATTATCGTTTCCCGCACCGGCTACACCGGCGAGGATGGCTTCGAAATCTACGGCTCGCACGAGTACATCCAGCAGGCCTGGGACAAACTCATCGAGAGCGGACGCTGCAAACCCTGCGGCCTCGGATGCCGCGACACCCTGCGCTTCGAGGTCGGACTACCGCTCTACGGCGACGAACTCTCGGCCGATATCTCCCCCGTCATGGCGGGTCTCTCCATGTTCTGCAAGCTTGATAAGCCGGAATTCATCGGCAAGGAAGCACTCGCAGAACAGAAAGCGAACGGCGTCCCGCAGAAGCTCGTAGGCATAGAGCTTGCCGATAAAGCCATCCCCCGCCACGGTTACCCCGTCCTCAGCATGGAGGGAGAGCCTGTAGGCGAGGTCACGACCGGCTATCATTGCCTCAGCGTCGACAAGAGCGTCTGCATGGCTTTGGTCAAGACCGACTTCGCTAAACTCGACACCCCGCTCCAAGTCCAGATTCGCAAAAAGACATTCCCGGGCAAAGTCGTCAAGAAAAAGTTCTACGACAAACACTATAAAAAATGAGAAAATAAGAAATGTAGAAAATAAGGGAGAAGGGCAGAAGCGGACTTCCTGTTCTCTTGTCCCCACAGTCTCACGACACCTTGTTTTCTCTTCCCCACACATTCTCATTCTCAAAGCATGATTAAGAACAACCTGCTTGCAGATCTCAGCAAGAACTTTGCCTTGCGCATCATCAAGCTGCACACGTTCCTTCGCGAGAATCGACAGGAATACGTCATTTCCAACCAGGTCTACAAGTCGGGAACAAGCATTGGAGCTAACATAGCAGAGAGCAAATATGCCCAGACAAAGCCGGACTTCGTCACAAAACTGAACATCGCACTAAAGGAGGCTGGCGAGACAGACTATTGGATAGACCTGCTGTTCTTATCAGAAATCATCGGACAAAAAGAATACGATTCACTCAAAAATGATTTAAATATAATAATAGGTACATTAATAAAGAGCATTAAGAAAACAAGAGACGGCATGGACGAATAGTCGTCCTCCCCTTTCTTATTTTCTAATTTTCACATTTTCTAAATTTATTTCTTATGGCAAAATTTGAAGAAGGACTCCGCTACAGTGAGTCACACGAGTACATTCGCGTTGAAGGCGAATACGGTTACATTGGTATCTCTGACTATGCTCAGCACGCACTCGGCAATGTTGTTTACGTCGACATGCCCGATGTGGACGATGAGGTCACGGCAGGAGAAGAGTTCGGCGCTGTGGAGAGCGTCAAAGCGGCAAGCGATTTGATCTCTCCCGTCAGTGGCACCGTGGTGGAAGTCAACGAGGCTCTCGAGGATAAGCCCGAACTTCTGAACGAAGACGCCTTCGCCAACTGGATCATCAAAGTGCAGTTGTCCGACCCATCGGAGCTCGATAAGCTCATGGACGTGGAGGCTTACAAGGCACACTGCGCAGAGTAATTCAATCAATCTCTCGCTATAACGACATAACGTTATCACGTCATAACGAAAAAGGAAAACGTCATAACGAAAAAAAGAACAAGCTAAAAAACTTATGTTTAAGTATTTCCCTCACACAGAAGAGGACTTGCAGGAAATGCTTGCGGCCACCGGCGTGAAGTCTGTTCATGAACTCTTCAACGACGTGCCCCAGGCCGCCCGATTCCAGAAGGATTATGAGCTACCCGAAGCCCTCTCGGAGATTGACCTGCGGCTCTTCTTCGAACAACTCACCGCCCCGGGCAATGCCCAGCAACTCGTTTGCTTTGCCGGAGCAGGTTGCTACGACCACTATGCCCCAAGCGTAGTGCAGAATCTCATTCAGCGCTCTGAATTCCTGACGTCCTATACGCCCTATCAGGCCGAGATATCTCAGGGCACACTCCACTACATCTTTGAATATCAGTCGATGATTGCCGAGCTAACGGGCATGGATATTGCCAATGCCTCCATGTATGATGGCGCGACAGCCACGGCCGAGGCAGCCCTGATGGCTTGGAACAATGCCAAGAAAGCCACACGCGTCCTGCTGAGCGAAACGGTGGACCCGAAGATAAGGCGTGTCGTGGAGACCTACGCCCACTTCCATGGCTTCCCCATCAAGCTCGTTCCAGCTGCGAACGGCGTGCTCGACCGCAACGCACTCAACACAGAACTCGCTGAAGGCGGTGTGGCTGGACTCATCGTGCAGCAGCCTAACTACTATGGCAACGTGGAAGATTACACAGGCATCGCCGATGCTGTCCACGAGCAGAAAGGCATCTTCGTGGTGAACGCCAATCCCTCCGACCTGGCAATCCTGAAGACTCCGGGCGAATGGGGAGCCGATGTGGCAGTAGGCGAAGGCCAGAGCCTCGGCATCCCAATGACCTTCGGAGGCCCGGGCGTGGGCTATATGGCTTGCGTGGAGAAGCTTATGAGGAAACTTCCCGGGCGTATCGTCGGGCAGACGCTCGACAATCGCGGCCAACGCGTCTTCGTCCTGACGCTGCAGGCAAGAGAGCAACACATACGCCGACAGAAGGCAACCTCCAATATATGTTCCAACCAAAGCCTCATGGCGTTGTACGTCACCATATACCTCAGCCTGATGGGCAAAGAGGGACTTCGGCAGGTGGCGGAGATGGGCTATGCCGGCGCCCACAGCCTTCGCGACAAACTCATCGCGACGGGCCTTTTCAAGGAGACCTTTGAAGGACAAACTTTTTTCAACGAGTTCTGCCTGGATTACGAAGGAGACCTCGACGCCCTGCTCGATGCGTGTGCAGCCTACGGCTACTTGGCCGGCGTGAAAATAGGCGAGCGGACACTCATGCTGGCCGTCACGGAACGACGCACACCGGAAGAGATGGACGAGCTTGTCGACATTATTAAAGACATAAATAAGGAGGAGGTTAAGGCATGAACAGGACATTATATGGAAATCTCATCTTCGAGTTGTCGAAGAAAGGACGCAAGGGTTACTCCCTTCCCGAGGACTATGACCGCACACACTCTACGGCCGAACTGCCGGAAGCGTTGCGGAGGAAGGAGGCCGCCCGCTTGCCTGAGTGCGATGAGCTGACGGTGGTGCGTCACTACACGAATCTCAGTCACAACAACTTCGGCGTGAACGACGGCTTCTACCCGCTGGGCTCATGCACGATGAAGTACAATCCTGTCATCAACGAGGAGCTGGCCGGACTGAAAGCCTTTGCCGGATTGCATCCCTTGCAGCCTGCCGAGACGTGCCAAGGCGCGCTGGAGGTCTACTACAACCTGCAGGAGTCGCTGGCCGAACTTGCCGGCCTGAGCCAGTTCACGCTGAATCCTTGTGCCGGAGCCCACGGCGAATTGACAGGATTGATGGTCATCCGTGCCTATCACGAAAGCCGTGGAGACGTCCGCACGAAGGTGCTTATTCCCGATTCGGCACACGGCACTAACCCGGCCTCTGCAGCTGTCTGCGGACTGGAGGTCGTGGAGGTAAAGAGCGACGCCAACGGCACCGTGGATCTCGACGACCTGAAGCGACTGGTTCAGCAGGAAGGTCCGAACATCGCAGCCATGATGATGACCAATCCCAACACGCTGGGCATCTTCGAACCGCACGTCCTGGAGATCACAACGCTGGTGCACGAGGCAGGAGGCCTCATGTACTACGACGGCGCGAACCTCAATGCGTTGCTCGGCGAGGCACGCCCCGGCGACATGGGATTCGATGTGATGCACATCAATCTGCACAAGACTTTCTCCACTCCTCACGGCGGCGGCGGCCCGGGCAGCGGGCCTGTCGGTGTCAGAAAGGGTTTGGAGGCGTTCCTTCCGATGCCCCGTGTGGTGGAGATTCCTGCCGAGGGCGAGGACGAAGGCTGCTTCAAAGTGGATTGGGGCACGTCGGTCGATGGCGAACGAGGCAGTGAGATAGCCGTAGGAAGCTTCTTCGGGAACTTCGGCGTGATGCTCAAAGCCTACGCCTACATCCTGTCGCTCGGACGCGAACACATCAAGGAAGTCGGGCCTCTGGCAGTCCTCAACGCCAACTACATCAAGGAGCGGCTGAAGGATGACTACTTGCTTCCCATCCACGGCGTGTGCAAGCACGAGGTGGTCTTTGACGGGCTTGTGGACAAGAGCACTGGGGTGACGACCATGGACGTAGCCAAACGTCTGCTGGACTACGGCTATCATGCGCCCACCATCTACTTCCCGTTGCTCTTCCACGAGAGCCTCATGATAGAACCCACCGAGAATGAGAGCAAGGAGACGCTGGACGGCTTCATCGACGTGATGCACCGCATCGCCCAGGAAGCCAAGTCGGACCCCGAACTGGTCAAGACGGCACCGCACGACACGCCCATCGGTCGCGTCGACGACGTACTGGCTGCCAAGCAAGCGCTCACAACGTATTGGAAAAGTATAGAATAAGAAAATAAGAAATGTAGAGAATAAGAAGAGCGGACTGCGTGCTCCCTTTTCTTATTTTCTACATTTCACATTACAAATCGAAGAATAAGAAAATAAGAAATGTAGAGAATAAGAAGACTGGACGACGTTCTCCCTTTTCTTATTTTCTACATTTCACATTATCTAATTATCTATGTCGGATTTAATTATTATCGGTGCCGGCCCAGGCGGATACAAAGCCGCTCTGTATGCTGCACGGCAGGGGCTGAAGGTGACACTCTTCGAGGAAGGACACGTCGGCGGCACCTGTCTCAACGTGGGATGCATACCCACCAAGACCTACGTCCACTCCCGGTCGTTCGACGAGGCAGTGGAGAGGCAGCCACAGGTCGTGGAACAACTGCGCGGAGGGGTGGAGACATTGCTTGCCAACGCAGGCGTCACGCTCGTCCGCGAAAGGGGAGTCTTCTCCGATGCCCACACCGTCAACGGCGTGACGGCCAAGCACATCATCATTGCCACCGGCAGCCGACCCAAGATGCTGCCCATCGAGGGTGCCGACGACCCGCGCGTGGTCGATTCCACAGGCCTGCTGCAGCTGACGACGTTGCCAAGGAAACTGTGCATCATCGGCGCAGGTGTCATCGGAATGGAATTTGCAAGCGTGTTCCAACGGTACGGCAGCGAGGTCACAGTCGTAGAGTATCTCAAGGAATGTCTGCCTATGCTGGATGCCGACATCGCCAAGCGTTTGCGCAAGAACCTCGAGAAGCGAGGCATCACATTCCACATGGGAGCAGCCGTAAAAGGCATCGCCGACGGCCGTGTCCTCTTTGAGCAAAAGGGCAAAGAGCAGGCAGTGGAGGCCGACGTCATACTGATGGCGACCGGCCGACGCCCGAACATCGAGGGATTGAACCTCGCGGCAGCAGGCATCACGCCCGACGGCAGAGCAGGCATCCCCGTCGACGAGCACTTCAAGGCCAGCCCCCTCCCCGCTCCCCCTTTGGGGGAGTGCCCCAATGCCGCCGCCGCTTCCGTGTCCCTCTCCAGCGAGAATGAAGCACTCCCCCAAAGGGGGAGCGGGGAGGGGGCTGGCGATATCTATGCCATCGGCGACGTCAACGGCCGTCAGATGCTGGCTCATGCGGCAGAGATGCAGGGCATCCACGTCGTGAACCGCATCCTCGGCATCACCGACGACATTCGCTTCGAAGTGATGCCCGCGGCCATCTTCACCGAACCAGAAGCCGCTTTGGTCGGTCCGAGCGAAGACCAACTGAAGGCGGAAGGCATCGAGTTTGAATGTCACAAAGGCTTCTACCGTGCCAACGGCAAGGCCTTGGCGATGGCAGAAACCGAAGGAATGGTGAAACTTCGCTGCGAACCGGGCGAAGGACGCCTGCTCAGTTGCCACGTCTTCGGTGCCCATGCAGCCGACATCGTGCAGGAAGCCACGGCTTTCATCACGCTCCGTGCCTCGCTACGGCAGCTTCGTCAGACCGTCCACATACACCCCACCCTCTCGGAGGTACTGATAGAAGTCAGCTGACGAAAGTCCATGTCAGAGGTCGTCGCGTGCGGAGATGGCAATCTTCGCGTGCGGCGTTTGATGTTTCCGCGTGCGGCGATGGGCATCGTCGCAGGCGGCGTTCAGAAACAAAGCGCGCCATGTCTTCCGACGTGGCGCGCTGTGGTTCCTAACGTAGCCTTCAGAGAAGTTTCAATTTGAGTTGGGAGAGCATGTCCTTCGTCATCTCGTCGAGGCCGTATCGCGGGCTCCAATCCCACTCCTGACGTGCACAGGTATCGTCCATCATGTTGGGCCATGACTCGGCAATCGACTGCTTGAGCGGATCGACATCATAGACCATCTCGAACTCAGGCTTGTATTTCTTGATGTTCTGGTAAATCATTTCAGGGTCGAAGCTCATGGCAGCGATGTTGAAACCGTTGCGATGTTTCAGTCGCGACGGGTCGGCCTCCATCAGCATCTGTGCGGCGTGCAGTGCATCGGGCATGTACATCATGTCCATATGTGTGCCGGCTTTGATGGGACAGGTGAACTTCTCGCCACGCACCGCATAGTAATAGATGTCGACAGCATAGTCGGTTGTGCCGCCACCGGGAGGGGTTACGTAGGAAATGATGCCCGGGAAGCGGACACTGCGCGTGTCGACTCCGTACTTATGGAAGTACCAGTCGGAGAGAAGCTCGGTCGTCACCTTCGATACCCCATAGATGGTACGGGGCCTTTGGACGGTGTCTTGCGGCGTCATGTCGTGGGGTGTCTCCAGTCCGAACGAACCGATGGAGCTGGGAGTGAACACGGCGCAGTGGTTCTCCCTGGCAATCTCCAGGATGTTCCAAAGGCCGTCGATGCCGATTTGCCATGCCAATCTTGGCTTCGACTCAGCCACCACCGACAATAATGCTGCGAGGTTGTAGATGGCATCGATGTCGTATTTCCTCACAGCCTCAGCGATTGTGTCGGCTTTTATCACGTCGGCGAGGGCCGACGGACCGCTTTCCAGGAGTTCACCCTTAGGTTCAGCTCCGGGGATATAGCCTGCCACGACGTGCTCAGCGCCATAGATACTTCTCAAATGCATTGTAAGTTCCGAGCCGATTTGGCCCGTCGAACCGATAATCAGTATGTTCTTCATTGTTTAGTAAGGTATTTTTAGTTTTAGCGGACGCAAAGTTACGATTTTTTATTCACAGTGCAATGTCTGATATTCATAAATGTGAAGAAAATCGACGAAAAAAGGAAAAACTTCTGCCGCAACGCTTCGATGTTTCAGATTTTCTTCATAATTTTGTGTCGATGAACGTACTGAAGAAGAGACATATCGCTGCCTGGTTGCTGCTCGCGGTGTACGTGTCGATGCTAATTCTCTCGTCGATGCATGTGCATGGCAACGTTGCGACGGGCGAACTGGCGTGCGATGAGTGCGTACAGCACCAGTGTCATGGCCACTTGATGCAGTTCTCTGGCGACTTCCACCAGTGCGTTCTCTGCCAGATTCTCACGCTTTCGTACGTTGCTGCGGCCAGCGGTCTTTTCCTTCTGAGCCTGCCTCGGCGCAAGGTTCTGTATGCCATTTTTGGTCAAAGCGTATGCCTTGGCAACGGACGCACGCTGCGCCTTCGCGGACCTCCTTCTGTCTGATTGGCAAAGAGGCTGAGCCGTCTTTGCACACAAGCCTTTCTTATTCAATATCTTCCGACAGCCGTTCCTGACTGCCATGCCTGCGGTTGTGGGCAGCGGCGAACGCGTCATAACCTTTTGTCAAGACAGAAATGAGACACATTTATATATATATAGGAGTCTGCCTCTGTGCCGTCTCCCAAAACATAACAGCGCAAGTCCACCAGCACAGCGATTGCCTGGAGGACAGTATCAACCCGATGAAGGAAGCCATCCTGAGCGAAGTGACCGTTCAGGGCGTTGCCGGTGTGCAAAGACTCAAGGATGCGGCCTCGCCCTTCATGGTGGTTTCTCCCAAACAACTGCATGGAAGCGTGGGCACGAACCTCGTGGATGCAGTCGGACACCTGCCCGGTCTGGCACAGATCAGCACGGGGGGTGGCATATCGAAGCCCGTCATCCGTGGCCTCGGCTACAACCGAGTGGTCGTTGTTGACCAAGGAATCCGGCAGGAAGGACAGCAGTGGGGCGACGAGCACGGACTGGAAGTGGACGAGCTCGGCGTGCATTCCGTGGAGGTTCTGAAGGGGCCGGCATCGCTCATGTACGGCAGCGATGCCCTGGCCGGCGTGATGATCCTGCACCCGGAGCACCCGATGGAGGAAGGAACCATGCAGGTGAAGGTCGGAGGACAATACCAGAGTAACAACGGACTCTACGACTATCATGTCGGCTTCGCAGGCAATGTGAAGGGATTCCTCTGGAACTGGCACTTCCTGGACAAGGCGGCGCATGCCTACAAGAACAAGGTGGACGGGTACATCCCCGGGTCGCAGTTCAAGGAACGCGACGTGATGGGTATGCTCGGCCTGAACCGAAGCTGGGGTCACAGCTGGCTGCGATTCTCCAGAGTGAACTTCACGCCGGGCATCATCGAAGGCGAACTGGCCGACGACGACTTCCGTGGGCGGAGCTATGGCATCGTCTCGCCGTTCCAAAAGGTGCTCCACACCAAGGCGGTCAGCGATAATGCCTGGTACTTTGGGGCGGGGACGCTGAAGGCCATCGTGGGCTATCAGCAGAACTATCGCCGCGAATATGAGGAGGAAGAGACGCCCGAACTGGCCATGCGCCTGCACACCGTGAACTATGACCTCAAGTACCTCCACACGTTGCCGCACTCGTGGAAGATTGCCACGGGCGTGGGTGGCATGTGGCAACGCAACATCAACCAGGGCGAGGAGTACCTGATTCCCGACCACAGGCTGTTCGACATCGGCGTCTTCGCCACGGCAGAATGGGAGACGGAGCGCTGGCATCTCTCCGGCGGCGCACGCTTCGACAACCGTCACCTCAGGTCGTCGGCGCTCGAGGAGGAGGGCGAGATGCGCTTCGAGGCACTGAAGAAGAACTTCACCGGCGTGACGGGAAGCCTCGGAGCCGTGTGGAATGTGACCGACAAGCTCAACATGAGGCTCAATGCCGCCAAAGGATTCCGGGCGCCGACCATGAGCGAACTGGCTGCCAACGGCGTCCACGAGGGCAGTATCCAATATGAGCTTGGCAACTCGGGGCTGAGGCCGGAGAAGAGCACACAGCTGGATTTCGGCCTGGACTACACGTCGCACTACGTGAGCCTGCAGGCTTCGCTCTTCTGCAACTGGATTGACGACTACATCTTCCTCACGCGCCTGCCCTACGAGACCGACGGCTATCGCACCTATCAGTACGGCCAGGGCGACGCCCGGCTAATGGGTGGCGAGGTCTCGGTGGACGTCCATCCGTTCAATCCCCTGCACGTGGAGAACTCGTTCGGCTTTGTCCGCGGCGTGCAGACCAGTGCGCCGGCCGGCAACAGGTCGCTCCCCATGATGCCGGCACCAAGGTGGACCTGCGACGTACGCTACGAGCTGCCCGACCTCGCCCGAGGCCATCTGCGCCGAAGCTACCTGTCCGTCGGCATGGAACACAACTTCAGGCAGAGCAAATACTACGCCGTGGACGACACGGAGACTGCGTCGCCCGGCTACTTCCTGCTCGGCTTCTCGGTGGGCACCGACCTCCACGTCTTCGGACACAACTGCATCGAGCTGACCTTTTCCTGTCAGAATCTGCTCGACAGAGCCTACCAGCCGCACCTCTCACGCCTGAAGTATGTGGACACCGACGCGCCCTCGGGACGCCAGGGCCTGTCCGCCATGGGCCGGAACTTCTGCGTGAAAGTGAACATCCCTATCGACATCCATCTCCGTTAGGCACTCCCCGGTGCCCGCTGCGGCGTGCCCTGTCGCCAGACAAGGCACGCCGTTTTGTTTGACCCATGCGCATGGGTCGATGGTTCCATGCGCATGGGTCCATCGTTCCATGCGCATGGGTCAACCTCCACAGCACGCCGTGTCCGCCATCAGCCAAAGCAGCCACGACAGCCCCGGCACACCGAGAAACGAAAATAATTGCACCAAGATGAACGATTATTCACAAAGTTTTCGTAACTTTGCAGTTGGAAAAACATCGACATCGCACTAAAACGACGTCACAACCCCACCTCAAGCCCTCAAAACCTAACAACCTCAAAACCTCACAACCCCAAGACCTCACAACCTAATAACCTTATAACCTCAAAACCTTAAAACCCTAAATTCATGTACGGAAAACTGAAAGAACATCTCAGCCAAACGCTCTCCGAGATACGCGAGGCTGGCCTCTACAAGGAAGAACGACTCATCGAAAGCCCCCAGCGGGCAGCCATCCAGGTGAAAGGCAAGGAAGTGCTGAACTTCTGCGCCAACAATTATCTCGGACTCTCCGACAATCCACGCCTCATAGAGGGCGCCACGAAGATGATGGCCCAGAGGGGCTTCGGCATGTCGAGCGTACGCTTCATCTGCGGCACGCAGGACATCCACAAGCAACTCGAAGCCGCCATCAGCGATTATTTCAAGACGGAGGACACGATTCTCTACGCCGCGTGCTTCGACGCAAACGGCGGTGTCTTCGAACCTCTCTTTACAGAAGAGGACGCCATCATCAGCGATGCACTCAACCACGCCAGCATCATCGACGGCGTACGCCTGTGCAAAGCCAAGAGATACCGCTACGCTAACGCCAACATGGAAGAGCTGGAGAAGTGCCTCCAAGAGGCACAGGCACAGAGATTCCGCATCATCGTCACCGACGGCGTGTTCTCCATGGACGGCAACGTAGCGCCCATGGACAAGATATGCGACCTGGCAGAGAAGTACGACGCACTCGTCATGGTCGATGAAAGCCATTCGGCCGGCGTGGTAGGCAAGACAGGTCACGGCGTGAGCGAACTCTGCGGCACCTACGGCCGCGTGGACATCTACACCGGCACGCTCGGCAAAGCATTCGGCGGCGCACTCGGTGGCTTCACAACCGGACGCAAGGAAATCATCGACCTGCTGCGTCAGCGCTCAAGGCCTTACCTCTTCTCCAACAGCCTCGCACCCTGCATCATCGGAGCCTCCCTCGAAGTGTTCAAGATGCTGAAGGAAAGCAACGAACTGCACGACCGCCTCGTGGAGAACGTCACATACTTCCGCGACAAGATGATGGCTGCCGGCTTCGACATCAAGCCCACGCAGAGCGCCATCTGCGCCGTGATGCTCTACGACGCCAAGCTCTCGCAAGTCTTTGCCGCAAAGATGCAGGAAGAAGGCATCTACGTCACAGGCTTCTACTACCCCGTCGTGCCCAAGGACCAAGCACGCATCCGCGTCCAGCTCTCCGCCGGCCACAACCGCGAGCAACTCGACAAGTGCATCGCCGCCTTCATAAAGGTCGGCAAGGAACTCGGCGTGCTGAAATAGAATATGAAGCTCGCCAAGGTTTTCCTTACGGCGTGCTGAAATAAAAAACTTCGCGTGCGACGATGGTGATCGTCGCGTGCGGCGTTGCCAGTTTTTGCGTGCGACGATTGCCATCGCCGCACGCGACGTTTGCCGACACAAAACAGCGAAGGACCTCCCGCCGCATGGCGAGAGGTCCTTCATCGTTTTGGGAGAAGTCTTTAGCAGGCGTTCTCGGCGAGGAACTTGATGCGGACGAGCTTGATTTCCTCTTCGGTGTATTCGTCCTCATCGTCGGCGAACTCGTCGAGAGCATCGTCGATGTTGTTGTCCTCAGCCTCGCGGAAGTAGTCGTAGATGTCTTGCATGTGGTCTTCATCCATGACCTCTTTGATGTAGTAGTCAAGGTTGAGTTTGGTGCCGCTGTCCACCATGGAGTAGATTTCGTCGAGGAGTTCGGAGAGCGTGAGCCCTTTGGTCTTGGCAATCTGGTCAAGGTCTACCTGACGGTCGATGGAGGTGATGATGCTTATCTTATCGGCGCTCTTGTTGGCAAGGCTGCGGACGCGGAAGTCCTCGAAGCGGTCTATCTCGTTCTCCTCGCAATATCTTGCTATGAGCTGGCAGAACTCTGCGCCGTAGCGGTGTGCCTTGCCTTCGCCCACGCCACGGATGTTCTTCAGTTCCTCAATGTTTGTGGGATAGGAAGTTGCCATGTCTTCGAGCGACGGGTCTTGGAAGATGACGTAGGGAGGCAGGTTCTTGCGTCGTGCAACGTCGCGTCGGAGGTCCTTGAGCATAGCGAAGAGTGTCTCGTCGAGCACAGAGGTTCCTTCTCCACTCGTGTCGTTGAAGTCGTCGAACTCGCGGTCTTCCATGACGTAGAAGGGTTGGGGTTCCTTCATATAGGCACGCCCTTCGGGTGTGATGCTAAGGAGGCCGTAGTTCTCGATGCCTTTCTCGATGTATCCAGAGATCATGGCTTGTCGGATGACAGCGTTCCAGAATGATGCGTCGTGGTCGTCGCCGCAGCCGAAGCAGGAGAGGAGTTCGTGGCGGTGGGCAATGACGTCGTCGGTCTCGTTGCCCAGGAGGATGTCGATGACGTGCTGGGTCTTGAATCCTTCCTTCACGGCGTGTATGACGCGGAGCACTTGCTGGAGCTCTGCCTCGGCCTTGATTCTTTCGTGCGGATGCAGGCAGTTGTCGCACTTGCCGCAGTTGTCGGGCTCGTACTCCTCGCCGAAGTAGTGTAGCAGGAACTTGCGCCGGCAGATGGAAGTCTCGGCGTAGGCGGCTGTCTCTTGCAGGAGTTGTCGGCCGATGTCTTGTTCGGCCACGGGTTTTCCCTGCATGAATTTCTCGAGTTTGCGCAGGTCGTGGGGGGAGAAGAACGTGATGCAGAGTCCTTCGCCGCCGTCGCGTCCGGCCCTACCTGTCTCTTGATAGTATCCTTCGAGGCTTTTGGGTATGTCGTAATGGATGACGTATCTGACGTCCGGCTTGTCGATTCCCATGCCGAAGGCAATGGTGGCCACGATGACGTCGATGCGTTCCATGAGGAAATCGTCCTGCGTCTGTGCCCTTTCCGCCGATTCCATTCCGGCATGATAGGCGCGGGCGGCGATGTTATTGGTGCGGAGCATCTCGGCGAGCTCTTCCACGCGGCGGCGGCTCAGGCAGTAGATGATGCCGCTCTTGCCCTTGTTCTGGAGCACGAAGCGCGTGATGTCCTTGTCCACGTCCTTGGTCTTGGGCCGGATTTCGTAGTAGAGGTTGGGCCGGTTGAACGAGCTTTTGAACTCGGTGGCGGCAGGGATTCCGAGGTTCTTCTTGATGTCGGTGCGCACCTTGTCGGTGGCCGTTGCGGTGAGCGCGATGATGGGTGCGCGGCCTATCTGTTCGGCCAGTGGGCGGATGTTGCGGTATTCGGGACGGAAGTCGTGGCCCCATTCCGAGATGCAGTGCGCTTCGTCCACGGCATAGAAGGATATCTTGGTGCTCTTGAGGAAGCGGATGTTCTCCTCCTTGGTCAGCGACTCCGGTGCCACATAGAGCAGCTTGGTGCGCCCAGCGGCCACGTCTTCCTTCACCTGGTCAATTTGGGTCTTGGTGAGAGAGGAGTTCAGGTAGTGCGCAATGCCGTCGTTGTCGGTGAGCTGACGTATGGCGTCCACCTGATTCTTCATGAGGGCTATGAGCGGAGAGACGACGATGGCCGTGCCTTCGCTAATGAGGGCCGGGAGCTGATAGCACAGGGATTTGCCGCCACCCGTGGGCATGAGCACGAAGGTGTCCTTGCCGTCGAGCAGGTTGCGGATGATGGCTTCCTGGGCTCCCTTGAAGGAGTCGAAGCCAAAGAAATGTTTCAGTTGTTCGGTGAGGTTAATCTCTGTCATTTAGGTGGCATTAGAAACAAAGCTAAAGACAAAGATACGTCTTTTTGCTCAAACTGCCAAATGTTTTGGCGGAAAACTTCAAAAAATCCTTTATTCCCGTCGTTCTGTCCCCCCTCGGCGCGTCCTTCCGGCGCGTCGGGCGTGCCGAAACGGCCTTCTTGGCAGTCCTCGCGGGCACGAAGGGCAGGCGATGGGGTTTGACCCATGCGCATGGAACCATTGACCCATGCGCATGGGTCCATCGTTCCATGCGCATGGGTCAAACTTTTGGGAAAAGGGTTTTTTGGATTAGGGAATAGAGATTAGGGAATAGGGTTTGGTTGATTCGGCCTGTAGGGACGCGCCGTGGCGCGTCCGCCGCCAGGGGGCTTTAGGAATAGGGCTTGGTTGATTCGCGCGTCCGCCGTCGTAGGCTTTCGGATTAGGGAATAGGGATTAGGGCATAAAAAAAGGCATCGGCGCTAATCAGCCGATGCCTCGAGTTTCTCTTTCTGCTTCTCTACCTGCTCCGCGGCGTACTGTCGCGTGATGCAGAGCGTGTCGCGTTTCTCCGAAGGGGCGTCGAACTGCGCCTCCGTCATGATGCTTTCCATGATGCTCCGCAGGCCTCGCGCGCCGAGCTTGTACTCGATGGCCTTGTCCACGATGTAGTCCAGGGCTTCATCTTCAAAGGTGAGCCGGATGCCATCCATCAGGAATAGCTTCTCTTGCTGACGGACGAGCGAGTTCTTAGGCTCGATGAGTATGCGGCGAAGCGCGTCGCGGTCGAGCGGATTGAGGTAGGTGAGCACCGGCAGCCTGCCGATGATTTCCGGGATAAGCCCGAAGCTCTTCAGGTCCTGCGGCACGATATACTTCATGAGGTCTTTCGTGTCGATGCGTTTCTGGTTCTGTACGCTGTCGTAGCCCACGACGTGCGTGTTGAGGCGCTGGGCAATCTTGCGCTCGATGCCGTCGAAGGCACCGCCACAGATGAACAGAATGTTGCGCGTGTCCACATGGATATAGTCCTGGTCCGGGTGCTTACGGCCACCTTTGGGCGGCACGTTGACGATAGAGCCTTCGAGCAACTTCAGCAAGCCCTGCTGTACGCCCTCGCCGCTCACGTCACGCGTGATGCTGGGGTTGTCCTGCTTGCGTGCAATCTTGTCTATCTCGTCGATGAAGACAATGCCGCGTTCGGTGGCAGCCACGTCGTAGTCGGCCACCTGGAGCAAGCGTGTCAAGATGCTCTCCACGTCCTCGCCCACATAGCCAGCCTCGGTGAAGATGGTAGCGTCCACGATGGTAAACGGAACCTTCAGCAGTCGGGCTATGGTGCGCGCAAGGAGTGTCTTGCCAGTGCCCGTGGAGCCCACCATGATGATGTTGCTCTTCTCGATTTCCACCCCGTCGTCCTGGGGCTGAGCCAAGCGCTTGTAGTGATTATAGACAGCCACCGAGAGGTAACGCTTAGCAGCGTCCTGCCCGATGACGTACTCGTCGAGGAATGCCTTGATGTCGCGTGGCTTGGGCACCTCCGTCAAGTTGATGCCCTCGCCCACCGCCCTCCTGGAGCGGTCGCCGTGGCCCATGCTCTCGCGGACAATACGCTCCGCCTGCTGCACGCAGTCGTTGCAGATGAATCCGTTCAAGCCCGTCAGCAGCAAAGCCACTTCGTCCTCGCCCCTGCCGCAGAAGGAGCAACGGTCTTTCTTCTTGCCTGCCATTGGAAGGTGAAAAGGTTAAAAAGTGAAAAGGTTAGAAAATAAATAAACGAACGGACACGCTCCGTTCCTCTCCCCCAAGGGATGCCTCCCTCAGGGCCGAGCCCTCCAGTCAGAAGGGAAGTCGGAGAGGGACGGGAGTCTGCCCCGTCCTTTAGTTCTCCTTGCGCGTCATCACGCGGTCAATCATGCCGTAGTCCCTGGCCTCCTCTGCCGTCATCCAATAGTCGCGGTCGCTGTCGGCCCAGACCTTGTCGAAGTCCGTGTGAGAGTGCTCGGCAATGATGGTGTAAAGCTCCTTCTTGAGCTTCTGAATCTCGCGCGCCGTGATCTCGATGTCGCTGGCCTGACCCTGCGCACCGCCCATCGGCTGGTGGATCATCACACGGCTATGCTTCAATGCACTCCTTTTCCCTTCCTTGCCAGCCACAAGCAATACGGCCGCCATGCTTGCCGCCATGCCCGTACAAATAGTGGCCACGTCGCTCGAAATGAACTGCATCGTGTCGTAGATGCCAAGGCCTGCGTGGACACTACCGCCAGGGCTGTTGATGTAAATGCTGATGTCTTTGCCCGGATCGGTGCTGTCGAGGAAGAGCAACTGTGCCTGCAGAGTGTTGGCAGTGTAGTCGTCTATCTCCGTGCCGAGGAAGATGATGCGGTCCATCATCAAGCGGCTGAAGACGTCCATCTGCGTGACATTGAGCTGACGCTCCTCAAGGATATAGGGATTGAGGTAGTGGCTTTGTGCCTTAACCACGTCGTCGAGCACCATACTGCTAATGCCCATGTGGCGCGTGGCGAACTTTCTGAACTCGTTGTCCATGCTTTTCATTATTATATATAATAGGGGATGAGAGGTTTCGGGGCAGGAAGTTTTGAGGCAGGAGGCGGGAGGTTTACTCCTAACGCTGCCTCCCGACTGCTGCCTCCCAACTCCCTTCCGCTCTCTTTACTTCTTCTCTGTGAGCTTACGGAACTCGTCGATGCTGACTTCCTTTGTCTTCAACGTGACGACTTCCTTTGCCTTAGCCGCAACTTTGTTCTCGACGGTCCGCTCCACGAGACCCTCTGCCTGCCTTTGGTCCTTGAGCATCTCGGCAGCATAGCTCGTGATGCTTTCCTCAGGGAGGTTGATCATGCCGTACTGGGCGAACTGTATGCGGGTGAAGACCTTGGCTGTCTCCAGGACATCTTCGTGCTGCACCTTGATGTCGAACTGGTCGCAGATTTGTTCCTTAGCGAGATGCCAGAGCAACTCCGGGAGGCTCTTCTCGAAATTGTCTTCGACGTACTGCTCACCCTTGTCCTCGTTGCGCATCTTCATGTAGCGTTTGAGCAGAGCTTCGGGGAATTCCACCTTACCGATGCGGCCGAGGAGGTATTCGCGCAGGTCTTGTGTGAACTGATACTCTGCGTCGCTCTGGAAATTCTTCTTGATGTCGTCGTGGATGAAATGACGGAATTCTTCCTCACTCTTCACGACTCCTTTGCCAAGCATTTGGTCGTAGAGTTCCTGGCTGAGCTCTGCGGGCTGGAAACGCATGATTTCGCTGACCTGGAAGCTGAAGTCTGATGTCACAGCCTCGGCCTCTTCCTTGCTGATATGCAGGAGGCTGGCGAGTTCTGTCGCGTTGTTGGCGTATGCTTTTGCTGGGTTGAAGGTGATGACGTCGCCGAGCTTGAGACCTTGGAACTTGGCCTTCTCTGCTTCGTCCTTCATGTATTCTGGGAGCATGACGGCGTCTTCCACGTTGATGCCTCCTTCGAGTGTGCTGCCATCCTTGCCGAGTTCTGTGAGAAGTCCCTTCACCATGTCGCCGGGGGCATAGTCGTTGGCCTTGACGTGCTGTCCGGCTCTGTTCTGGAAGGTCTTGACCTGGCTGTCGACGAGAGCGTCGTCCACCTTGATGTCGTAGTAGGTGAGCTTGTCTTTCTTGGAGAGTGTGGCGTCGAACTCAGGTGCGAGTGCGATGTCGAAGGCAAAGGTGAAGTCGTCCTGCGTCTCGAAGTCCATCTTCGGGGTCTTCTCTTCGTTTGGCATGGGTTCGGCGAGCATGTTCACTTTGTTCTCGCGGATGTATTTATTGACTTCGTTGCTGAGGATTTTGTTGATTTCCTCTGCCTTTATCTCTGTGCCGAATCGTTTCTGAAGGAGTGACGTGGGCACTTTACCCTGACGGAATCCGGGCAGACTGGCCTTGTGGCTGTAGTCCTTGAGGGCTTTCTTTACCTTTTCTTCGTAGTCGCTTTTCTCGATGCTGACGGTGAGCAGTGCGCTCACTTTATCGACGTTTTCAAATGATATGTTCATCAGAATTATTTGTTTGGTTTATGGTCATTTCTTCTAAAGCGGGTGCAAAGGTACGAAGAAATTTGGAATTTACCAATTTACTGTTTACAATTTATTTGCAATTGTGTTATTTACATACCGATGGGCTGTAGCTGTGCGCCGTCGTCGGGTGTGAATTCGAGGTCAAGGATACGGGCGATGGTGGCGGCAACCTGTTTCGTGTAGAAGGGACCGCCGTGTGTGTTTTCTCCCTGAGGCTTGATGCCTTTTCCCCAGAGCATGAGCCATGTGGCCTCGGAACCTTGGGTGGTGCTGCCATGGTTGGTCCATTCGCCGTCGGAGCCTCGGCCGTGGTCGCAGGTGACGAGGTAGGTGGTCTTGCCTTTGTAGAACTTGTCGGCCTCGAGTGCTTCGTAGATGTCGCGGATGAAGGCGTCGGTGGCGTTGGCAGCATCGAGGTATAAGTCGTACTTACGTGCGTGTGCCCACTCGTCGCAGTCGCCGAATGAGATCCACATGACCTTGGGGAGGTCGGCGAGGAGCGTTTCGAGGGCGTAGGCGTAGGTGAAGGCGTCGAAGTGTTCGCTGCGCCAATAGCGTGGCATGCCTTGGAGCATCCGCTCGACGAGCTTTAGCTGCGGTGTCTTTTCCTTGGCGACGGGCGGTTCGTAGCTGACGCTTGCGGGGATGCCAGCCTGCTCGTTGTGGATGGCGAAGCGTGTGGATTTCCAGGAGCCGTACATCACGACGGAGCCTTTGTAGCGGAGGTCGTGGTTGGCAGCCTCGAGGACATTGGCATGAGGGTTGGGCACGGGGTCGTTACCCTTGATGTTGTCGTCCACCATGCCGGTCATCATCTCGGAATAGCCTGGGTAGGAGATGTTGGTCTTGTTGGCCAGTTGCATCACACTGCCGAGGTTTCTGTTGCCGTAGAGGACGCCTTGCCTGGCCACGGTGTTCCAGACGAACGGCATAAGGACGCCTCGTCGCTGCACGGGTGTCGGCCTCCAGTAAGCCTCGCGGAGTTCGTCGACGTTGCGCACGCCCTGCTGTTTGTTGATGAGGCCCTCGTCGGCACCGGCAAAGACCTCTTGCCAGCGCAGTCCGTCGATGGTGATGATGACGAGTCGGGGGTCGTCGTCGCCCTTGGCAAGGAGCGTCATGGGCAGCAACACGAAAAGGATGGTGAAGAATCGTTTCATAGCATTATGGTTTACGTTTGCGCCGCAAAGGTACGAAAAAGCGAGAGAAATACAAAAAGAAAACACGAAGTTTTTATTTTTTATTTCCGAGCGCAGAAGTAGCTCGACGAAGTCAAGGTACGAAAAAGCGAGAGAAATACAAAAAGAAAAGCGGAAGAAATTTCATTTGCGTTATGACGTAATCTCGTTATAACGTTATGACGACAAAAGATTGAAAAGTTAAAAAGCTAAAAAAAGAAGCCCTTGAGCGATGGCGGGGGCTGGTGCGGGAGCGACAGGGGCGTTCGGGGCGCCTCAACGCCGCCTGCCGCGTTCTTTGCAGCATCATGACCATGCAATTGCAACATCATGACCATGCAATTGCAGCATCATGACCGTGCAATGATAACCCTACAGGGTTTCTGGGGCTATGGACTGGGGTGGCGGCAACCATCGCGTCAGCCGGCGGCAGAAGTGGCACGCTGTTGCTCCATGTGCTGGAAGTCCTTGTAGCGGAGCACAAAGCTGTGGGTGAGGTACTTGTCGAGGACGACGGGGTTGACGCTCAGCTCCTGCGGCGTGCCATGAAAGAGGATCTGTCCCTCGAAGAGCAGGTAGGCGCGGTCGGTGATGCAGAGTGTCTCCTCAACGTTGTGGTCCGTGATGAGCACGCCGATGTTCCTCTGCTTGAGTTTCCAGACGATGTACTGGATGTCCTCCACGGCTATGGGATCGACGCCTGCGAATGGCTCGTCGAGCATGATGAACTTGGGGTCGATGGCCAGGCATCGGGCTATTTCGGTGCGTCGCCTTTCGCCGCCGCTCAAGCGGTCGCCGATGTTCTTCCTCACCTTTTCGAGATGGAACTCCTTGATGAGGCTCTCGAGCTTCTCTTTCTGGTAGTCGCGGGGCAAACTGGTCATCTCCAGCACGCTGGCGATATTGTCCTCCACACTCATTTTGCGGAACACGCTGGCCTCTTGCGCCAGGTAGCCAATGCCACGGCGTGCGCGCTGATAGACGGGCAGATTGGTGATTTCCTCGTTGCCCAGGAAGATGTGGCCTGCGTTGGGAAGGACCAGACCGGTGGTCATGTAGAACGACGTGGTCTTGCCCGCGCCGTTAGGCCCGAGCAGTCCAACGATTTCACCTTGACGGACATCGAAGCTGACGTTGTTCACGACGGTGCGCTTGCCGTAGATTTTCACGAGTCCCTCACTGCGGAGCTGCAATCTTTGTTGTTCTTCCATGTTTTTTTCTCCTCTTAGTTCTTTCCACTCAACTGTTCTTCCTTCACCTTCCGCAGCAGGTCGCTGGCAAAGATGAAGGAGTTGAGCTTCTCATTGGTGGAGGTCATGATCTCATCCTTGGAGCCTTCCCACTCTTTGTGCCCGTCGCAGATGAAGAGAATGCTCTCGCCGATGCCCAGCACGGAGTTCATGTCGTGCGTATTGATGATGGTCGTCATGCCGTATTCGTGCGTGATGCCGCTGATAAGCTCGTCGATGACGAGGCTTGTCTTAGGGTCGAGACCGGAGTTAGGCTCGTCGCAGAAGAGGTACTTCGGGTTGAGTGCGATGGCTCGGGCAATGGCCACACGCTTCTGCATGCCGCCGCTTATCTCGCCCGGCATCTTCTCCTCCGCCCCTTTCAGGTTGACCCTCTCCAGGCAGAAGCGTGCCCTCTTGGTGCGGTCGGCATAGTTCATGTCGGAGAACATATCGAGGGGGAACATGACATTCTCCAGGACTGTCATGGAGTCGAAGAGGGCTGCGCTCTGGAAGATCATGCCCATCTCGCGGCGAAGCATGACCCGCTCGCGCTTGGTCATCTGCACGAAGTCCCGACCGTCGTAGAGTATCTTGCCGCGCGTCGGGGTGAACAGGCCCACGATGTTCTTCATGAGCACCGTCTTGCCCGAGCCCGACTGCCCGATGATGAGGTTCGTCTGCCCGTCGCGGAACGTCATGTTGATGTCCATCAACACGTCACGCACGTCAAACCGCTTGTATAGATGCTGTACTTCAATCACCTTGCATTTACCATTTAATCATTTACCATTTCCTTTTTATTCCCCTAAAGGGGGTTAGGGGGTCTCTTATGCTAATAGGCTCGTCAGGAAAATGTCGGAGAAGAGAATCAACATGCTGCTCGACACGACGGCATTGGTGCTGGCTTTGCCCACATCGAAACTGCCTCCCTCCACCGTGTAGCCGTGGTAGGACGACACACTGCTGATGATGAAGGCAAAGACCGTGCTCTTGATGATGCTGGCAAAAATGAACCACGGCGTGAAGTCGTGCAGCAATCCCAACGTGAGGTCGTCGGGTGTGATGATGCCGGCAATGGATGTGGCATACGCACCCACAAAGCCTGCAACGATACTGAACACGACGAGGAACGGAATCATCGTCATCATGCCCAGCACCTTAGGCAGAATCAGGAAGGAGGCCGAGTTCACTCCCATAATCTCCAAGGCATCAATCTGCTGCGTCACACGCATCGTGCCTATCTCCGAAGCAATGTTCGAGCCCACCTTGCCCGCCAGGATGAGGCACATGATGCTCGACGAGAACTCCAGCAGCATGATCTCACGCGTCACATAGCCCGTCGTGAAGGCAGGCATCCACGCACTTTGGATGTTAAGCTTAATCTGGATGCAGATAACCGCACCGATGAAGAAACTGATGAGCAGTACGATGCCGATGGAGTCCACACCAAGCGAACCCATCTCGCGGACATATTGCCGCATGAACATACGCCATCTCTCCGGCAGGCTCAGCACCCTGCCCATCAATTGCAGGTATCGGCCAAAGGTGGCCAACCATTTCGTTACAAACATTTTCTTGTTATTTAATCGCCCCCTCCCCGCTCCCCCTTTGGGGGAGTGCTTCATTCTCGTTGCCCTCTCCGACTCCCTTTTCAGCAGCTTTGCAGCACTCCCCCAAAGGGGGAGCGGGGAGGGGGCTTATTTTCACTTGGTCGGCGTGTCCATGCCTACGACGAGGCGGTTGCCTGAGCCGAAGATTTGCCTTGCCACGCCACGGATGTCCTCCACGGAGACACTGCCTACGCACTCCTCATAGCCTTCCACGAACTCCTGATCGTAGCGCGTCTTGGAGACAAGGCTGTTCATCCAGTAGCCGTTGTCCTTGAGGTTCTCCTGGTGAGAGCGCAGCATGTACTCCTTAATTTTGGCGAGGTTTTCCTCAGAAGGCCCTTTCTCCATCATCTCTTGGATGCCGTTCTTGACGACAGACGTCATGGCTTCGCGCTTCTCAGGCGCAGTGGGAAGGATAATCTGCATCTGCGCAATCTCCTCAGGATAGTCGCTGATGTATCCGCCGACTGGCACGCCATAGGCTCCGCCCTCGTCCTCTCGCACGGTTTCCGTGTAGAGCATCGTCATAGCCTGCTGGAGCATATCGACAAGGATATCGTTCCTGAGGGTCTCCTTCATCGGGGCATGATAGAGAAAGACGTTCAGCGAGTTCGGAGTGTCCTGCTCCTTAGTGAAATAACACTCGCGCTCGCCCTTCGTCATGCGCTGGTTGATGACCTTGTACTTCTCCTTCTTGCCCTTCGTAGGCAATGCGCCGAGGTACTTAGCCAGTAGCGGTGCCACCGAATCGGCACTGACGTCACCCACGAGATAGAACTCGAAGTCGCCGGCATTGGCAAAGCGTTCGCGGTAGATTTCAAGCAGTCGGTCGTAGTTGATGCGGTCGAGGTCGGCTTCCTTCAAGCGCTTTGCCCGCACATTATTATTATATACAACGCTGACGATGCTGTCGGCGAAGGTGGTCTGCGGATTGAGCTCCTGGTTCTTCAGAGCGTTGCGTGTGCGCTCCATCTGCGAGGTGAAGGCATCATCGTCGCGCCGTGGCGAGGTGAAGCTAAGGTAGATGAGCTGAAGCATCGTCTCCAAGTCCTTCTTCACGCAGCTGCCCTCGATGGTTTCGGTGCGGGTGCCGACGCTGGGCGATGCATTGGCCTGGATGCCGGCCAGCTTTTTCTGCAGCTCCACGGCCGAGAAATTGCCCCAGCCTCCCTGACGGACCAGGCCGACGTTGTTCGTGTTGATGAACTCGTCATCGCTGTAGAGGCTGTTGCCGCCCCAAGAGGTTGCATGGAAGTTGATGCGGTTGGGGCTGTAATCGGTCTGCTTGACATGAATCTTCATGCCGTTTGAGAGCGTGATGAGCTTGGAGTTATAGATATCGTCGGTTATCTTTTTGACCTTCACCTTGCTCTTCAGCTCAGGCACAAGCGGTTCGTTGCTGACCTCTTCGGTGAAGGCTGCGATGTCCTCGGCATCGACTTCTGCCATAGCCGCGAGGAGTTCCTGCTCCGAGGGCACGGCGAGACCTTCCTTCTCGGGCATCATGACGAGGATGGCGCGGTTCTCTTGCGGCAGGTTTGCCACGGCCTGATTGATGGCTTCCAGTGGGATGTTGGGCACAAGCATGTGCATTGTCTGGTGAATCCACTCGATGCCTGGGGCAGGTTCGTTGTCGATGAAGTGGCGGACGCAGGCGTTGACGAGGGAAGTGTTCGTCCGTTTGTCGCGAGCCTCGTAGGCTGCGTCGATTTGGGAAAGGTATTCATCCTTGAAACGCTGGTACTCGCTTTCGGTGAAGCCGCTTCGAGAGGCACGCAGCAACTCACGGTAGGCGGCCTTGATGCCTTCGGTGTAGCGGTTCTCCTTCATGCTTACGCTGAGGGAGAGCGCGTCCTTGGTCTTGGCGACGACGTATTCGCCGAAGCCAATGCCAGCCCCCGAGAAGGGAGCATCTGCTTGGCGTGTTATCTCATTGAGGCGCTCGCCCAGCATACCGCTGATGGCATCCTGGATGAAATCCACGCCGAGGTAGGCCATGGTGCCTTTCATCTCGCGTGGCATCGGGTCGCTCTTGAACATGATGGCTGCTTCCATGCCGGGAAATTCCTTGTCCGTGCCGACGAAGACGAGCGGCTCTTTGTTGTCGGGGACAGGGAACATCTCGCGGACGGCGGCGTCGGTTGCAGCGGGAGCGATGTCGGCAAACATCTCTTTCAGCTTGCTCTCCACGGCATCGACGTCAACGTCGCCCACGATAACCAAGGCCTGCAAGTCCGGACGATACCAGCGGCGATAGTAGTTGCGGAGCGTCTCGTAGGGGAAGTTCTTCACGATTTCCATCGTACCGATAGGCATCCTCTGGGCATACTTGCTGTCCTTGCAGAGCACGGGCAGTGCCTTCTCGATGATGCGGAGCTGTGCGCTGCGTCGCATCCTCCATTCTTCCTCTATGACGCCGCGCTCCTTGTCGATTTCCTTATCTTCGAGAAGGAGGTCGTGGCTCCAGTCGTGGAGGATGAGGATGCAGGAGTCGATGGCTCCGGGCGTTTCTGTATTTACATTATTTATATTATATACGGTCTCATCGAAGGAGGTATAGGCGTTGAGATTCTCGCCGAACTTCACTCCGATGCGTTCGAGGTATTGCTTAAGGGCGTCGCCCGGGAAGTGAGAGGTGCCGTTGAAGCACATATGTTCAAGGAAGTGTGCCAGTCCGCGCTGGTCGTCTTCTTCCTGCATGGAGCCGACTTTCTGTGCGATGTAAAAGTCGCATCGCTTCTCGGGCCACTCGTTGTGGCGGATGTAGTAGGTGAGTCCGTTGTCGAGCTTGCCGGTCCTGACGGCAGGGTCGAGGGGGATGGGGGGCAACTGCTGTGCCTGGGCCATTGAACATTGAACATTGACCATTGACCAGCCGAGGCAAAGCAGGATAAAGCAGATTAGTTTCTTCATTTCTTATTCTCTTAATATCTTATTTTCACATTTTCTTATTTTCACATTTTCTACATTTCTTATTCTCTACTTCATCCTCCATCCGTCGCTGGTGAGGATGAGGGGCAACTCTATTTGTTCGCTTGTGCTGTCGCTGAAGTTGAGCTGGAGCATGACGTAGGCTGTGCTGTCGGGGAGCAGGCTGTCGCTGATGGAACGGACGGAGGTGAGCTGCCGCATCTCGTCCCTCGAGAGGAACTGAGCCGTGGCATCCTCTATCTGGCTGCGGTAGTCCTGGGGCAAGAGCTCTGCTCCGGCATAGCCCTGGACGAAGCCTTTGTAGTCGCCCGCCACGAGCTTCGCGTAGAATCCTTCGGCCGCCTGGCGTGCAGCCTTATGGGTGAAGTCGCCACGGGAACAGGAAGAGAGGATAAAAAAAATGAAGACCCCCCAGACCCCCTTTAGGGGGAGAAAGTGAAGCACCTTACTGTCTTGTATTTTGAATTTGTTCATTTTGTGTCTCATAGTTCCCCCTAAAGGGGGTTAGGGGGTCTATTTTTGTCTCACAAACACATTGATGGGGCAGCCGGAGAAGTCCCATCGCTCTCGGATCTTGTTCTCGAGGAAGCGTTTGTAAGGCTCCTTGACGTACTGCGGCAGGTTGGCATAGAAAACGAACGAGGGCACGCGGGTGTCGGGGATTTGCATGCAATACTTAATCTTGATGTATTTCCCCTTCATCGATGGTGGCGGATAGGCCTCGATGAGTGGCAGCATTTCCTCATTGAGCTTGTGTGTCGTCACCTTGCGCGTGCGGTTCAGGTAGACATCCTTTGCCGTCTCCAGCACCTTGAAGATGCGTTGCTTGGTGAGGGCTGAGCCAAAGATGATAGGGAAGTCGGTGAAGGGAGCCATGCGCTCGCGGATGGCGTCCTCCATCGTTTTCATCACCTTCGTATCCTTGTCGGGTACGAGGTCCCACTTGTTCACCACCACCACAATGCTCTTCTGGTTCTTCTGTATGACCTGGAAGATGTTGAGGTCCTGCGCCTCGATTCCCCGGGTGGCGTCTATCATGAGGATGCAGACGTCGCTGTTCTCGATGCTGCGGAT
>CAMVDV010000010.1 GCA_947166305.1 uncultured Prevotellaceae bacterium | reverse complement strand
TACTTGATAATCAGCTTACTCTCTTCTGAATCAATTTCGTCGAACTCACGTTAAATAGTAAATCGTAAATTGTCAAATAGTAAATTCCCATGGTTTGCCTTAATTGCGGAAACACCTTCGAGGGCAACTTTTGTCCCCATTGCGGCCAGAGTGCCGAAGTTAAACGCCTGCAGGCAGGCGAGATGCTGAAGAATGCTATCGGTCCCTTCGTGGGCGGCGACAACCGATTCCTGCGGACAGCCTGGCAACTCATCACGCGTCCCGGACACCTCGTGCGCGACTATCTCCTCGGAAAGCGCATCCGTTACTACCATCCCCTGCAGATGTATGTCTTCCTGCTCACTGCCTATGCCATCACCTGCTACGTCCTGGGCATCAATATCTCTATCTTCGACCGCTCCTCCGACATCAGCTTTGGCGACTATGAGCGCGACGGTATCGTACTTGCTTCCGTAAGAAAAGTAGCAGACTACTTCAACTTTATCGAGAACGACAAGCTCTACGGCACCCTTGCCGCTGCTATATATGCCGTACCGGTCTTCACGTGGATGTTTCGCAAGGTGCATCTTCCTAGGCCCGACGGCACAAGTCAGCCTCTGTGTGCCACGGAGAATTTCTATGCCCAGATGTACAGTTCGTGCATCGACCTGCTGCTGTCCACCTTTTTGCTTCCGCTGAGTCTCATAGAAGGGATAGGGGATTGGCTGTTGAATGCCTTCGGTGCCGTGACCTTCGCCTACGTCATCGTGCTCTATCGCCAGATGCTCGGGCTGAAATGGCCCAAGGCGATCTTGCTCTGCTGCATCGGCTTCGCGCTGACCATCGCGCTGTTTGTCTTATTCATCTTCGCCATTGTCGTCATCGCCTTTGGCATCGACCTCCTGATGAAGTAGCGGTGTCTGCTCCCTGAGGACTTCCTCCCTTGTTTTCAGACACACGGTTTAGTTCGTTCCATGCGCATGGAACCATCGACCCATGCGCATGGAACGATTGACCCATGCGCATGGAACGAACCCAACGGTGTGCGTGGTTTGGCATCGCGCCCTGCCGGGAGGCCCGACGGGGTGCGGGGAAAGGGACAAGAAGGCCTTTAGTGAATGAAGAGCATCTCGCGATACTTGGGCAGAGGCCAGAGCCCGTCGTCGACGATAAGCTCGAGCTTATCGACGTGGCGGCGTATCTCCTCGATGAGAGGCGCCACGGTGTCGTGGTAAGCGATGGCGCGTTCGCGGCTGTCCTTTATGCGGTTGGCCACCCGACGGGCTTCGATGAGCCTCTCCACGCCGTCGATGATGAAGGCATTGTGCTCGCCCATCTGCTGGATGAGGCTCAGGTTGGCGCTGTTGAGGCGGCTGGCCGTCTCGGCAGGGAGAATGTCGTTCATGCCCGTCACGTTCTTGATGAGCTGCGTCTGGTAGCGCGTGCTGGTAGGAATGATGTGGTTCATGCAGATGTCGCCAAAGATGCGCGCCTCGATCTGTATCTTCTTCGTGTAGGTGTCGAGCTTGATGTCGTTGCGCGCCTCAAGCTCTGCTTTGCTGAGGACGTTCATCGACTCGAACATACGCACGGTGTCGGGGCTGAGATACTGGTCGAGGATGAGCGGAGCGCTTGTCTCGGTGTCGAGTCCCCTGCGCTGTGCCTCCTGCTTCCATGCTTCGCTGTAGCCGTTGCCGTCGAAGCGGATGGGCGCCGACGCCTTGATGTCCTCGCGCAAGACGCGGAGGATGGCTTTCGTAGGCTCCACGCCTTGGGCGATGAGGCCGTCGACGCGCGTCTTAAAGTCGGTGAGTGCCTCGGCCATGGCAGTGTTCAGCACGATCATCGACGCGGCACAGTTCTGCTGACTGCCCACGGCTCGGAACTCGAAGCGGTTGCCCGTGAAGGCGAAGGGCGAGGTGCGGTTGCGGTCGGTGTTGTCCTGCTGCAGCTCAGGAATCTGCGGTATGTCGAGGCTGAGCGTTTGCTTGCCGGAGAGACTGATGAGCTCGTCGTCGGTGCTCGCAGCGAGTTTCTCCAGCAGGCCGGTGATTTCCTTTCCGAGGAAACTGGACACGATGGCCGGAGGCGCTTCGGCAGCACCGAGACGGTGCACGTTGGTGGCGCTGATGATGGAGGCTTTGAGCAGACCATTATGCCGATGAACGGCCACGAGCGACTCCACGATGAAGGTGACGAAGCGGAGATTGTCGAGCGGCGTACGGCCCGGTCCGTGGAGCAGCACGCCGGTGTCGGTGGAGAGGCTCCAGTTGCAGTGCTTACCGCTGCCGTTGATGCCGGCGAAGGGCTTTTCGTGGAGCAGCAGACGGAAGCCATGTTTGCGTGCAACCTTCTTCATCAGGCTCATGATGAGCATGTTGTGGTCCACGGCAAGGTTCGTCTCCTCGAAGATAGGGGCCAGCTCAAACTGGTTGGGCGCCACTTCGTTGTGCCTCGTCTTGCAGGGGATGCCCAGTTCCAGAGCCTTTATTTCCAAGTCCTTCATGAAGGCTGCCACGCGCATCGGAATGGAGCCGAAGTAGTGATCGTCCATCTGTTGGTTCTTGGCCGAGTCGTGTCCCATCAAGGTACGCCCGGTCATCAGCAGGTCGGGGCGTGCTGCATAGAGTCCCTCGTCGATGAGAAAATACTCTTGCTCCCAGCCCAGATTGCTGACGACGCGCTTGACGTCGGGATAAAAGAGCTTCGCCACGGCCGTAGCAGCCTTGTCGACCGCCTTGAGCGCCTTTTTGAGCGGTGCCTTATAGTCGAGGGCTTCGCCCGTATAGGAAATGAAGATGGTGGGAATCATCAGCGTGTCGCCAAAGACAAAGACGGGGCTTGAGGGGTCCCAGGCAGAGTATCCCCGCGCCTCGAAAGTGCTCCGTATGCCGCCACTGGGAAAGGAACTGGCGTCAGGCTCCTGCTGCACGAGCTGCTTGCCCGTGAATTCCTCTATCATACCGCCTTTCCCGTCGTGCTCCACGAAGCCGTCATGCTTCTCAGCCGTGCCCTCTGTGAGCGGTTGGAACCAATGGGTGCAGTGCGTGGCGCCCAGCTCCATGGCCCATCTCTTCATGCCTGCGGCCACAGCATCAGCCGTTGCCATGTCGAGAGGCTGGTCGCCGTCCACCACATCGCACATCTTCTGGAAGACTTCGGCAGGCAGATATTGCTTCATCTTCTGGCGGTTGAACACATATTTGGCAAAGAATTCGCTGGGACGTTCTTCCCTGTTGGGCACTGCGACAGCCCTTTTCTTGAAGGCCTCGCCAACAATCTGGAATCGGAGCGTGCTGGACATCTTCTATATTTACTATTTGACTATTTACTATTTACTGTTTATTTACTATTTAACTATTTCACTATTTTATTCCCCCTAAAGGGGGTTAGGGGGTCCTTTACTGTTTTTCGTTATGACGTTATTTCGTTATGACGTTAATTTGATGGGGTGGGGGCATCTATGAAGCGGCATGTGAGGTCTTGGTAAGCGTCGATGCGGCGGTCGCGAAGGAAGGGCCACCACTGTCGGACGCTCTCTGTGCGGTGGAGGTCAACGTCGACCACGGCGGCCACCTCTTCCGTCTGGCTTGCCTCAAAGAGCAGTTCGCCTTGCTGACCTGCTACAAAACTGCTGCCCCAGAACTGGATGCCGCCTGTCTGCCCGCTCGGGTCTGGCTCCAGGCCCACGCGGTTGACGGCGACGACGGGCAGTCCGTTGGCAATGGCATGACTGCGTTGGATGGTCATCCAAGCGTCGCGTTGCCGCTGCTGCTCTTCTTTTGTGTCGCTACTCTCGTAGCCTATTGCCGTGGGATAAATGAGGATGTCGGCACCTTGCAGTGCCATGAGGCGTGCACCTTCGGGGTACCATTGGTCCCAGCAAACTTGCAGTCCGAGTTTTCCAAGGCTTGTCTGTATGGGATGGAAGCCGAGGTCGCCGGGCGTGAAGTAGAATTTCTCGTAGTAGGCAGGGTCGTCGGGGATGTGCATCTTGCGGTGTATGCCGGCAATGCTTCCGTCTTGTTCGAAGACGACAGCCGTGTTGTGGTAGAGGCCTGCTGCCCGTCGCTCGAAGAGGCTCGTCACGAGCACCACACCGTTCTCCCTTGCCACCTTAGAATAGAAGTCTGTTGCCTTGCCCGGAATGGGTTGTGCGTAGCGAAAGCAGTCGGTGTCCTCCGTCTGGCAGAAGTATTGGCTGTCGTGAAGCTCTTGCAGACAGACGAGCTGGGCGCCTTTTCCTGCCAGAACCTTGATGCTTTCTGCCAGTTTCTGGCGGTTGTGAGTGATGCTATCGTTGCAAGTTTGTTGAATGAGACCTATCTTCATTTTCTTTATTCTTTCATTCTTTCCGTTGTTTCATTGTTCCCTTAGGGAACTGCATGGTGCAGCAATGCAGGCTGCCGTTCTGGGTGATGAGTATGCGGCAGTCGATGCCGATGACTTCGTGGTTGGGGAAAATCTTCTGTATTTGTTCCCCTGCCTTGATGTCTGTGGCGGGATTGGCGTATGTGGGTATGAGTACAGCTCCGTTGGTGATAAGGAAATTGGCGTAGGTGGCTGGCAGTCGGAGGCCTTTCTTGTCGAAGACGGGCCTTGCCATTGGCAGCGGAACGAGTCGGTAGGGCTTGCCATCCGTGGTTCGGAACTGGCGGAGCTGTGCTTCCATCTGTGAGAGTTCTGCATAGTGTTCGTCGTCGGGGTCGAGGCATTGGACGTATGCGATGGTGTCGTTGGGGCAGAAGCGTGCGAGTGTGTCGATGTGAGAGTCTGTGTCGTCGCCGGCGAGGTAGCCGTGGTCGAGCCAAAGGATGCGCTCTGCGTGGAGCATGTCGAGCAGTCGTGCCTCAATCTGTTCTTTTGTGAGCGGCTGGTTGCGGTGGGGTGCGAGCAGACATTTGCTGGTTGTGAGGATGGTTCCTTTGCCGTCGCTCTCGATGCTTCCGCCTTCGAGCACGAAGTCGAGGTGCCGTTGGTAGTGCCCTTCAAGTAGGTTTTGCTTGGCCATGCGTCGGCAAATGCAGTTGTCGAACTTCGATGGGAACTTCTTTCCCCAGCCGTTGAACTTGAAGTCGAGCAGCCTTGGTCCGTCGGGCGCGAGGAGTGTGATGAAACCATGGTCGCGTGCCCAGGTGTCGTTGGTCGGGGCCATGCAGAAGACGATGCGGGGCAGGTTCTCCACCCCGACGGCTTTTCTGAGCTGCATCTGCACGATTTCGGGTTCGGGCGTGACGATAATAATAAAATGTACGCGCGTGAGGAGGACTTTTGCCATGTTGAGATAGCATCGGGTCACTTCCCTGAGCGTATGACGCCAGTCGGTGCCTTCGTGCGGCCAGGTGAGCTGCACGGCATCTTGTTCGTGCCACTCGGCGGGCAGGAATGTGGTGCTGTCGGGCATGGGGAATGGTTTGTTTTGAACTGCAAAGTTACGCTTTTTAATTCACAATTCATAGTCTGTAAGTCATATTTATGGTTAAAATTTGCACAAAAGGGAAAAAAAAGAAGCATAAAGGATGGATTTTGAATAAATTTTCGTACCTTTGCCGCTGAAACCATACTATAAGTTCGTATGAGCGTAAGAGTTCAAGACGTAGTTGACGCCCTTGAAAATTTCGCGCCTCTGCCTCTGCAGGAAAGCTACGACAATGCTGGCTTGCAGGTTGGGTTGACAGAAGCGGAAGTGTCAGGGGTTTTATTGTGCCTTGACGTGACCGAGGACGTGATCCGCGAGGCGCAGGAGCTGGGATGCAACATGATTGTGTCGCACCATCCGCTCATTTTCCATGGCCTGAAGCATTTGACGGACGGCGACACCGTGGAGCGTTGCGTGCGGATGGCCGTGCAGAGCGACATTGCGGTCTATTCGGCTCACACCAATCTCGACGCGGCTGTCGACGGTGTGAACTACATGATGGCCGAACGGCTCGGGCTGGTGGACGTGGTGCTGCTGCAGCCTCGGCAGGTGACGCTGGGCGTCGGGTCGGGCACACGCACGGTGCAGGCTGGCTCGGGCGTGATAGGCTATCTGCCCGAGGGCGAGGATTCGCTGGCATTCCTGCAGAGGGTGAAGCAAGCCTTCAGCGTGGAGTGCCTCCAGCACAACGAGCTTCTGTCGCGCCACATACAGAGCGTCGCCATCTGCGGCGGTGCGGGCGACTTCCTCCTCGACGAGGCTCTGAGGGCCGGAGCAGACGCTTTCCTGACAGGGGAGATGCACTATCACCAATACTTCGGTCACGACGGGCAGATACAAATCGGCGTGCTCGGACACTATCAGAGCGAACAGTACACCATCGACATCTTCAGCCAGGTGATTGGCGAGAAGTTCGACAGGCTGCCGCTCTTCAAGACCAACGTATGCACGAACCCTATCAAGTATCTGTGATGTTGGATTAGAGATTAGGGATTAGGGAATAGGGTTTGATGGAATATCTCCTGCCTCCTTTTCAAACTCTACAGCCTTCATCCGAAAACCCAACAGCCTGCGATTGACAACTCCGCAGCCTGCGATCGACAACCCCACAGCCTGCGATTGACAACCCCACAGCCTGCGTTGGCAAACCATACAAAAAGGAAAAAGCAAATCATTAAATATATCACAAAAATGGCAAAAGAAAGATTAAAGAAAGACCCCGCTGACTACAGCGTGGAAGAAAAGCTGAGCAACCTCTATTCCCTCCAGAGTATCCTCTCAGAGATAGACGGTATCAAGACACTCCGCGGAGAGTTGCCTCTCGAAGTGCAGGACCTCGAAGACGAAATCGAGGGCATGACCACACGCATCGAGAAAATCAATGCTGACATCGCCGAGCTCAAGCGCGACATCAGCGAGCGTAACGCCAAAATCGCCGAGAACAATGCCAGCATCGAACGCTTCAACACGCAGATGGACAGCGTGCGCAACAACCGAGAATACGACAGCCTCACCAAGCAAGTGGAGTACGCACAGCTCGACAACCAGCTCCACGAGAAGAAGATACGCGAGGCAAAAGAAGTGGTGGACGCCAAGACTGCCGAGATGACACGCTGCAACCTCGACGTCAACGACCGCCGCGTACAGCTCGAAACCAAGAAAGAAGAACTCGAGGAAATCGTGGGCGAGACCAAAGCCGAAGAAGAAAAACTCCGCGAGAAAGCCAAGAATCTGGAGCTCACCATCGAGCCTCGACTCCTCAACGCCTTCAAGCGCATACGTCGCAACAGCCGCAACGGACTCGGCATCGTCTCCGTTCAGCGCGACGCCTGCTGCGGTTGCTTCAACAAGATACCGCCACAGCGACAGCTCGACATTCGCAGCCGCAAGAAAATCATCGTCTGCGAATACTGCGGACGCATCATGATCGACCGCGAACTCGCCGGCCTTCCCTCCGAAATGCAGGAAGCAGCAAAGAAACCCGTACGCAAGCGCACCACAAAGAAAAAGGAAGAATAAGGCTGGTCATGCACCAATGTCACAGGGAGAAAGGCGTGCCCGCACACGGCAGGCACACCTTTGCACTCCCCGTAAAAGCTGACGCGGACAAACCATAAACGCCACGCTCAGCACCAACCTTCACGACCTGTCAAATCAGAAAACAAGGAAACATGGAAGAATTGGTATCTGTCATCATGCCAACCTACAACGGAGAGAAATACCTCGCGGCAAGCATCGACAGCATCATCTCGCAGACATACAAGAACTGGGAACTCATCATCACCGACGACTGCTCCTCCGACGGCACACGGGCCATCATTCGCCGCTACGTCGCACAGGACTCCCGCATCCGCGCCTTCTTCTTCGAGGAAAACCAAGGCTCCGGAGCAACCAGGAACAAGTGCATCGAGGAAGCACGCGGCCGCTATATCGCCTTCTGCGACAGCGACGACCGCTGGCTCCCCGAAAAGCTCGAGAAGCAAGTCCGCTTCATGCAGAAGAACGGACACGCCTTTGCCTTCTCCAGCTACTACACTTGCAACGAGGAAGGCACACTCAACGGCATCGTCATCGCGCCCGAGAAACAGTCGCTCACCAACACTAAGCGCGACGACAAAATAGGATTCCTCACCGCCATCTACGACACAAGCCGATGCCCGAAGATGCTCATGCCACTGCTACGCAAGCGTCAGGACTGGGCATACGTCTTGCAGATACACCAAAAGGTGGGCAACGCCTATGCCATCCGCGAACCCCTCGGCATCTACCGTCTGCACCAGAACGGAATATCCCACAACAAGTGGTCGCTCATCAAGTACAATGCCGCAGTCTATCAGGAGGTCTTCGGCTACGGCAAGCTTCACTCCTACGCCTACCTCCTCACCTTCTTCCTCCCCACCTACTTCACCAAGCGCATCCGCAACAAACTCCTCAGCCAGCGCTACAGCCACCTCTGGCAAAACAACAACGCATGATGAAAAGACTACCCTCCCTCCTCCGTCTCATCCTCCCGGCCCTCCTGCTTTCCGCCCTGCCCCTTGGTGCCAAAACCGTCACCTACATCTGGGACATGAACGAACTGATAGCACTGGCAGGGAACCCAAATTCCTCGGAATACAAAAAGATTGTCAGGAAGGCGGAAGAAATTGTCGGGCAGAAGCCAGTCGCCGTAACCGACAAGACCAAATGCCTCTCCGGCGACATACACAACTATGAGAGCCTGGCAACATACTATTGGCCCGACCCCGACAATCCTGGCGGACCATATATCCCTAAGGATGGATACACAAATCCTGAGACCAAGCAGTATGACTTCCAACGGTTGCTGCAACTGAACGAAAACTGCACATACGTGAGCAAGGCTTTTTTCCTTACGGGCGACATCAAATACCACGATTGGCTCTGCCATCAGCTCGACACTTGGTTCCTTTCCAGGGAAACCAGAATGAATGCTGACATGGAATATAGTCAGTTTATCCCAGGCCGAAACAAGAATAAAGGTATGCCGGGAGGTGTGCTGGATGCCTATCGGCTGGTCGATGTGATGGAGAGCGTCTTGCTTGCCGACCAAATGAAGTCCATCGGGCGCAGTCGGAGAAAAGCCCTGAGAAGATGGTTCAATGCGTTAGGCGGATGGATGGTGTCCAGTCCGAATGGACAGAAAGCAAGCCAAATGGCAAACAACCATGCCATAGCATACAATGGAACCTTGCTCGAAATAGCTCTTTTCACAGGCAACAAGACCTTGCGCGACGGAGCTATTCAGCGTTTCGTGCAGAATGTAGAAAGCCAAATAGACGAGGATGGGAAGATGCCTCGGGAACTGTCTCGGACCAAGGCCTTCACTTATTCCATATTTAATCTTTCGCACATAGCAGAAGTGTGCTCCATGATAAGGAATAGCGGACAGGATTTGCCCGTCTCGACTGTGAACAGAATCCGGAAGAGCGCCCGTTACCTTTCCTCTTTCGTCGGGAAGAAAGAAACCTTCCCGTACAAAGAGATAGAGAAATGGGAAACACAGGAAAAGGTGTTGGGAAAGGTTCTGCAGCGGATGACTTGGATGGAGGCTGAAAAAGCAGACTAATCCAACTCTGATGTAAGGAGAGGAATGACGTTCTCCGGTTTGTATCGAGATGCAGCCTGCAGGCATTTCTTGCGCATGGAGATGGTCGTCTCTGGATGATTGGCAATTCTAAAGAGAATGTCTGTGAGTGCAGGCACGGAATGCATGGGATAGATGAATCCAGTCTCTCCCTCGATGAGCAACTCCTTGATGCTTGTGCAGTCGCTTGCTATTGTTGGGAGTCCGGCAGAAAAGGCATCGATGACAGTCCCGGGGAAGCCTTCCGTCGGGAAGAGCGTGGGGAAGAGCATGGCAAAATACGCTTTCAGGATGGTAGAACTTTCTGATGGGTTGGCAACTCCTTTATAGCTTATTTCCTCTGGCTGTTGGCTTTGCATCAAATCCTTGAACCACTGCTCTTGCCCTGCTTCAATCATGCCATATATATCCAGGACGTATTTCTTTTCTCCCAATCGCTTGTTGCACTCCACGACTGCTTTTACGGCATCTTCAATTCCTTTTTCTTTCATTACGCGTGAGAATGTGCAGACTTTCAATGTGGTCGGAATGGCGGTAGTAAGTTCATCTTCTCTCAAGATATCTATTTGCTTGAAGTTGGGCATTACCTTCACATTCTGAAACCCCATCGCATTAAGTGCTGTTTTCATGTAGAGTGTCTCAACGTAAATCATGTGAATATGTTTGCATGAAAAGCGTAGCAGAGGATGTTTTTTCATGTAGTTGGGCAGCCAGCCGCCGATGACAACATAGTGGATGCGGCGATGGAAGAAGATGTTCAGGAATGTCAGGGCGGGAACGATTGTTAATACACCCTTGTATGCCGGCAGAATGATGATGTTGGAATAGTTCCAAAGCAACTTGAACAAGACGAAAGGAAGCTTCAGCAGGAACCGTAATCCGCCTACCGTATCTTCCAGTCCGACGTTTTCCTCGCCGATGTGGCGTTTCAGTTCGTTGGCAATGTTTTGTGTCTTGACAGTCTGCCCGTTGCTTTTGTTCATTCCGAAGGCAAAGTGCCCTAATACTACGGCCTTTTTCATATTATTAAGAATGGTCTAATGCTGTGCGTATAGCGTTCAAGTATCCATGCCCGAACTTTTGGTCCGGTTCTACATAGTTGCCTTCTCCCCATTCGTTCCATGCTTTCAGGAACAGTATTTGGTGTTCTGGATTTTTGTCCTTGACAAGTTGCAATGCGTCTTCAATCGTTCTCTGGAATTTCTCGGGAGTGCTGTCGACCAATGGATTGGTTTGTATTCCTGCGCGTGGCGTCCTGTCCCATTGTGGCAGAAGGGTGGGGTAAACATTCTCCCAGGCGTCTTCTTCTACATAATAGTGGCGCATTGTCTTTGCATAGTCCGAGCGGAAGGGAATGTGGAAAGCCGTGTTGCTGTTGATGAAGGTGGCAAGTACGGTGCGAAGGCGCCCTTCGCTTAGGGTCTGGGCACGGTACAGTCCTGATGACATCACTGCGTCGAAACCCATTGACAGTATTTCCCGATAGACGTTGCCAGCTTGATTGACGTCCCAGAATGTCTGCTTGCCGTTTTCGTCGCGCACAGTCTTGCGGACGTTGTCGGTGTAGCCTATGAAGTGAATGCCCTGCAGTCCGTTCTCTTTTGCCAGCGATTGCCAGAGTTCGATGAATTGCGTTATCTCCGGAAACTTGCGGGGAGCCCAGATGGCAAAGACGGGTTTACCGTCCACCTTGATGTATCTGTGGTCTCTGAAGGCAGGGAGAAGGGCGTTGAAATGCCTGACGTGGTCGTCGAAATCGTAGTGCATCTGCATGATCATGGAGTCGCGCCGCAGGCTGCTTCCCTTCTTCCATGTCTTGTTCGTCCAGTCGTGGTTGGCCCAACACAGGCAGAAGGGGAGGTCAGGCTTGCCGCTTGCAAGCACTTCGTTGAAGGGGCGTTCGAGCAATTGTTTCCCGCCACCGAACCAATAATGGTAGTAGCAAAATCCTTCAACGCCAGCTTCGCGTGCCAACTGTGCTTGCTGTTCGCGCACCTCGGGCAGTCGCAGGTCGTAGAAACCGAGGTCGGCCGGAATGCGAGGCTGGTAGTGTCCCCGGAAAAGCGGCCGGGCCTTGACGACGTTGTTCCACTCTGTGAATCCCGGTCCCCACCATTCGTTGTTCTCTGGAATAGGGTGGTACTGGGGGAGATATAGTGCGATGACTCTTGCTTTCATTGATATATATGTTTTCTTGCTTTGTCGTGTATGAATTAACGGCGTGTGGTTTCAGAGTTGCTTGATGATTTTTGCCGGTATCCCTCCGGCTATGCTGTAGGGAGGAAGGTCGTGTGTGACCACACTGTTTGCTCCTACGATGGCTCCGTCGCCGATGGTTACTCCGGGCATGACGCAGACGTTGTTGCCGAGCCAGACGTTGTTGCCGACGACCACTGGGCCCTTGCTGTAGGGAGGGCGCTGGGAGAAAGGCAGACTCATGTGTTGGCGGGTGCTCTGGCCGTGGCTGTTGTCGGTGATGAGCACGTTGGTGCCGGTGAGCAGGTTGTTGCCAATGCGGATACTGTTGATGGCCGTGATGTGGCAGTTCTCGCGTATCGTGCAGTTGTCGCCTATGATGATGGAGGGAGTGTAGCGGTTGTCGGCGAACGTGTCCCAGGCTGTGAGCTGGACATTTGGGGCAATGTATGTCTTCTGGCCGACGGTGACGTATTTCAGTCCTTTCAGTTTCATGGCCTTGTAACCGATGTGTGCCCCTTTGCCAAAGCTTGCAAAGCGGCCACGGCAGGCGATGGTGTAGAGTCTGTTGAGGATGGCGGCTATCATTTCTTCAGGATTTCTTTATAGAATTGCAGGATTTCCCGGACGTTGCTTTCTTGGGTGTAGAGTGTGTTCACCACCCGGAAGGCTCTTTCCCTGTAGGGTTGGTAGTTCTCGGCAGGGCATTGTCCGACTTCTGCGAGCAGCGATGCCAGTTGCTCTGTGGTGGTGTATCGGAGGCCTATTTCCTGGCCTGTCAGTTCCAAGCCGTTGTCGAATTGTTCCTTAGTGCCACTCGTGTCACGGCCTATGGCAAGACATCCTTGCATCATGGCCTCTGGCATACAGCGCCCGAAGCCTTCGTGGGGCGACGGAATGATGATGGCACGGGCTTCCCTCATCAAATCTGTGATGTCGCTGCGGTCTCCGAGAAAGGTGACGCGCCTCTTCAGTCCGTTTACTGCAACGAATCGCTGGAGGTCTTGTAGGTAGTTCTTGTCGCTGGCGTTTCCGGCAAGCTTTAGGGGAAGTGAATTGGGCGTTTTCAGGACATAGCTCAGGTATGCATCCAGGAGGGATCTGACGCCTTTGGCAGGCTCGATGCGTCCGGCATACAGGAAAAAGTCGTGGCTATGCTGTGCCGTCTGCGGCATTTCCTCCATTCGTGGGCAGATACCGTTGTAGATGACCCGGGAGGTTGCCTTTCCGTCCTGATGATGGTGGCGCTGGATGTCGCGTGTGATGCAGATGGAGTAGGAGCGTGGCGCCTCGTCGAGCCTCCTGTAGAAGGACTTGATGCTCGGGAAATACCTTATCCCAAAGTCCAGCTTGCCATATTCCCGCAGGTGCGAAATGTGTGGCAATCCCAGCTTCTGGGCAGCGCGAAAGCCGACATTGAGAGGGCCTACGTTTGAGTGGACAATGTCGATGGCGTTCTCTCTCAGTATGTGGGTGATGACTTTCTCTGCCCTGTGGTTCACAACGATGCGTGCCAGCAGTTTCAGGGGAGACAGGAGTTTCCTTTTCAGCGTGGAGCAGTCGGGGTAGGCCTGCATCCTGAAGGTGGTGGCATAGACCTTGATTCCCATCTCCTGAAGGTCGTTGTATATCCCCTCGCGGTCGGGGACGATGACAACGGGATTGATGCCTTCACGAATCAGTCCGCGCAACATTTGCATGAACGATTTTGTTGCTCCTCCGCTGCGGACGGTTGCGTTGAGAATGTACGCTATATTCATGCTGCAAAGATACGACTTTTAATTAAAATAAGAAAGGAAAGCGGAAAAATAATTGACGGCGGCCGACGATGCGGCTCGGCGAAATGTAAGCAAAGCACGCGATTCCGTGGCAAAGTGTCAGTTTTGCACACTGTCGGAAAGTGCCGATAATCGAGGTTCAAAACGGGTTTTTTGACATCACGACACAGGGTTTGGGCAGACACCCTGTGGAGTGTTGGCCATCGCCCTGTGCCGCGTTCGGAATCTTCCCGTGCCGTGTCTGGACTTTTCGTGTGCAGAAAAGTGTGCAAAAACGGGCTGAAAGTGCCTGTTTTGCCATGTCTGCATTGCAAAACGATGCGTTGTTCTTGAGAATCGGAAATCGAGAGTTGGAGGTTATCGTCTGGAGGTCAATGGGTTCCGGAATGGCATTCGATTTGAGGCCGTGTTTTCCGCCTGGGGTAGGAAAGTGCCACGGCGATGATTTTAGGCGATTCTGGAGCAAAAGAGAAAACTGGGTGTGTAAGCAAAAAGGTCGTTTTGCTTACATTTTGTCAAAACGAAGAAGGCGGCTATGCCATATTTAACCCAAATCGGTCATTAGAACGAAGGGCTCAAAGATATTAATCTAAGAACTTCTATTTTATTCCTCGCACATTTCTTCTTGGCATCTTTCCGCCTTATGTGCGGTCACAATGCCCGCATTGCTCCCTTACATAAGACGAAAACCTGCTCTAAGAAGAAATGCACGCTGACTAAAATTCTAATGACCGATTTGGGTTTAATCCGTTGTCTTGTGATATTATAATGGTGTTCTGACACACCGCCCTCGCTTGTGGCGCTTTGCCGAGGCGACGTGCGCCTGTCGGACTGGCCGTCGGATTACTTGCCAGCGGCGAAGTCGGTCAGATAGGCGAACTTCGGTGTCAGCTTCCCATCTTTCACTATCGTGGCATCGTTGATGACTCGGGAGCTTTCGCCCTTTCCGGTCAGCAGCGGCTCGAAGACATGTGGCGTCAGCATATCGCCGAAATAGCGGCTGGCATCGCTTGGGAGCGCGTTGGGGCAGGTGTCCACTGCCTCCACGGTGATGTTCGTGTCGCTCGAGAAGGCCGGTTCCTCCTTTCCCGTCAGAGGGTTGTAGTCGTAATACGGCTCTGCGTGTGTCGACGAGCGGAGCGTGGACTTGACGCTTCCCATGATGTCGCAAGTGACATCGCCAATGAATCGGATCCTGTTGTCGGCGCTTCGGAGGTCTTCTTCACTGAGATAGACGGGAGCATCGGGAGCCCAGAAGTGGGCACAGAGCAGGATGTCGGTGTGCTTGGCCCAGCGCATGAAGTCGCTGGCATAGCTCTTTGGGTGGTCGGTGAAGTCGTTCCATGTGAACGAGCCGCCGTCTGTCCGCCTGACCAGCTTGTCGGCATCGGCCACACAGTATGTCAGGGTCTCCGCAACGTCGTGCCTGAGGTACTCTTCCTGGCTGACGTGCTTCGCCCCTATCTGCTCCAGGACGTGCTGTGCCCCCTTCGACACGCGTCCCATGCCCGTCACAAGCATCTTCACCTTCGGCAGCTCTATGTTCCTGAGGTTCTGGATGAGCTCATCGATAGTGAACGTGATGTCGGGCTTCGGCAGGCTGAAGGCTCCGGTGCGCAGGCCGTAGCCCCGCAAGGTGTAGTAGACGCCGACCACTCCTGCCCACCATCCGAAGGCACAGACGCGGATGCCTTTCTCATCGACCAAGTACTCGTAGTCGGTGAAGGTGATGCCCTTCGCCATGAACGCTTGCAGCAGCGGGCGGTTGTAGGCTTGCATCTTGGCGATGTGGCCGAAGAATACATAGTGCTTGCCCGGCAGGAGTGTGTCGATGCGGGCTTCCTTGATGCCAAAGAGGACGTCGCAGTCGGAGACGTCGTCCACGACCTTGATGCCGGCACGGCGGTATTCGTCGTCGCTGAAGGCGCGGATGTCGCTGCTCTGCACCACAATCTCCGAGTCGGCATAGCGCTCGTTGAGCTTCGCCACCTGCTCGGGTGAGAGAGCCACCCTGTTGTCAACAGGTGTCTTTGTTTCTTTCAATAGACCAATCTTCATGATGTTCGTTTTTATGTGTTGTGAGGAATGTTGATGAATGTCAGAGTTTCAGCAGGCTCCCGAAGAGCCTGTCCGTCTCGGGCAGGCGGTTTGCGTCCATGCCAGCCTGAGGTGTGAAGGTTAGCTCCCCGAAATAGACCTTGTCGCCGATGACGTAGAAGTCGGCCCTGACGAACTTGAACGGCGCCGACAGCGTGCGTGCCGACTCCATGAGCTTCTCGAAGCAGGAGGGACGGGGATAGGTGAATCCCTCGGGGGCCGCTTTGCTGTCGCGGTTGAGGCGCGCCAGCTGCCAGTTCTCGTCGAAGAAATAGAACTTGGGATGCCCAAGCTCTCGTCCCGTACAGAGCAGGATGTACTTCGGATTGCCGTTGAAACAGTAGATTTTATAATCGTCGGGTTGCACGCCATGCTCAGGCTTGAGATACTCCTCGACGATGATTTTCTTTGGGATGGGCTTGTACTGCATCTCAGACTTCAGCAGCCAGAACTTCTCCTTCCCCCATTCCTTCATCTGTTTCTTAGTGGCCTCGATGTCGAGCTTCGACTTGTCGGAACAAATAATGTTGAAGCCGCTGCCGAAATTCCACTTCATGGCAAAGGCCTGGGGCAGCTTGTCCCACTCCACGTCCTCCACCTTGTCGTAAACGGCAATCAGCGGTACGAGCAGGTCGGCACATCCTTGCTCCTCAATGAAACTGCGCACGGCATACTTGTCGGCGCACTGGATGATGAGAGGGTCTGTGGCGTAGCTGTCCAGCTTGAGCTTCTGAATCTTCTCGTCGAGCGTCTGAGGATTGTCGAGGCTCAGCCTTTGCTTCTTAATCCTCCGGAACTGACAGATTGTATTCAGCCTCGGAGAAATAAGCGTGAGGAGTTGGAAATACTTTCTCTGTAATGGTTCATAGACCTGTAATGCCCACTTTGGATGTTTCATATTTCTTTGTTTTTAATAGTTATCCGCCTACAAAGTTAGGAATATAATATGATATGGCAAAAGTTTTTACTTCAGAAATCTTCCCGCCGTGCGCATCAGGAAAGGAGGATGCACGACGGCAGCTATAAGCGAACTGCGCACACAGATGAGCAGCGAAACGATGCCTGACATCAGCATACAGATACCATAGTCAGGGTGCCCGAGCGTGTCCGTCGCAACGCGTGTGAAGCAGAGCGACAGCACGATGATAACTATGTGATGGCTTTTACTGTTCATGAGCGAGCTGTGTTCTGTAGTGGAACTGGGGATAGTATTCAGCTAGAAGGAAGAAGATGAATATGACGGGGAGAGGGAATATCTCCATCAGCATCATGAGGCAAAGAATGGAGATGCCTATCATGATGCAGTCTGCCCCATAGTCCCGAATGCTAAACGCTCGAAAGAGCGAAACTACAAGTATATATATATATATAAGGAAAGTAAAGATGCCACCAAAGATCAAGGTTGCCAAGAGAATGTTGTGTGGCCCTACAGCATGAGTCGTCATGTTGGTGAGATACCAGTCCTTGTCTGGATAACCCCAACCCCATATAGGTGATTCGGAAATGACGCGCAGGGCAGTGTCCCACATGTGGGTGCGGCCAGTGAAGGTAATGTCTTTCCCCAGGACATCTTCTACGAACCAGACCATGAGGTCGTTGTTCTCAATGCCTTTGCCACTGAAGCAGACAAAAGTCTGGAATAGGGCAACTCCCGAAAGAAGCCCGATGATAGCCATGCGGCGCATACGAGCTACAGGAATAAGACAGAGAAGGAGAAAGAGAGTGATGCAGGTGGCTGATGTCATGGAGCCGACCATGACAGGTATGGCGAGACAGATCACTACGCATGGGATCAGCAATAGATAGAACCAGCGGCTGAATTTAACGCAGAGCATGTTCAAAATCATGGTAATGAGCAGTCGCACGCCTATCTGATTGTAGTTTCCTCCCAGGATGTAGCCTGTGTCGGCTTTGTCCTCACGAACAAACCATAGGTCTGGATGGGTGATGAGTTGGTAGAACTGCGCAAGCACGGCTATCGTGAATCCTACTGTCAGGCCGAAGATAAGCGGGCGCAAATCACCTTGATAATAATTGAAGAAGAAGCGCAACATGCAGATGCCGAAGCAAAGATAGGCCCATTGTACAAAGTCTGTTCCGTGAGCCAAGGATGAGGCGGCAACTGTCACCATGAATGCTATGGACAGCAGATCTATGAGTGTGATGGTGCGCTGACGAAGGATAAGGAAGAAGGAAACCATCGCTCCCATAAGCATCATGGCCAGCATTGCATAGGAGACCATTTGCATGCCGATGGAATTGAAGTCGATGGCTTGCTGCAATGCAAACAGCATCATCATCATGCATGGAACGACCTTGAGTTCCTTCAGGTTTATTTGCATACTATATTATATGCTTATGACTTCTTGTTAAGGCCGAAGATTTCATCCTTGCAGAGCCAGCCTGCTGTGGCGATGCTGGCGAGGATGAGCATCATGATGACGAACATCAGTCGCTTGGGGCCTGCAGGCATGACGGGGACGGTGGCGCTCTTCAGGGTGGTGAAGGCTGGTGTCTTTTCCTGAAGCTTCAGCAGTGAGTTCTGAAGTTGTGTCTCCATTGCGCTGAGGGAATTTTGCTTGAGCGAGAGGTCGTTGCCCAGTTTGTCCTGAATGCTTTGGTAGCTTTGGAGGACGGTGTTGCGGTGTGAGTCGGCATAACGGCTGTATCGCTCCATGGCCTCGTTGTATTCTGCTTCTGCCTTGTCGCGCATCTCGCGGAAGTGGACGACGTCTTCGTTGGCTTTGCTTGTGCGGTAACGTATGATGAAGTCCTGCAGGTGTTGCTTCACGCTGTCTGCCATGACGGCACAGACAAGGGGGTCTTGGTCTTTGACGGTGATGGAGACGACATAGTTCTTCTTGTCGACGGAGCAGCTAATGCGTCCCATGATGCCGGCCATGATTTCGAAGTCTTTCTTGTTCATCAGGAAGGGGTTGATGCCGGTGGCTCCTGCGGCTCTGGGAGTGTTGTCTTCCTCGGCGAACAGGCCTTTGATTTTTCCCATTACGAAGCGGAAGGGCCATGTCAGTGCGTTCTTCTTCTGGTGTTTCTTGATGTAGTTGAAGTAATCGGTGGAGATGTCGCCTTCCTTGGTGGTGACGTGGATGCCGAAGAGCCCGACGATGAACTCGGGGTTCTCAAAGAGTTCGGGATAGAGCTGTGGATAGATGGCGTCGTGGCTTCCGTTTCCTGCGCTGAGGCCGAAGGTGGAGGCGATGCTGGAGAAGCCGCCGAAGCCTTGGTCGCCGTTCATTTCCGGGGCGAGCTTCACGGTGCATGTGTAGAAGCGTGGCTGGGGGAAGATCCAGATGCAGGCGAGGACGAACGTCACGGCCCAGACTTTGAAGAAGGTGCGGCGTTTCTGCCAAAGGATGTTGAATATCTTTGTGAGGTCGATGACCTGCTGGCTGTTGCTTTGTTCCATGGCGTTTATTTTGTGATGATGTGCATTATTGCCACGATGACGGAGGAGAGCGATGCAGCGGTGGAGGCTGTGGACATGATCTCCGGGGTTGACATCTTGTTGTGTCCTGCCTTGGATGGTACGACGATTTCGGTGCCTGGCTCGATGTGCTTGGCTGTGTTGCGTGAGAGCTTGATGACGCTGCCGTTCATGTGTATGCCGTAGGCGTGGCGCTTGTAGGCTTTGCGTGCATAGCCTCCGGCGTGGCGGATGTAGTATTTGACGCTTTTGCCTTTTTCGTAGGCCATTGAGACGGGATGCATCACTTCGCCGCTCACTTTGACGGTGTAGTCGGGCTTAGGGATGTTGAGTACGTCGCCTTCTCGCAGTACGAGGTCGTGGACGGAGCCGGGGTTCTTCATGGCTTTCTCCATGTCGATGGCGATGGAGTAGTTGTTCGATGTGTTGGCCTTTAGGGAGAGGAGGGAGTCGGCGAGCTGGATGTTGAGGTCTTTGCCGTCGCGCAGTCCGCTTTCATAGATGTCTATCTGTGCGCGGAGGTTGTTGTCGTTGCGCTGCTCGCGTTCTCTGGGTGTCATGATGCGCTGGAGTGATGCTCCCCGGGGGTAGCTGTGGTCGGTGAAACCGCCGCAGTCGCGGATGAGGTCGGAGAGGCGGTAGCCTTTCTTTGTCATGGTGTAGGTGCCGGGGAAGTTGACCTGGCCTGTCACTGAGATGTTCCGTTGCTCTTCGTAGGCCGGTGACTTGCGGACGTAGACGATGTCGAACGGTGCGAGCTCGAAGATGGTGTCGCGCACGAGGCTGAAGTCTTCGTTGAGTGCGAGGCTGAAGTGTTGGGCGGCAGCAGCGTTGTCTTCGGTGGCATCGACGTCGCGCAGGCGGCGGAAGACATCGACGCGTGCCAGCGAACCGGCTTGGGTGATGCCGCCGGCCAGGAGTATCATCTCGCGCAGGGTGGTGTGTTGTGCGTAGGGGTAAGTGCCGGGGTAGTTGATTTCGCCGTTGACTTGGACGGTGAGGTTGCCTTGCATATCGAGATTGTCGGGGATGAAGAGGACGTCGCCATTGCGGAGTGGGATGTCGACGGCTGTCCCGTCGAGGATACCCTTGGCGTCGATGCTGAGGATTTCGCGGCTCTTGTCTTCTTTCTCGCGGTGCATGACGGCGCGTTTGGTGTAGGCACTTTCGATGAGGCCGTCGGCTGCGGTGAGGAGGTCTTTGACGCTTTGTATCTTGTCGCCGAGCTGGTATTCGCCGGGGTGCTTGACTGCGCCTCGCACCTCTACCATGTTGTTGTAGCGGACGAGGTTCTCGTCGGCTTCCACGAGGTCGCCGTCGGCGAGCTGGAAGGAGGCCATCTGGGCTTCTTCGACGGAGTAGATGGAGTATTCCGAGCCCATGGTGCGCTTCAGCCTGAGGCCTTTGGTGTAGGCTTTCCCGTCGTATCCGCCGGCATACTCCAGGAGGTCTTTCACCGTCTCGGTCTTTTTCATCTCATACCACATGGGTCGCTTGACGTGGCCTGCTATCTTGACGAGGCAGTCGTAGGGGCCTACCTTGATGATGTCGCCGTCGGAGAGGCGTATGTCGCGTGTGTCGTTGGCGTGGAGGAGGTAGTCGTAGACGTCGATGTCTGCTATCTGTCGTCCGCGACGGTAGACGCGTATGTCGCGCAGGGTGCCGATGTCGTTGATGCCGCCTGCGGCGTAGAGTGCGTTGAAGGCTGTGGAGAGGCTGGAGAGGGTGTAGGTGCCGGGTCGGAGCACTTCGCCCATCACCTGCACTTGTATGGAGCGGAGGTCGGTGAGGGAGAGGTCGAACTGGCTGTCGGCGTAGCTTTGTCCGAGTTTGGCGCGGAGGGTTTCCTTGGCCTTGCTCACGGATAGTCCGGCGAGGCGTATGGGTCCTACGCCGCTCACCACGATGTAGCCGTCGGGCGAGATGGTTTGTGCGATAGTTTGCTGGCTCGCGCCCCAGATGTTGATGGTGACTTCGTCGCCAGGCCCGAGGAGATAGTTTTGGGGCGTGGACATGTTCTGCGAGGGCGCGAAGGTGAGGTTGTGCGAGGAGAAGATGTCGCGGCCGAAGACTTTGCGCTCGTTGCGGATGTCAGTCCTGGTGGTGATGTCGTTTCTGGGGGTTGTCAGCTCCTCGGCCTTCTCTTCGTCGGTCATGCCCACCTCTTCCTGGTGTGCGGCGGCATTGACGGCGGTCTGTTCCTCGGCCTTCATGCGCTCGGCCTTGCGGCGCACGCGCTGAAGCTGTGACATGGTGACGCCTTTGCTTATCAGTTCTGTGGCGATGGCGCTCTGCGTGGCACCGTTCCGTGTCTCCTTGGCGATGTAGGTCAGCACTTGGTCGTCGGACATGCTCTGGGCCTTCGCCTCATTCGTGAACAGCGGCGGCAGAGCCATGAGCATTAGCAGCAGTAAGGATTTTGTCTTCATATTTGAGGTTTGTTTGTTTTCTTGTGTGATATTCAAGTTTCGGGAGTTCTCTCCGATGGCAGGCTCTCTGGAAACCTTGGCACGCTACGTTTGTCAACGCCGCACGCTACGTTTGTCAACGCCGCACGCTACGTTTGCCATCGCCGCACGCTGAGTTTTTCGGCTGTCACTCCTTTCCTTTTCGTCTCTTGTCGTTTTCTGTGTCCTTGGGAGCAGGGGGGCAGAGGGGTTTCCCCACCCCGGGAGGCTACTCCCGAAGCTTCAATTATTATACATTATATATATATAACGCGCGCGAGGGGCGTTTTATTGTGTAAGTTTGCTTGTATATGGTCGAAATGTTCGCATAATATTTTGCAAAGGTACGACATTTAACGGAAATAACAAAGCCGTAGGCTGTTTTTCTGCTCTTTTCCCCGCTGTCGGAAGAAACCCTGTAGGTTTCCTGTGGAACAATTGTCCCGATGTCAGCAGGAAGGCAGGCGGCAGATGGCGGAAAGGAGGGTGGGGCGGCTAACCCTCGCAGAGGTCGCCGTAGGAAGGGATGTCCTCCACGAAACGATAGGTGCCGCCCTCGTAGTCGATGCGGCAACAATAGTGCTCCAGACCGTTGCTCACGATGAGCCATTTCACGCGCAGTGAGATGTTGTAGCGGCTTATCTGTTCGAACACCTGCTGCGTGATTTCCACCTGCGGCGCCTTGTATTCCACAATCAATGCTGGCTGTGCATTGCCATCATACACCACCGTGTCGCAACGTTTCCTCGTGCCATTGAGCGTGATGGACACTTCGTTGCCGATGCACGAAGCAGGGTAGCCCTTGTCGCGCACCAGGAATCCCACAAACTGCTGCCGCACCCATTCCTCAGGCGTCAGGGCCACATACCGCCGGCGCAGAGGGTCGAAAACCTGAGCCTTGCCCTCCTTCACGACAACTTTAAGGTCTGTTATCGGTAGGTTAAGTGTGTCCATTATGCATCAAACAGGAAAATAATTGTGAATTGTTAATCATGAATTATGAATAATTTCGTATCTTTGCTGCAAAATTACACAAAAGATGAAGACAAAGCAAGAAATTGTAGAGAATTGGTTGCCAAGATACACACAAATGTCGCTCGACAGCTTCGGCACATACATTCTGCTCACCAACTTCAACAACTACGTTGATATCTTCTGCGAACAGTTCGGCATGGAGAAACCCGACTACTCGTCCAACATGAGGTGCGCCACGGCCGACGGCATCACCATCATCAACTTCGGAATGGGAAGCCCCAACGCAGCCATCATCATGGACTTGCTCAGCGCAATAAAGCCCAGGGCATGCCTCTTCCTCGGCAAGTGCGGAGGCATCTCCTCGAAGACACAGCTCGGAGACCTCGTTCTGCCCATAGCAGGCATCAGGGGAGAGGGAACAAGCAACGACTACTTCCCCCCGGAAGTGCCCGCACTGCCCGCATTCATGCTGCAGCGTGCCGTCAGCAGCACCATTCGAGACCTCGGATATGACTACTGGACGGGAACCGTATACACTACCAATAGGCGCGTATGGGAACACGATGAGCAGTTCAAGGAATACCTCAGGAAGACAAGGGCAATGGCCGTCGACATGGAGACCGCCACCCTCTTTACCTGCGGCTTTGCCAATCACATCCCAACAGGAGCACTCCTCCTCGTCAGCGACAACCCCATGACCCCCGACGGCGTCAAGACAAGCGAGAGCGACCGACACGTCACCGCAGGATTCGTTGCCGATCACGTCAAGATGGGCATACAAGCCCTCGAGATGATCAAGCAAGACAAGAAGACAGTCCGACACCTGAAGTTCGACTACTGAACGCAGAAACAGAGGACAGGAAAGCCGAAAGGCGGAAACACCCTGCACGCCGGGACCACTCACCCTCCCCGTCGTCCACACTTTTCCCCTTTTAACTTTTCAACCTTTTAACTTTTTAACCTTTTAACTTTTTAACCCTTTCACTCTTTCACCTTTTCACCTTTTATAAATGGCAGCCAGAGGTATCACATACGACGAAGTCCTGCGCGACGTAAAAGCAAAGAAGATAGCACCCGTTTACTACTTGATGGGCGACGAAGACTACTACATCGACCGCCTGAGCGACGCAGTGGTCGACGCCACACTCACGCCCGATGAGCGAGATTTCAACCTCGACATCGTCTACGGAGCAGAGGTCGACATCGACAAAGTCATTGAGTTGGCCCACGCATACCCCATGATGGCAGAGCGAAGGGTAGTCCTCGTCAGGGAAGCACAAGCCATCCGTTCGCTCGAAGGCCTCGAGTCGTACCTCGCCCACCTCACGCCTTCCACCGTTCTCATCTTTTGTCATAAGCACGGAAAGCTCGACATGCGCAAGACCGTGGCAAAGGCCATCCAGCAAGTGGGCGTGCTCTTCGAGAGCAAAAGACTCTACGATAACCAGCTCCCGCCGTTCATCTCCCACTACTTGAGCCAGCATGGCGCCGACATAGAGCCGCAGGCTGTGCAGATGATAGCAGGCCACGTCGGGTCCGACCTCAGCCGTCTCACCACCGAGATGGACAAACTTCTGCTCGCCTTGCCGCAGGGCAATAGGGTGGTGAGCACAGCTCTCGTGGAAGAACAGACTGGCATGAGCAAGGACTTCAACGACTTTGAACTCCAGGCAGCCCTTGCCAGTCGGAACATCTTTCGTGCAAATCAAATCGTAAAATACTACCAAGGCAACCCGCGAAGCTTTTTCATCACGAAAACTCTTTCCAGTTTGTTTACATTTTTTTCCGACGTTATGCTCTCATACTACGCTCCTGACAGAACCGACGCAGGCATAGCGACGTGGCTCGGCAAGACGGAATGGAAGGTGAGACAAGACATCGGACCGGCCAGAAGAAACTATTCGGGAGTCAAAGTAATGCAAATTTTGAGCGAAATACGCCAAACTGATGCCAAAAGCAAGGGAGTGGGAGGCTGCAGAACGCCTCATGAGGAGCTTCTGCAAGACCTAATCTTCTTCATTTTGCACTAAATTAATTTTTTTCGGCCTTTTCTTCTTATCGTCAATTTTGGGCTTTAACGCCTGAAAGAAAATGCTTTATGCGAAAATTATGCTCCTGAGAATCGCGTAAAATTCGCCGTGCTTGCCCTTGGCCTTGCCCGCGGGCTAAAACTTCATTTTCCCTTGTTTTCAACGTTTTTCCCCGTTTTCCTCCACTTTCACTTTACAAAGCAAAACCCTGCCACTCCTTTGCAAAACCAAATCCAGGGCAGGGTTTAGTTTACAAAAGAGCAATATGCATGAACTGTAGGTTTAGGTTTGTAAATTTGAAAGTCAAAACCAAAACAACCCGATGCGCATAAACAAACGGAATGTTATGCATGGATTATACATTACTATTATTATTTGAAACTCAGAGTTTAGCGTGAGTTTTTTAGAACAAACAGAGCAAGATTATTGCACACGAAGGCATCGTTTCGGCAATTTTATGGCAATAATGTCACAAAACACAAAATGACAGATTGCATTAGTAAATTTGAGCCAAGAAATTAAAGGATTTTGGAAAAGTGCTTTACTTTAACTTGATTTTGTGACAGATAGCGTGGTTTGACGAACAAAAGTATGTGTATGCAAACCGAGAATTTTGTTTTGTAAAGTTTGAGTTTGCGAATTAAAAGTAAAAGAAGAAAGTGAAGTTCGCAAAGATAAAGTTTGGAGGTTTGAATTAAATTTCGTATCTTTGCAGTCGATTTAGAACAACAAACAGCAGTTATAAACAGGCAGGTGTACATAAAATCATGAAGGATCGTATCATTGCTCTCATGAAAAGCATGGGAATGTCGCAGAAAGTTTTCGCTTCCGAGATATGCATATCCGAGGGTTCGCTCTCGAGTATTTTTAGCGGACGAACTAATCCGAGTCTTGCCACAGTCAACAACATCCACGAACGTTTCCCGGAGGTGAACATGAGTTGGCTGCTCGACGGCAAAGGCGAAATGTTTCTGGCGGATGCCTCTGGCGCGGGTCAGCGGGTGCCGGGTGCCGAAGGTGCGGCTACCGCTCCGCATCAACCGGGCGGACTTCCCGTTCAGACAGGCTTCATGGAACAGCTTTTGAGTGCCCAGCAACCGGCACCTCAGACCGCACTTTCCACGCCTTCTGGAAAAAATCACGACAAACCTTTGCGAAAAATTTCTGAAATAAGAGTCTTTTATGACGACGGAACTTTCGAAACTTTTTGTGCTAAGGAATGAAAAATATCGGAACATGCTCAATGTTCCGATATTTTTTGTAACTTTGCAACGCCTAAGCAGACGCCTGCGTCGCCGAGTGCCGGTCGGCAAAGGTTGCTTTGAGGTCAAGAACCGGCGGATGGATGAAGTCCGGCCTCGACTCCTGTGGCGAACCGAAGCTAAGAGCTTGGCGAGATAGAAAAACGAATCGATAAAGGTGAGTTCTATGAATTATGTCGAGCTGTATTTTGAGTTTGTTTGCGAGTCAGAATGTAAGTTGAAGAGGGAGCATAGCGGGCTATGTGGCCGATGAGACTTGACAAAATGACACCAAACAACGCAAAAATCAGCCGAAACATAAAAACAGAACTTCACCATGACAAGAGAAAAACATAATCCATAGAACACACCTATATATAATAAGGTATATGAGGAAGTACGTTTTGGACTTGCAAGTCACGCGTGTTGAGCCGTTGAGCGAGCGCTATCTGCTGCTCATGGCGACCAATCCGGCGGGCCAACTGCCTGAGATGAAGCCGGGTCAGTTCGCACAACTCCGCATCGACGAGAGCAAGGAGACGTTCCTCCGCAGGCCCATCAGCCTGCATTGCGTGGACTATGAAAAGAACGAAGTAGGCTTCCTCGTACAGAAGGTTGGCGCTGGCACAGCGTCGCTTTGGCAAAAGGAGCCCGGGTCGGTGCTCAACGCGATACTGCCTCTTGGCAATGGCTTCACGATGCCCACGTCGGCAGAGCAGAAGTTTCTGCTCGTAGGCGGCGGTGTCGGCATCGCTCCGCTCCTGTTCATGGGGCAGGAGATGCAGCGCAAGGGCATCCGCCCGACGTTCCTGCTCGGCGCACGGAGCAAGTCGGACCTGCTCAGGCTCGATGCCTACCGTGCTCTCGGCGACGTTTATGTTACGACAGAAGACGGGTCGGAAGGCGAGAAAGGCTTCGTCACACAGCACAGCATCCTGTGCCGTGAGAAGTTCGACCGCATTGCTGTCTGCGGGCCTAAGCCCATGATGATGGCAATGGCTTCCTATGCAAAGCGGACGGGAATCCCGTGTGAAGTCAGCTTGGAAAACATGATGGCTTGCGGTCTGGGCGCATGTCTTTGCTGCGTAGAAGAGACGAAAGACGGCAATGCCTGTGTCTGCAAGGAGGGGCCTGTGTTTGATGTCGATAAACTTAAATGGTGAAGTCTCCAAACTACACACGTGTAAATGGCAAGCGACACGTTAGTAAATCGTCAACGACACGTTAGTAAATCGTCAATTACACGTTAGTAAATTGCCAACGACACATGAATACTTTCCGAAGATACAATAAATAGAAGAAGAACAATGGCAGATTTGCGAGTAGATATAGCAGGGCTGAAGCTCTCGACCCCTGTGCTTACGGCCAGCGGAACCTTTGGCTATGGCATAGAGTATCAAGACTTTATCGACCTGACGGAACTGGGTGGAATCATCGTGAAGGGCACAACTCTGAACCCTCGCGAGGGCAATCCTTACCCCCGCATGGCAGAGACATCGGGCGGAATGCTCAATTGCGTGGGCCTCCAGAACAAGGGTGTCGACTACTTTTGCCGGCACATCTACCCCCAGATAAAGGGCATCGGCACCAATATGATAGTGAACGTGTCGGGCAACAGTCCAGAGGACTACGCCGAATGTGCAGCCCGCATCAATGAACTCGACTGCATTCCGGCCATCGAACTCAACATCTCGTGTCCCAACGTCAAGCACGGCGGCATGGCTTTCGGCACGACAACCGAAGGCGCATCGAGCGTCGTGAGGGCTGTCCGCGAGGCCTACAAGAAGACGCTCATCGTGAAGCTCTCGCCGAATGTGACCAGCATCACGGACATCGCCCTTGCCGTCGAAGATGCCGGAGCCGATGCTGTCAGCCTCATCAATACTTTGATGGGGATGGCCATCGACATAGAAAAGCGCAAACGCATCCTGAGTATCGGGACGGGAGGGCTCAGCGGTCCGTGCATCAAGCCAGTTGCACTTCGCATGGTTTACCAGGTTGCTCATGCCGTCAAACTGCCCGTGATAGGGCTCGGAGGCATATCATGCGCCAAGGATGCAGTGGAGTTCCTGCTGGCGGGAGCCACTGCGATAGAGATAGGAACAGCCAATTTCATCGACCCGACCGTCAGTGTCAAGGTCGTGGAGGGCATCAACGAATACCTCGACAGGCATGGCTTCGAGAGCGTAAACCAAATCATCGGCCTATGCGAATAGACATCATCACCGTCTTGCCCGAGTTGATTCAGGGCTTCATGCAGGAGTCCATCGTCGGCAGAGCGCAGAAGAAGGGCTTGGTGGAAATTCACATCCACAATCTCCGCGACTATACGTTGGACAAATGGCGTCGCGTGGACGACTATCCTTTCGGAGGATTCGCCGGCATGGTCATGCAGTGCGAGCCCATCGACCGCTGCATCTCGGCTCTGACAGCCGAACGAAAGTACGACGAGATTATCTTCACCACGCCCGACGGAGAGCAGTTCTCCCAGCCCATGGCCAATAGTCTTTCCCTCTGCGAGAACATCATCATCCTCTGCGGTCACTACAAAGGCATCGACTATCGCATAAGGGAGCACCTCATTACCAAGGAGGTGAGCATCGGCGACTACGTCCTGACGGGCGGAGAACTGGCAGCTGCTGTGATGGCAGACGCCATAGTTCGCATCGTTCCAGGCGTGATTGGCGACGAACAAAGTGCGCTCTCCGACTCTTTTCAGGACAATCTCCTGGCTGCTCCAGTCTATACGCGACCTGCCGAATACAAGGGTTGGAAGGTGCCCGATGTGTTGCTTTCCGGCAACGAAAGGCTCATAAAGGAATGGGAATTGCAGCAAAGCCTGGAGCGCACGCAAAGGCTCAGGCCCGACCTACTCGTTGGTCAGGAGCCGGCAATCCCTAAGAAAACAAAGAAAAAGTAAAAGCAAACGATATGGAAAAGAAGAAGATGAACCTCTACATCGTGGCCGGTTGCAACGGCGCAGGCAAGACGACTGCCTCGTTCACCGTGCTGCCGGAGATGTTAGGTTGCCGCGAGTTTGTCAATGCAGACGAGATTGCGGCAGGCCTCTCGCCTTTCAATCCCGAAGGCGTGGCCATCCAAGCGGGCAGACTAATGATTGACCGCATCATCTATTTGCTTAAGGAAGGCGAGACCTTCGCCTTCGAGACGACCCTGGCAACCAGGTCGTACGTCAAGCTCATCCGTCAGGCACAGAAGCGCGGCTACTTCGTCACGCTCCTCTTTTTCCTGCTCAGCACCCCCGAACAGGCAGTGGCGCGAGTGGCCAAACGCGTGGCAATGGGCGGACACAACATTCCCACCGACGTCATTCTGCGCAGATATGATGCCGGACTAAACAACCTCTTCCAGCTCTACATGCCTGTGGTGGACAGTTGGTCGCTGTATGACAACAGCGATTGTCCTGCTGTCCACATTGCATCGGGCCTCGGAGGAGACAAGGTGGCAGTGTATGACACAGAAGCTTTTCGACAGCTTCAGGAGAAATATAACAAGCCGGAGGAGGGCGAGAAGGCATGAAGGAGCAAGAGATACTTGAAATGCAACGCCTCATAGACGAAGGCGTTCGCAGGGCACAAAGCCGACTTTGGCAGCGTGCAGGTGCAGCTCATCAGAGCCTCGTGGTGTGCCGTGGCGGCAAGATACTCGAGATGGTGCCCGACGTGGAGCAGGGCGTGTCCGACGCTTCGGCAGGCGATCCACTGGCCCGACGCTCATTAAGATAGCAATCAGAGATGAAGACGCCCGGTGTTTTGCTGTGGAGCGCGATGCTCCTGATGCTTTCGTTCGACGCTTCGGCCGATGTCGACCGCAGCAACTGGATGTCGGTATTGCCCGGGAAGGCTTCGTTGCATAGCCTTTCCATCCCCGGCACTCACGATGCCGGCACGAAAGGCTTCTCATGGAACGCTGAGTGCCAGCGGTTCTCCATCAGCGAGCAGCTCGACCTCGGCGTGCGGGCCTTCGACCTCCGTCCAGGGGTCGATGGCTACAATCTCTATATATATCATGGTTCCGTCACGCGTGGCAACGAGTCGGTGGCCAGCATCTTCGACACCTTCGAAAGTTTCCTTGCCGCCCATCCCAGCGAGTTCCTCATCGTCTTCATCAAGAAGGAAGTGGACGGAAACGGCTGGGCCGAGATGCTGAAGATAGTGCTCGACGACCATGCAGACCGCTTGCTGGAGCTCAATCCTTACCTCACCGTCGAGCAGATGCGCGGCAAGATGCTCGTGCTGAGCCGCGACAGTTGGGGAGAAAGCAACTACGGTGCAGTGCGGACGAATGCGTGGCAGGACAATGCAACCTTTGACATGACCTATCGAGGCTACTTTGGCGACGAGTTGCAATGCCGCATTCAGGACATCTACAACGTGGCTTCTGCCGACAACCTCAACAGGAAGAAGGCCGACATAGAACGTCTCCTTGGCGAGGCAATGGCAGGGAATACGGGCAAATTCTACATTAACCATACGTCGGGATTTACTAAGGAGAACTACATCATCAACAATCATTATGTGGCTGACTGCGCTGAGAAATGCAATGAACTTGCGCTCAACTACCTTCAGTCGCACAGTGGTCCGACGGGAATCGTGATGATGGACTTTGCCGGGACCGACCGTTATTCGCTCACATTCTCTTCTCATGACACACGCGGACAGTTGCTCGTCGATGCCATCATCGAGAACTGTCAGGCCACGGCCAGTGCTCCGCCTGCTCCCGGCGACGGGTGGGTGGTGCCGATGGGCAGTGACTTGTGCTGGCAAGGACGTGTCTTTCGGAAAGATGCAGCCGCGCAGACTGCCGCTTCTGTCGATGCCCTGAAGGTGCCGGCCGCGGGTTGGTATCGCGCAGACTACGATGACAGCGAGTGGCAAGAGGCAACGTTTCCGATGGGAAGTCCCAACTATGCGCTGCCTTATTCCACGCGATGGCTGGGCGAATACAACTGCTGCTGGGTGCGCAGGGAGTTCACTCTCGACGGATACACCTCGCTGCTCAGGCATACGCTCCGTGTCTTCCACGACGACGACTGCAAGGTCTATGTCAACGGCACGCTGGTCCTCTCGGCCGAAGGCTGGACGACGGACACGCCCATTGAGAAGAACATCTCCCGATACTTAAGGAATGGAAGGAACGTCATTGCCGCCCAAGTGCAGCAAGACGCGGGCGGTGCGTACTTCGACTGCGGTGTCTTCCGCACCGGAGAGGCCATTCCGCAGGTGGTTCTCGACGAGGGTTCGACTTCTGTCCCCGAGGGTGGCGTGTGCCTCAGCGTCAGGGTGAACAAGAGAATCACGAAGAATGTCTGGACGACACTCTGTCTGCCTTTCGCCCTGACCTCTGCGCAGGTGTCGGAACTCCTGGGCGACGGCACAGAACTGCGTGAGCCGTGTGCCTTCGAGGACTGTGGCGAGACGTGGTATGTGGCGTTCGACGACGTGACGAGCATCAGGGCCGGACGGCCTTGCATCGTGAGGGTTCCGGCTACAATTGAGGGCTTCGACTACGTTCCTGGCAATGGATTGAACCTCAAGACCACGACGAACAGCCCTATCAGACTGTCGGATTCCTTTGGCAACAAACTGACCTTCACGGGCTATTACCCCAGGAGTGCTGTGCCTCAGGGCAGCTTCATCATGTTGAGCGGCGGTTTCTATCGCAGCACGACCAACATCAAGCAGAGCGGACTCCGCGCCTATCTTGAGGCTGAGAGCGCAGACGGCAGCGAAGTGAAGCACATCGAGTTCCTGCTCGGCAACGCCACCGCCGTCGATTTGCCTGCTGGTTCCGGCCAGACACGCTACTTCGACTTGAGCGGCCGGCCCATAGAGAAGCCCGTCAGAGGCATATACATACGGCGCAATCCCGACGGGTCTACGACGAAACACGTTGCCGACGAATGGAAAAAGGGCAGAGGCATACGCCGATAAGGGCGCACGGTTCTGCCAAGAAGGGCACAGGCATACGCCGATAAGGGCACACGGTTCTGCCAAGAAGGGCTGACCCTTCTGCAGCAAGGGCGTTTGCTTCTATGATAAATCAAGCATTTCCGAATAATATGAACAACAGGATTGGAATCTTCTGCTCGTCGTCCGACCGGATGGAGCAAGTGTTTTACGACGAAGCGGCACGTTTGGGCCGGTGGATAGGACAGCAGGGTCGGACGCTTGTCTATGGCGGTGCAGGCTGTGGACTCATGGAGGTTCTCGCCAAGTCTGTGCACGAGGCGGGCGGAAGGGTGCTTGGTGTGGTGCCTCAGATACTGGTTGAGCAGGGCAGGGTGAGCAGATATATCGACGAAACCATCCTGACTTCCGACCTCAATCAACGTAAGCAAGGCATCATCGACCACTCCGATGTCATCCTTGCCCTACCGGGAAGTGTGGGCACACTCGACGAGGTTTTCACCGTCCTCGCAGCCAATACCATCGGTATCTACAGCAAGCAAGTGCTCTTTTGGAACATCGATGGCTTCTGGGACGAACTCTTTGCCATGTTCCATGCACTGGAAAAAAGGAACGTGGTGAACAGGCCTCTTGCCGGATTTGTGCGCATTGCCGACACTTTCGACGAGGTAGTCCGGCTGATAGGGTAGGCCTATTGCTCAGCCATCAAGTTGAGGATGCTGACGAAGTCTGCGATGTCTATCTTGTCGTCGGCGTTGATGTCAGCCTGAAGGGAATAGGTTCCTTCGGCCATCATATTGAGGATGCAGACGGCATCGGCAATGTCTACTTTGCCATCAGCATTGATGTCCCCCGCCAAGTCCTCTTGCTTCGGTGTGTAAGCGGCAGAGGATAGTTCGGGTCCAGGCAGTGTCTGCCACGGCGTGCCGCCTTCAGTTTCGTAGTATCTGCTCCACTCTTCCGGGTGAGAGTCAATGAAGGCAAAGCCGCCGCCCATGTCGGTTTGGCTGCCTGTCAAGAACCATTTGTGCGATTCCTGCCCTGAGATAGCGCTATTGGTGCCCCCGATGATGGGGTCATCCCAAGTGACATCGACGGCATACCACCTTCCGTCTTCCATCTGAACGTAGTCCCACATGTGTCCCTCTCCCTTGCTTTGTGCGTTGGAACGAGCGTTGCCCGACATCAGGATGCACGGGATTCCCATCTCTTTGCACAGCACCTTGAAGGCGCGGGAATAGCCTTCGCACACCGGAGCCTTCTGCCCTGTGTTGCCTTCCAAAGCGCTGAGCGGGCTCCAAGGCGTGTCGCCTATCTGGTCTTTGCTGTAGCCTTGTGTGAAGAAGGGATTGTAGCAGTTGTGCAGAGTCAACCAGTCGTGGGCGGCAAGCAGCTTCTCATAGCGCGTGCCGTCAGCAGGGCATTGGTCCACGATGTTCTTTATGCTGGTCTTAAAGAACTGGACTCCGCTGTGCAATTGTTCGGGGTAACGGAAATCATAGCCTTGGATGCCGTTGTTACGGATGTCGTATCCTCCGCTTGTGAGAAGGTGGAACATGAGTGTAAGGGTGTAGGTGGCGGTGCCGCTGCCACTTGGATAGTAGCTGAAACTGTAGGCGCTGCTGTATCCATAGCTGTAGGTGAGGTTCACCCAGAACGCTTCGGGATGGTCGAAATTGATGCAGAGGAAGGCGTAGGGGATGAAGGATTTCAGCTCACTGTACTCGGCATTGATGTACGGAGCGCAGGCATCTTTGGCTGCCTGGACGATGGTGTTTTGGTCGGAGCCTGCGGGGAAAGTGAAGGGTACGCTTTGGCTGACGACCTTCAGCGGGTAGTAGTATGCGTTGGATGCTGCTTGTGCCAGGGAAGGATCGCTGAGCCAGTTGTCCCCTCCGGCAAGGACTTCTTGCGTGGCACGAGCAAACTCATTGACGAAATCGTGGAGGTATTGTGGCATATTGCCGATGCGTTCCTGGTAGCTGACCGCTGGTGTGGAGCCGGCGAGGCGCTTTGCTTTTGCACGGACGCTGCCGGCTTTGGCGTCGGAGTAAATGAACTTGCGGAGGTCGAAGGTGTCGGTTACGGTTGTACCCTCGATGTGTTCGACGTGGATTTCTTGTGCGTTTGTGCCGACGAAGGCACCGACGATGAGTGTCAGGGCGAGGAGTTGTCGCATGGTGTCTGTGCTATATTATATAATAATGTATGGGGTGGCGGCAGCCGACGGCTTCAGAAGCAGTAGCCGAGCTGTACGTTGCACTGGCGGATGCCGGGGAATTTGCTGGAGTCGCGAAAGTCGCGCGAGTAGCTGACGCCAAGGAAGTAGTGCTGAAGGCTGAAGCGTAGTCCCACTTGCCACGCTACCTGGAAGCTTTTCCAGCCGCCGTCGGCGAGAAGATTGGTGCTGTGCTGGGCGGTGCGCTCCCTTGCCATGGCTATGGCGCGCAGTGAGACTCCGGCAAACGGGGCGATGGCAAAGTCCTTGTCGCGCCAAGGGTAGATCTTGTAGACGACGTTGATGGGGACGCGAAAGGTGAGGAGGCGGGCCTTGAGGTGGCTTGTCTCCCATGAGAATTGCATGTTGGCTCCGGCTTCCACGAAGTAGGGTTTCTCCTCCACGACCTGTATGCTGCGGAAGTAGCCCACGGCCATTTCGTTCATGTGGAAGCGCGATGCGTCGTCGCCTGGCTTGTATCGTGAGGCGGAATACTGGAGGTAGAGAGCGTTTTTGTACTCCTTGTGCTGCGGTTTGGGCGTTTCTTCCTCGTCGAGGTCGAGTGTCCATTCCTCCACTTCGTCGGTTTCGTCGTACTGAGCCCTTGCCGTCTGCGCGAGACAGAGCACGGCAAGCAGAGCCATAGCTGTTCGGGTGGCTTTCATAGCTGTGGGGGTTGGTTGGGATGATGGTGTGCCGTGCCGGATGGGGCGGCAAGGGTCATGAGCGCTTTGTCACGTAGATGTGCGTGACGATGCCGCAGATGATGATGAGCAGGGCGCCGATGTTGTAGAAGTTATAGTCTTCGAGGCTGAGGACATAGCTGAAGATGAGCATCAGTGCGCCGAGCACGATGAGGATTATTCCCAGATACTTGTTCATATTTGTGTGTGTTTAGTGTATTGCTTTTGCAAAGGTACGAAGAAGAAATTAAATATGAAAAATTAAAGATGAAAAATGAGGGAAGAATGCCGAAAAATGTGATGTGGGAGCGTAAAGAGGGGGTCGGTGCGCTGAATTTTAGGCCAAAGGGGTGTGCTTTGTGCCCGCCGGGAGTGCTCTTCCTGTCCTCTTCAGAACTGCCACCATTTCTTCTTTGGCTTCTCCGGCTCGCTCTGCCATCGCTCTGCGAGCACTTCTTCGTAGGTCTTTCTTTCGGTTATCATCTGATAGATGGTGCCCCAGTCGGGCAGACCGCCTATGTTTCGGTCGTCTATCCAGACGTCTGCCTTGAGTTTCCGGCTGAAGCTGCGGTTCTTGCTTATGTCTTCTTCGGGGAAGTCCTTGTTGATGGCGTAGAACTCCACGCCGCGCTTCCGGCACCACTCCACGGCGTCGTCGAGGAGCTGGCCCTCGCGCACGGTCCAGAGGATAAGTTTGTGGCGCTGCTCGATGAGCATCCTGAGCGTCTGCGTGGCAAAGGGAAGTTCCTTGCCGATTTCGGGGTAACGGTGCTCGACGATGGTTCCGTCGAAGTCTACTGCTATCGTCATTGTCTGTCTGAATGTTTCGTTTCGGCTGCAAAGGTACGAAAAAAAGGGAAAAGGGAAAAGTGAAAAGTGAAAAATTTGCTGCCGCGCTGTCCGAAGCCCTTCCCTCCGGCTCTTCGCGCCGCAGGCTGGGTTGTTTGCAGCATCATGACCGTGCAATTGCAGCATCATGACCATGCAATTGCAGCATCATGACCCTGCAAACAAAACCCTGTACGACGTCGGGAGTCGGGCAACGCGATGTCGGCTTCCGGGAAGTGCCGACGGCGGCATGGAAGCACGGCGAATGGGGGCTGACGGCACGGAAAACGATGTTTTTCTGCACATTTCTCGGCCGATAGCCTCGTTTTTCGGATTTTATTTCTTACCTTTGCGCAGAAAATTAAAAAATGCTATGAAAAAAACATCCTACCTTCTGCTCGCGCTCTCAGCCTTGCTGCTGATGTCGAGCTGTGTGTCGACAAAGAAAATCGTGTACTTCCAGGACCCCGACGAGGTGTTCCGCCAGGGGCAGCAGATCATGCAGCAGTATGAGATGCGGCTCAAGCCGGCCGACCAAGTCCTGGTCAAGGTGACCTGCAGCGAGCCTGAGCTCCTCTCCATCTTCGCGCAGGATGTGATGATGGGAACGGCGGGTACCAACTCTACGAACGTTGCCGGCAGCGGCAGCATGACCAATGCTTACGGCTACACCGTGAGCAACGACGGCATCATCACCCTGCCTGCCGTGGGCCGCGTCAACGTGGCCGGACTGACAAGCGACGAGGCTGCGCGCCGCATCGAAGAACAGATTGTGGAGAAAAACCTCATCAAGGACCCTGAGGTGACGGTGCGTCTGCTCAATGCCCGCGTGGCAGTGCTCGGCGCAGTCAAGGCGCCTCAGGTGGTCAGCCTCACCAGTGAGCGCAACACCATCCTCGACGTGCTGGCCCGATGCGGCGACATTGCCGACACAGGCCTGCGCCAAAAGGTCACCCTCTACCGCGAGGAAGGCGGGGAACGCAAGAAGTATCCCATCGACCTCACCAGCACCGACATCTTCCAGAGCGAGGCCTACTATGTACAGCAGAACGACCTTATCTACGTCGAGCCCAACAAGAGCCAGAGCATCAAGAGCAGTGCCTTCTACGCATTCCTCGGGGCTGGCGCCAGCATCATCAGCGTCATCTCGGCCATCGTCACTATCGTTATGGTCACAACGAAATAATCCCCCAAGGCTCAGGCGCCACCTTTGCGACGTCGAACCCGTTCATCCACAGGCCTGCCGAAACTTCGCGCAGGCCTTTTCTGTGAAGATAGGTGGACGGAACGCCCCGCAGGAGCAGGCAATGGTGCAGGCGCTGAGGGTTGGAGGGAAGCGAATAGGCCGACTTCAGCTTGGAGGAATTAAGCTCCACGGGAATGCACTTCTCGGCATCGGAGCACAGCGAGTCGGCCGCAAGGAGGATGTTCGAGTTGTTCCGGGCCTCGGCGTTGAACTCGGCATTGCCCATCGAGCGGTACGCCGTGCCCACCATGTAGCCGACGACCCACACAGGCTCGTCCGCCGAAAGCGACAGCGTCTGCACGTCCGTCACGGTGAATGGGCACTCCATCGTCCCTTCGCCCGTGCCCACCACATGCACGTCTTCCGCCGAAAGGCCTTCGCCGTCGCCCGCCGAGGGACTGACCGTCGTGTCAATCTTCTGGCAGCAGACCGTCAGCAGGCACAGCAGCCATAGGCTATTCCTCCTCCGTGAAAGCATCAAACACCTTTTTGCAAACCTTCGGGAGGTTGTATCTGTAGTAGAAAGCATCAGCCCACAGCACCAAATAGACCACGCCGAGGAAGATGCCCCATCCTGTCAGTATCATCATAGCTTCAGAGATAAATGTAACGTTCCGTACTGCAAAGTTAGCAAGAAAAAACGGAATGTCGGCACACTCCGCGCCAAAAAATGCCGCATCCCCCTAAAGTTTCCGCCAAACTCCCCTCTCCGCGCCCCCGGACAGCCCTCGGCGAGGCTCTCCGACCCCCACAGCGTCGGCCGAACTCCGAAGCCCTGCTTCCCGCGACGCAGTGCTTTCGCAGAGAGGCCCCACAGCGTGTTTTCCGCAGACTCAGCGATATTTGGTTTCCCATTTCTTGAATTATTCAGTTATTTTCCGTAACTTTGCACGCGAAATGTGCTTATTTGTGGCTAAATGCAAACGATAAAACGATACTTTTCCACGCTCCTGCTCTCGCTATGCTGCTTGGCAGCCTTCCCCTACACCCTCGTCATCGATGCCGGACACGGCGGCAAGGACCCGGGAGCGCAGAGCAAGACGGGCAAGGAGAAGAACATCAACCTGGCCGTCGCCCTTGCCTTTGGCAAGCTCGTGGAGCAGAATTGCAAGGACGTGAAAGTGGTCTATACGCGCAAGACCGACGTCTTTGTCGAGCTAAACGAGCGCGCCGCCATCGCCAACCGCGCCAAGGCCGACCTCTTCATCAGCATCCATACGAACAGCACGGCAGCAAAGGTGGGTCCGCGAGGCACTGAGACCTACACCCTCGGAATGCACCGTGCGGCCGACAACCTTGCCGTGGCCAAGCGAGAAAACTCCGTCATTACGCTCGAGAACGACTACGAAGAGAAGTACGAGGGCTTCGATCCCAACTCCAGCGAAAGCTACATCATCTTCGAACTCATGCAGGACAAGAACATGGAGAGCAGCGTCAAGCTGGCAGGGCTCGTGCAGAAACAGTTCAGAAGCACGGCGGGTCGCGTCGACAAAGGCGTGCATCAGGCCGGATTCCTTGTGCTCCGTGCCACAAGCATGCCCAGCATTCTCATCGAACTGGGCTACATCAACAACCCCTCCGAAGCAGCCTACCTCACCTCCACGGCTGGAGTCAATGCCCTGGCAAAGAGCATCTACAATGCATTCGTGGCATATAAGAAAGGGAAAAGCTGAGAAGGTTAAAAGGTTAGAAAGTTAAAATGTTAAAAGGTTAAAGGGGGTGTGGAGCAAAGGAAACTCGCCGGCACTCCAGCGCCTTGGCTTTTTCACGTTAAACGCTAAACAATAAAAACAAGAAGTGAAAACAGAAGCAAAGATAGGACTGACGGGCGTCATCGCCATCGTCGCACTCTTCCTCGGCATAAAGTTCTTGAAGGGAGTGAATCTCTTCAGCAGCAGTAAGGTATATTACATTTCCTTCAACAACACAAAGGGTTTGGCAAAGAGCAGCTCCGTCTATGCCGACGGATACAAGGTGGGCATAGTGAGCGACATCCGCTACGACTTCCTTCATCCGGGCAACGTCGTGGTAGAGATAAGCACCGAGAAGGGGCTCCGCATCCCCAAGGGAAGCACCGCTCAGCTCGACGAGGCCTTGCTCGGAGGCTGTACCCTTAACATGATGCTCGCCACCAATCCCAGCGAAGCCTACAGCCCGGGCGACACAATACCGGGCACCGACGTGAGCGGCGTGATGAAAAAAGTTGGAGCAATGGTGCCTCAGCTCGAACAGGTCGTGGCAAAAGTCGACACCCTTGTTGCTACGCTCAATAAGCTCGTTTCCGATCCCAATCTGCCCCTCATCATTCAGAACGCAGAGCTCGTCACGGAGAACCTCAACAAGAGCAGCGAACAGCTCAACACCTTGCTCCGCAACGACATCCCACGGCTGACCGGCACCTTCACAAAGGCCGGCGAGAACGTCACTACGCTGACCGACAAGATGAACCAGCTCGACCTGCAGGCCACGCTCGACAGCGTCAATCAGACCATCAGCAGCGTTCACAGCATGATGGAACAGATACAAAGTCCAAAGGGAACGCTCGGCAAACTGATAAACGACCCGTCGATGTACGACAACCTCAACCACACCGTGCAGAGCGCCGATAGCCTCGTCACCGACCTCAAGGCCCATCCCAAGCGCTACGTTCACTTCTCCGTCTTTGGCAGAAAGGAAGGCAAGTAAACACGGCCAACGCCTGTCAGAGTATATATTTATAGGAAGCTATCAGAGACAATGCCGAACTCGCCGTTTAGGGACTCGCCATGACGTGTCCATGCCCATTGCGAAGGTGCGGCAGGTGTGGATATGTCGCAGATGGCGGACACGTCACGATGTGTCTCGAAAGGCAAAACGGCCAGAAAGCATTAAACTCGGAAACAACTTCTCAGTAAATTCTTTGCTTCCGTTCCCGTTATAAATAAAAGTGCCCACAAGCCCCATTCGGCAACCTCGACTTCCTTCTTTGCTTCCATTTCCGTCAAAAATAAAATGCCCCACAAGTTTTTGGCTTGCGGGGCATCATTATGAAACGTTCAGCGTGAATTATTCGGCACGCAGTGTGAAGCGTTTGAAGTCGGTGACAGTGAGTTCCTTGTCGACGCTCTTGAGGTAAGCCTCTACTGTCATGTTCTTGTCCCAGATGTACTCCTGGCTGAGCAGGCAATTCTCCTTGAGGAACTTGTTCAGACGGCCTTTGGCGATGTTCTGAATCATAGCCTCGTTGAGGTTTGCAGCCTTCTCTGCGGAAACAGTGGCGATGATTTCCTTCACCTTTGCCACGTCGTCGGCAGTAATCCAGCCCTTTGCCTGATTGCTCTCCATGTGATCTTCGCTGTCGAAGTGAGCGGGGTTGAAGCCTGCCTTCTTGATGGCAGCCTCCACAGCCTTCTGAATCTGTTCGCTCTTCGACTTCTCGATGGCAACGGAAAGCTCGTTGTCCTTCACGCTCTGAGGCACGCCGCTCTCGTCGATTGCCACGGGAGCTGCACTTGCAATCTGCATGGCGATGTTCTTACCGACGGTCTCATCGTCCACCTTCTTGTTCAGTGCAAGCATGGTGCAGAGTCCATTGCGGTTCATGTGGTTGTAGGTGGCAATGTTTTCGCCTTCGATGGTGCAATAACCATCCAGCTCCATCTTCTCGCCAGTGATACCGCTGCGTGCGGTAACAGCGTCGGCAACGGTGCCTTCGCCCATGGGCAGAGCCTTCACCTCGTCGAGAGTCTTGCACTTAGCGGCAACGGCAGCGTCGAGGATGCTCTGTGTGAGAGCTACGAAGTCGGCATTGTTGGCCACGAAGTCAGTCTCGCACTTCAGGGCGATGATGGCGGCAAAGCCGTTCTCAGCCTTTACGAGCACGCAACCTTCGGCAGCCTCGCGGTCGCTACGCTTTGCAGCAACGGCCTGACCTTTCTTGCGCAGATATGCCACAGCACCGTCCATGTCGTCGCTTTCGGCCAGAGCCTTCTTGCAGTCGGCCAAGCCTGCGCCCGTCATCTCGCGGAGCTTCTTGATGTCATTCATTGTAACTTCCATAGTAATATCTTTGTTTAGAGTTTATAATTCAAGTTTGATTTGAAGTAAGAGGTTAGGGGTGAGAAGTGAGTGGTTAGGGGTGAGAGGTTTGAGGTTAGAAATAAGAGGTTAGAGAATACCTTGGCATTGAAATCAGCAGCCTGTGCAATCCTCTAACCTCTAACCATTATTCTCCGACCACTATTTTATTCAGCCTCGGGTGCTTCTTCTTCTTCCTCTTCGCGAGCCTTGCCGCTGCGACGTCCCCTCTTCACGGGTTGGTCTTCCTGCTCGGCAGCAGCATCGCTGTCGGCTTTCTCGGCCTTGCGCTCTTCGAGACCCTCGTTGATGGCGGCGCAGCAAGCCTGGAGGATGACCTCGATGCTCTTGCTTGCATCGTCGTTAGCGGGGATGACGAAGTCGATGTTGTCAGGGTTGCTGTTTGTGTCGACGATGCCGAACACGGGGATGCCCAGACGGTTTGCCTCGCGGACTGCAATCTGTTCCTTCAGTACGTCAACGACGAAGAGAGCAGAAGGCAGACGGTTGAGGTCGGCGATGGAGCCGAGGTTCTTCTCGAGCTTTGCACGCTGACGGCTCACCTGCAGGATCTCACGCTTGGAGAGATTGCTGAAAGTGCCGTCGGCAATCAGCTTATCGATGGTAGCCATCTTCTTCACAGCCTTGCGGATGGTGGGGAAGTTGGTGAGCATGCCGCCGGGCCAGCGCTCGATGACGTAGGGCATGCCTACAGAGGTGGCGAGGTCGGCAACGCATTGCTTGGCCTGTTTCTTGGTAGCGACAAAGAGAATCTTCTTTCCGCTCTTGGCAATCTGCTTCAGTGCTTCGGCAGCTTCGTCAACCTTGGCAACAGTCTTGTGCAGGTCGAGGATATGAATGCCGTTGCGCTCCATGAAGATGTAGGGAGCCATGGCGGGGTTCCACTTTCTCTTGAGGTGGCCGAAGTGACATCCGGCCTCCAGTAAAGTCTCAAAATTTGTTCTTGACATAATTTGTTTTAGTTGACGAGTAAACAAGTGGACAAGTAAACAAGTTGTTACTTTCAAACAACTCGTCAACTCGTTAACTTGTCAACTCTTTTGTTATTGTTTACTTTCTTGTTAATTCTTTTGTGTTAGCTCTGCTTGCGCCTGAGCTTAGGAGAAGAACCAACCTGCGAGTAGTCCCTTCTATATACATTATATATATAATAGGGGAGTCAGGCAGATTTAGATGCTAAACCTTTTTAGCAATTCATAATTCATAATTCTTAATTCATAATTATTGCTTTTGCCTGACATTGCATGGGCGTAGCCTCCATTATGAATTGTGAATTAAGAAATATGCATTGTATGTTAACGCTTGCTGAACTGGAAGCGACGACGTGCCTTTGGACGACCCGGCTTCTTTCTCTCGACCTCGCGGCTGTCGCGTGTCATGAAGCCTTCGGCGCGGAGAGCTTTCTTGTCTTCTGCGTTGATTTTCACCAGTGCGCGTGCGATGGCGAGGCGAAGAGCCTGCGACTGACCAGTGTAGCCGCCGCCGTAGAGGTTGACGTTGATGTCATACTTCTCTGCAGCGTCGAGCAGTGCAAGCGGCTGCTTCACCACGAACTGCAGGATGGTGCTGGGGAAGTACTCGGTCAGGTCGCGCTTGTTGATGGTAATCTTGCCAGAACCTTCGCTGACATATACGCGGGCAACGGCGCACTTGCGGCGACCCAGCGCATTTGCTATGTATTTCGTATCCATGTTTGGTGATTATTTATACTGGTTAATATCGATGGCCTTGGGGCTTTGTGCCTGCTGCTTGTGCTCTGCACCGGCGTAGATGTAGAGGTTGCCGAGCAGCTTGTCGGCCAGTTTGTTCTTGGGGAGCATACCTTTCACGGTGCGGCGGAGCAGTTTCTCGGCGCCGTTGGGCTTAGCCAGAATCTCGGCGGGAGTGATGGCGCGCTGGCCACCGGGGTAGCCTGTGTACGACAGATAAGTGCGGTCTGTCATCTTCTTACCAGTGATGATAATCTTGTCGGCGTTCACGATGATGACGTTGTCGCCGCAGTCCACATGAGGTGTGAACTCAGCCTTGTACTTGCCTCTCAGCAGTTTTGCCACCTTCGAACAGAGACGACCCAGGACCTGGTCCGTAGCATCCACTACGACCCACTCCTTCTTGACGGTGTTCTTGTTCATCGAGATGGTCTTGTAGCTCAAAGTATCCATTCTTTGTCTAAACTTTTTGTTTTGTTACTACCTTGTTTTTTTCTCTTTTTCCGAAGCGATTCCCGAACCGTCCGTACAGGCCAATGATGCGGACTATTCACACGCCTCTTGTGCACCTTTTAGGGGTGCTTTGATAATAATCGGCGTGCAAAGGTACAATTTTTTCCTTAATCTGCAAGCGTTGAGCGAGTTTTTTCTTTGCCTGTGGGCTTATTTTTGCTGTTTCGGGGGCAAAGAACGATGCAAACGTGGCTGTCGAGCGGTGCCAGAGGCTAACGTCTGTGCTTCAGAGCGACATAGAGTTTCCTGATGCAAAGCATGGCAGGCCAGACGAGGGGTAGGGTGATGAACTTGGCGAAGAGCGTTTTGCCGTTGTCGGCGATGTGCATTTCTTTTTGCATACGTACGGCTTCGGAGCGCAGGGAGTGCTTGCCGCTGCGGAAGGCGTGCATGAGGAGTTTGTGGAGGCGAGACTGCAGAAAGCGGTCGAGGTGCGGGTCGCGGAGGCCGAAGGTCTGTGCCAGGTCGTAGGAAAGTCGGGTAGTGTTTGCCCAGAAGCGGAAATGTTTCTCCTCGCTCGAGGGGTTGGAGATGGACGTCGCTCCGCAGGAGTAGGCGAGGGTAGGGCGGTCGATGTAGGCCACCTTGCCCATGCGGGCGAGGAAGAAAGCTATCTGCACGTCCTCGCAGAGATAGCGTTCGGGGTCGAAGAACTGCGGATACTGCTGCATGGCCTGCCGTACCCAGTCGTTGCGGTAAAGGGCTGTGCAGAGATGTATGGCAGGCCGGGCGCCTGGGGTCAGGATAGCCTTCTCCCATCCTTCCCCCGGGGGGAGGGGACATTCACGTGGCGACTCGTCGGGAGGAACGAGTTCTTCGGTCTGTGGGTTGTAGCGAAGCCAGTCGGTGTGGACGATGCCGACGCTCGGGTCCTGCTCCATGATGCGGACTTGCAGCTCGAGCTTCTGCCTGTCTGTCCAGAAGTCGTCGCCTGCGCAGTCGGCAATGTACTTGCCCCGACAGGCGCGGAGGCAGTCGAAGTAGTTGCTGACGAAGCCTTTGTTGACGGGTCGACTGAGGATGCGAATCGTGTCGGGGTGTTGCTTTTGATACGTTTGGCAGACGGAGAGGGTGCCGTCGGTGGAGCCATCTTCGCCGATGATTATCTCCACGGGCAAGTGACACTCTTGCGAGAGGATGCTCTCGAGGGTGCGCCCTATCGTGTCCTGCTGGTTGTAGGTACACACGATGACGGAAACCATGTCGTTTGCCATTTGGTCGTTTACCGGTTGCATTTGAACTTTTCAAGGGCAAAGATACAAAAAAGTTTTCATTTACAACGTGTTTGCACCCGTGTTGCCTGTAATGGAGGTCCTTTTTTAGTTAATTTTTCACTTTTCTCTTTTCTCTTTTCACTTTTCTTCGTACCTTTGTCGCCCAAACGCCAACTGCCCGATGGAAGAACTGAAGAAACTGCATAATGCCGAGACGAACGACACGTCGTACGACCATGTGTTGAAGTACACAGGCGTTTTCGGCGGCGTGCAGGGACTGAAGATGCTGGTCAGCGCACTGCGCATGAAGCTCACCACAGCGCTTCTGGGCGGCTGGGGCATGGGGCTCATCTCGGCCTACAATGCCGTGTGGGAGTTCCTCAACAGCGCAAGCTCGATGGGCATCCCCCTGAATGCCACGCGACGCACGAGCGAGCTTTTCGAGAAAGGAACGGCCGAGGAGATAGAGCATCAAGTGATGGTCATCCGCACTTGGGTGCTGTGGTCGGCGCTGTTGTCCGTGCTGATCTGCCTTTTCTTCTCGCCCGTCATCAGTTATTTCTTCTTCGACCACGACTGGAACCGCTGGCCGGTGGTGATGCTCACCTCGCTTGTGGCGGTGAGCAACATCATAGCCGAGGGCGAATGTGCCATACTGAAGGGCCTCCGGCAAGTGCGAAAGGTGGCAGTCATCGAGACCATCCTGGCCATCGGGACGTTACTCTGCACCATACCTCTTTATTATATATTAGGTATAAGGGGCGTGATAGTGGGCCTCATTGCCTGCGGATTCCTGTCGGCAGCCGTCCACTTCTCGTTCTCGCTCCGGATTGTGTCGTACAGGGTGAAACCCTTCTCGCAGACCACCTTCGTGGAGGGACTGCCGCTCATCAAGGTGGGCATCCCCTACGTCCTTGCAGGCCTTGCCAATTCCAGCCTGCAGCTCATCATCCCCGCCATCATTCTTGCCAGCCACTCGATGGACGAACTGGGCTACTACAAAGCGGCATGGGCATTGATGATAGGCTATTCGGGACTCGTCTTCCTGGCTTTGGAGAGCGACTACTTCCCGCGCCTCTCGGCCGTGAACCGCGACACGGAGCGCATGAACGAGACGGTGAACCAGCAGATTGACGTCTGCACGCTGCTCATCTCGCCCTTCCTTGTGCTGCTTGTCATGCTCATGCCCATCGTGCTGCAGGTGCTCTATGTGGACGAGTTCCTCGTCGTGACGGGCATGGCCACGCTGTCCGTCTTCTACACCTTCCTGCGCTGCATGTCGTTGCCTATGGCCTACAGCATCCTCGCCAAAGGTCATAGCATCGCCTATCTTGTGCTCGAAGTGTGCTATGCCGTGTTGTTCGGACTCCTCTTCTGGTGGCTCTACAGCTCGTTCGGACTTGTCGGAGCGGGCATCGCCTTCTCCGTGGGAGCGTTGTACGACGTGGTTGTCTATTTCCTCTATTGCCACTTCCGCTATGGTTTCAACTTCCGCCGCAGCACCTTCCTCTTCTGCATCGGGCAGTTCATCTGCCTCGTGGCAGCCGTGGAATACTGCTACCTCGTCTCCCCTTCCGCAGAAGAGAAGTACACGATAGGCGGTGTGGCCTTCATCATCTCCTCGGCGCTGAGCATCTATCAGCTGCTCCATCGGTCGGACTGCGCAAAGTGCATCCTCCGCAAGTTCAGGAGAAAAGGCTGACCCCCCACGGTTGGTTTGCCAACGCCGCACGTTAAGTCGGGCATCTCTCCACGTTAAGTCGGGCATCTCTCCACGTTAAGTTTGGCATCTCTCCACGTTAAGTTTGGCATCCCTCCACGAGAACTTTTTCATCTTCTGCAGAACCGTTTCCCGACGGCTCTCGCCACGTCTGCTGAAGAAAAACGGCATTTCCCTTTGCCGTTCCTGCTTTTTTGCGTATCTTTGCACGAAAAGAACTCTAAATTGCATAATTCTTATGAAAAAAATCATCTGTTTAGTTGCACTTTTTGCTTCAACGCTCGGCGCGATGGCACAAGCCCCGACATCGCTCGTACAGTATGTAGAACCCCGCATCGGCACAGCCCATTGCCGCGCTTTCCACTTCGCGCCAGGCTCCATGCCCTTGGGAATGGCCAAACCAGGCCCGTCGACGAATGGTTCGCTCGGCAATGCAGACGGTTGGCAAGCCACGGGCTACGACTATCGGGACACAAGCATCGAGGGATTTGTCTGCACGCATGAGTTTCAGGTGGGAGGCATCACGGTTGCTCCGTCCACGGGCACGCTTCGCACGCTCCCGGGCCTTCCCGACGGAACAGGGCCGAAGGGTTACCGCTCATCCTTCAGTCACGACGAAGAACAGGCAACGGCAGGATACTACCAAGTGCGCTTGAAGGACTACGATATCAATGCCGAAGCCACCGCAACGCAGCGAGTGGCCTATCTCCGCTTCACGTTCCCCGAGTCGCAAAGCGCTCACCTCATCTTCGACATCGGTCATCAGCAAGGCGAAAGCGGCAAGGTGAAGGACTCGGAAGTCTGGATAAACGACGACGGAACGGTGGAAGGGTACGTCATCACCCGACCCGAATACATCAAGAAGTACCAGCCAACGGCCGACCAACGCATCTATTTCTCGGCCGTCACGGACAAGAAAGCCGGCGCCTTCGGCACGTTCAACGGCGATGAAGTCCACAAGGGTCAGACCTACGCCCACGGCCTCGGGGCCGGTGCCTACATGGACTTCCAGACGAAGAAGGGCGAGCAGGTGACCGTGAAGGTGGGCATCAGCTTCACTTCAGTGCAGAATGCCCGCATCAATCTCCGTGCCGAGGCCACCGGCGTCGCCTTCGACCAGGCCAGGAATGCCTCGCAAAAAGCATGGGAAGAGTGCCTCGGCCGCGTCCTCGTGGAAGGCAAAAACGAGCAGGACAAGATGAAGTTCTACACCGGACTCTATCATGCGATGCTCGGAAGAGGCGTGATGAGCGACGTGAACGGCGCTTACCCCAAGCACGATGGCACTATAGGTCAGGTCCCCATGGAAGGCGGCAAGCCCAAATATCGTATGTTCAACACCGACGCGATGTGGGGAGGTCAGTGGAACCTGACACAGCTTTGGGCCTTGGCTTACCCAGAGCATCTGTCGGAATTTGTGGCTTCGACACTCCAACAGTACAAGGACAGCGGCTGGCTTGCCGATGGGCTTGCCAACTCGAAGTTCGTCTCGGGCGTCGGCACCAACCAGCTTCCGCTCATGATAGACGCGGCCTATCAGTGCGGCATCCGCGACTTTGACCTCGACCTTGCCTACGAAGCCTGCCTCAAGAACGAGATGGAGGGCACGAACAGGCCTGAAGGTGCTGGCAAAGACGACACCGCCGACTTCGTTCAGCTCGGTTATGCTCCGCACAAAGAGCTTGGCGAGAGGGGCGAAGACTTCTACTTCTCCGGCTCCCACACCCTAGAATACAGCTTCTCGGCCTATGCTACGGCGATGCTCGCACAGAGCCTCGGCAAGACGGAACACCTGGAGAAACTCCTCTGGATGTCGAAAGGTTGGGAAAGAATCTTTGACGAAAAGACCGGCTACATGCATCCTCGATTGAGGAATGGCAACTTCATTGAGAACTTCGACCCCATGCAAGTGTGGCGAGGATTCCAAGAGGGCAACGCGGTGCAGTACACCTTCTACGTCCCCCACACACCCGAAGCGCTCATCAAGAAAGTGGGTCAGGACGAGTTCAACAAGCGCCTGAACGACATCTTTACAGCCTCTCAGCCCCAGATCTTCTCGGGCGGCAAGGAGATAGACGCCTTTGCAGGACTCCGCACCTACTACAATCAGGGCAATCAGCCTTGCCTCCACATCTCGTGGCTCTTCAATCATAGCGGCCGACCCGACCTCTCTCAGAAGTGGGTTCGCGCTATCCTCGACGAGTTCTACGGCACCGATGGCATCCACGGCTACGGCTACGGACAGGATGAGGACCAAGGTCAGCTGGGCGCATGGTACGTGATGTCGGCCATCGGACTGTTTGCCGTCGACGGTCTCACCTCGCCCCGTCCGTCGTTCTCCATCGGCAGTCCTGTCTTCGACAAGGTGACCGTCAAGCTCAATCCGCAGTATTATAAGGGAAAAGAGTTCGTCATCACGGCCAAGAACAACTCCAAGAAGAACGTCTATGTGCAGCCTGCCAAGGTCCTGAACGGCAAGAAGACGACCGAAGGAAGCATCGCGTTCAGCGATGTCGTGGCGGGCGGAACGCTCAATCTGACGATGAAGAAGAAGTAAGGGAAGTCCCTTGCCAGACACCCTCTGCAGCAAGTTTGGAAAAACCCTGTGCCGTGATGAACAAAACGGCACAGGGTTTTTGCTATAATGGCACAGGGCTTTAGTGGTAACGGCACAGGGTTCTGGCAAGGACCTCGCGCCGTGTGGATTAACTCAGTCCGTCCTGACGCGTGTCATCTCGATGACTTGCGTGCAATACTCAATGACGGCAGGCCGATGGGTCACGCAGATGATGGTCTGACCCACCTCGCGTGCGGCAAGATTCTGCAGGAGTTGCTTCTCTGTCTGCATGTCGAGAGCGCTCGTAGCCTCGTCGAGTAGCAGCACCGACCCCTTCCTCAGCAGCGCACGGGCGATGGCTATGCGCTGAGCCTGCCCTTCGCTCAGGCCGGCACCCAGTTCTCCGCAGACGGCATCCAGTCCGTCGGGGCGGTCCATGACGAAGCCTGCGCAGGCAGTCTCGAGGGCTTGGCGCATCTCCTCCTCGGTGGCATCGGGATTGCCCAGCAGGAGGTTGTCGCGAATGGTGCCGCTGAAGAGCGTATTGCCCTGCGGCACATAGACGAGGTTGCAGCGTGTGCGGGGAGAAACGTGTGCCGTGCGCGCATCGTCGTACATCTCCACGCTTCCCTCCGTAGGCTTCAGCAAGGCCAGGACAAGGCGGATGAGCGTCGTCTTGCCTGCACCGGTCTCGCCAAGGATGGCCGTGGTGGAGCCTTTGGGAAAGTCGCACGAGAAGTGAGAGAGAATGGCTCGTCCGCCTTCCCTGTAGCGGAAGCTCACGTCGGCAAGGCGCACTCCGGCACCACCCTCAAAGGCTATCGGGTCCGACTCGTCCTCCAGCGGCACGTCTTCCAGCTCCATGAGTCGCTCGCTGGCTGTGAGTGTGTTGATGAGGACGGGAATGAAGCGCGTCAGGTCGCGGAATGGGCCCTGTATCTGCCCTACGAGTTGGATGAAGGAAATCATCATTCCGTAGGTGATGGCACCCTCTTTCAGGCTATTCACGCCCCATAGGAAGGTGACGAGGTAGCCCGTGCCGAAGCCGACGCTCAGCAATGTGGACGACGTGCTGCTGAATACCGCCCTGTGGCGGACGTGGCGGCGCAGCTCGCCCTGCATCTGCGTGAGCTTCGCAATCATGGTTCCTGTCCGCTCCAGCGTTTTCAGTATGGCACGATGCTGTATGCTTTCCTGCAAGATGCTCTGCACGCGGCTCTCCGTGGAACGGATGTCGCGCGTAATGCTACGCATCTTGCGCACATAGACCTTGCTCAGCAAGAGGAAAAGGGGCACGATGCAGACGATGAGGCAGGCCAGGCGGCCGTCCATGCTGAAGAGATAGAAGAAGGCACCCACGAATCGGAAGGAGACTTCGAAGAGGGCGGGAATGGTTTCGGTGATGCACGATGTGAGGTCGCGCACGTCCTGCTCCATGCGATTCAGCGTGTCGCCGCTGTGACGGTCTTCCTGTCCGTTCCATTCGCTCTGCAACAGGCGCGAGAAGAGGCGTTTCTGCAAGATGTTGAGCGAGCGGACGCCGAGCAGGGCGCTCACCCATTTGCGGGCAAAGCCAAGCAGGATTTTGCTCACCATGATGGCGATGAGCGCATAGGCCGCTGCCCTCAGACTGCCCTCGGCACGGCTCGTGGCTATGTCAATCGTCCACTTCGTGGCATAGATGAAGGCAAAGTCGAGGCAGACGGACACGATGCCGATGAGAGCATTGAGCACCGCCTGCAGTCGCAGTCCGCGGGATGAACGCCAAAGCCACCGGCCAAGGTCGCGAACGGAAGTAGACATCCTTGTTTTCGATTTACGTTTTGTCAATTTACGATTGGCAGTTCCCTCCTTGATCCCCCCGATGTGGAGGCATCAGAGGCCGAACTTCCAGTTTTCAGTTTGTTGCCTTTCGGGCTTGTCGGAGCGGCTGCGCCACGGTGCGTCCCTACGTTCCGAATGTCCTGTCCAAATCGCAGCACGCGGAGATTACCATCGCAGCACGCGGAGATTGCCGTCGCCGCACGCGAAGATTGCCATCGCCGCACGCGGAGTTTTTCACCGCCGCCATATAATTATTCACTTTTCACTTTTCCTTTTTCACTTTTCAACTTTCATTTTTTCATTTTTTCATTTTTCATTTCTTATTTCTCCACGTTCCTTGCATCGCTTCCCCACAGCAGTTTGCTACGGAGAGTGCGCAGGAAAGTGGTCTGCGGACGCTTCAGCACGGTCACCTGATACGGGGCCTTTCGGATGGTGAGGCGCGTGGAGTCCTGGCACGACTCGCTCCGTCCGTCCACGGCGACAAGGAAGTTGTGGCTGCGACTCTCCACGGTGAGCGTCAGCTCCACGCTGTCCGGCAGCGTCAGCGGACGTACGGTAAGGCCATGAGGGGCAACGGCTACAAGCCCAATGTCGCGGCTTCCGGGCAACATCACTGGTCCGCCCACGCTCAGAGCGTAGCCCGTGCTGCCCGTCGGGGTGTTGACGATGAGGCCGTCAGCCTGATAGGTCGTCAGATATTCGCCGTCGATGTCGACGCGAATGCTTATCATGCTGCTGTTGTCATGCTTGAGCACTGCCACTTCATTCAAGGCGAATGGATAACCCTCCATCTGCCCTTCCGACTCCACCTGCAGCACGCCCAGACGTTCGCGGCGCAGGCTCTCCGACTGAAGGCTGCGGAGCGTCTGCGAGATGTCGGCAAGCGAGAAGTCGGCAAGGAAGCCAAGTCTGCCCGTATTGATGCCGAGGATGGGGATTTGCTTCGCTCCTATTCTCATGGCGGTGGTGAGGAATGTGCCGTCACCCCCCATGCTCACGGCAAAGTCGGCACTGAAGTTGTCGCCTTCAATCAAGCGGTGACTGGGGACGGCAACGTTCATCTCTTCCCGCAGATAACGGGAGAAAGGACTGTCGATGAGCGGCTCGATGCCTTCTTCGGCCAGTGCATCGAAGAGCATTTGAACGGCTTCGCACTTCTTTGGCTGATAAGTGTTGCCAAAGATTGCGCAACTTTTTGCCTTTTTCATAAATTATTTCGCTTTGCGATGGCAAAGTTAAGGATTTTTTCCTAACTTTGCAAAACAGAAACCCCCTAATATATAATAAAGGTATGATTTACGTTTTTTTAGCCACCGGATTCGAAGATATCGAAGCCCTTGCACCTGTTGACATCATGCGGCGTGCCGCGCTGGAAGTAAAGACAGTGTCCGTCACGGGTAGGCAAACGGTGGAGAGCGCACATGGCGTGGGCATTGTGGCCGACATGCTGCTCTCCGAAGTCGATTTTGGGAAAGCCGATATGCTCGTGCTGCCCGGAGGTATGCCCGGAGCAAGCAACCTCGATGCCTGCCGACCGCTGACGGAAGCCATCTCGCGCCATCACGATGCAGGCAAACCCCTTGCCGCCATCTGTGCCGCCCCGTTGGTCTTCGGTCATCTCGGACTGCTCCGAGGCCGACGCGCCACTTGCTATCCGGGCTTCGAGACAGAGCTTGAGGGTGCCGACTATACGGCCTCAATCATTGAGCAGGACGGCAATATCATCACGGCCAAGGGGCCTGGAGCTGCCTTCGAGCTGGGTTATGCCATCGTGGACTTCTTCCTTGGCGAAGGGGCTTCACAGTCCTTGCAACAAGGCATGATATATGAAGAGCTGACCCAAGGATGAAAGCCTACGTCATCATCGTGGCCGGAGGCAAAGGGCTTCGCATGGGAGGAGATGTGCCAAAGCAGTTCCTGCCCATCGGCGGGGTGCCCGTGCTGATGCGCACCATCAGTGTGTTCCGAAGGGCTTTCGGCGACATCGGAATAGTGCTCGTCTTGCCTGCCGACGCCTTGGATTACTGGCAGATGCTTTGCGAGAAACATTCATTCTGCTCGCCCTCGATGATTGCAACGGGAGGCCCTACGCGCTTCCACAGCGTGCAGAACGGCTTGGCATTGCTGCCCGATGATGCCGACGCGGTGGTCGGTGTCCACGATGCGGCACGTCCCTTCGTCTCCACAGAAACCATCCGTCGCTGCTATGCTGCTGCCGCGGAGGGAAAAGCCGTGGTGCCGGTGGTGCCAGTGGTTGAGACTTTGCGCCAAATCCTTCCCGACGGAAAGAGCACGACGCGGTCCCGAAGCGAATATCGCCTCGTGCAGACACCCCAGACCTTTCCCCTCGCCATGCTCAAGGAAGCCTACCGCCAGCCTTTTTCCGAAGCCTTCACAGACGATGCCTCCGTCGTGGAAGCCATGGGCACAGACATCATGATGATAGATGGCAACCGAGAGAACATCAAACTGACTACGCCTGCCGACCTGAAGCTATGTATCCCGACGACCTGAACACTTCCATTACCTATCTACCGGGCATCGGTCCTGCGAGGGCAAAAATGCTCGAAGCCGAACTGGGCATCAGGACTTGGCACGACCTCCTCTACACTTTTCCCTACAAGCACATCGATCGCAGCCGTCTCTACAAGATTCGTGAGCTGACGGCCGACATGCCTTTCGTGCAAGTTCTCGGGCAATTCCTCAGCTTCGAAGAGGCTGGGGAGGGAAGGAAACATCGTCTCACAGGACATTTCTGGGATGGCGAGATGTTTCTCGACGTCACTTGGTTCCAAGGCATCAGCTATATCAAGAAAAGCGTAAAGATACGCAAGGACTACATCCTTTTCGGTCGCCCCTCAGTCTATGGCGGCAGGCTTCAGGTCAACCACCCTGACCTCGACAACCCTGAGTCCATGTCGCTCGGAGCCATGAAGATGCAGCCATATTACACGACCACGGAGCGCATGAAGAAGGCCGGCATGACGTCAAGGACGATGGAACGCTTCACGAGCACCCTTTTCAGCCGCCTCACCTCCGAGCTGCCCGAGACGCTGCCGCAGTACCTTATCGACCGACTCCACCTCATGCCGCTCGACCACGCCCTTCGTGCCGCCCATTACCCCACTACAGCCGACGAACTTGCCTCTGCCACGATGCGGCTAAAGTTCGAGGAACTCTTCTTCATCCAGCTCATCATCATGAGCTATGCAAAAAGACGTCAGCAGGAACGCGTCGGGTTGAAGTTCTCACGCATCGGCGATGCCTTCAACACTTTCTTTCGCGACCACCTGCCCTTCCCGCTCACCGAGGCCCAGAAGCGCGTCATTCGCGAGATGCACGCCGACATGAAGAGCGGTCGCCAAATGAACCGATTGCTGCAAGGCGACGTCGGCAGCGGCAAGACGCTCGTCGCGCTCATGGTCATGCTCATTGCCATCGACAACGGATGCCAGGCCTGCATCATGGCACCCACCGAAATTCTGGCCGAGCAGCACTTGAAGACGTTCCAGAATTTCCTGCGAGACATGCCCCTCCGCATCGAACTGCTCACAGGGAACGTGAAGGGTCGCCGCCGGCAAGACATCCTCCAAGGACTGAGCGACGGCACGGTGGACATCCTCATCGGCACCCATGCCGTCATCGAGGACGGCGTCCGCTTCCACCACCTCGGCCTCGCTATCATCGACGAGCAGCATCGTTTCGGCGTGGCACAAAGAGCAAAGTTGCAGGAAAGACATCAGGATTTGACAATTTCACAATTTGACAATTTGACAAACGAGAAACCTTCAGATAATGAAAATGTGAAATTGTCAAATCGTGAAATCGTGAAATCGTCCAATCGTGAAATTGTCCAATCGTCCAATCGTGAAATTGTCCAATTCCCTCATATCTTGGTCATGACCGCCACGCCCATTCCTCGCACGCTTGCCATGACCCTCTACGGCGACCTCGACGTTTCCGTCATCGACGAACTTCCGCCGGGACGAAAGCCTGTGCGCACCCTCCACATCTTCGACAATCAGCCCGAACAGCTACGCCGAGGCATCGAACGCGAGATAGATGCCGGTCATCAAGCTTACATCGTCTATCCTCTCGTCAAGGAGAGCGAGAAGCTCGACCTGAAGAACGTGGAAGATGAGTATGTCCGCCTTCGCAGCGTCTTCCCGCGATACAGAATCGGAATGGTGCACGGGCAAATGAAACCGGCGGAGAAGGACGAGCAGATGCAGCGCTTCGTGAGCGGAGAAACACAGATTCTCGTCTGCACCACGGTCATCGAGGTGGGAGTGAACGTGCCGAACGCATCAGTCATGGTCATACAAAATGCCGAACGCTTTGGGCTTGCCCAGCTCCACCAGCTTCGCGGTCGCGTGGGTCGCGGCGCAGAACAGTCTTATTGCATCCTTGTTTCGTCGCCTAAGTTGTCGGCTGAGACGCGCAAGCGACTGCAGATTATGACAGAGACGACCGATGGATTCGAGATTGCCGAAGCCGACCTCAAGCTGCGAGGCCCGGGCGACTTGGAGGGGACGCAGCAGAGCGGCGTGGCCTTCAACCTGCGTCTTGCCAACCTGGGCCGCGACGGACAGCTTGTAGGGCTGGCACGCGACACAGCCGACTTCGTTCTCTCGGCCGACCCTGAGCTGCAAGCTCCGCAGAACAGCTTGCTCCTCCGTTATCTCACAAAGCATCGCGACGACTACAGGGACTGGAGTCAAATATCATAATGTGAGAATGTGATAATGTGAAAATGAGGAAGGGTCAAATTGTGAAATCGTCAAATCGTGAAATTGTGAAATTGAGAAATCGTCAAATCGTGTAAAATCTGTCTTTTTCTTAAAAGAAGTAAGCGGAAAGGTTGGTAATGCCAAGTTTTATGTGTAATTTTGCAGACGTGAATGAATTAGGAAACATAGCAGTGCTGGGTGGTGGCAGTTGGGCGACGGCCATTGCCAAGATGCTCCTCGAGAAGAAACAAGGCTCTGCCTACGTCAACGATCGCATCTGGTGGTACTTTCGCAGGGACGATCGCATCGAGGACTTCAAGCGCCTCGGTCACAATCCCGCTTACCTCACCAGCGTACACTTCGACGTGAACCGTATCACCTTCGAGAGCGACATCAACAAGGTGGTCGAAGCTTGCCAGACGCTCATCTTCGTCACGCCTTCGCCTTATCTGAAGGGACACCTCAAGAGGCTTCACGTCCGCCTTCGCGACAAGTTCATCGTCACTGCCATCAAAGGCATTGTGCCCGACGAGAACCTCATTTGTTCTGACTACTTCAACCAGATGTATAACGTGCCAGAGGAGAACCTGGCCGTGCTCGGCGGACCGAGTCATGCCGAGGAGGTTGCATTGAATCGCCTCACTTACCTCACCATCGGATGTGCCGACAAGGAGAAAGCGATGGCTTTTGCCAAGATGCTCTCCAGCGATTACGTTAAGGCAAAGACGAGCGACGATGTCATCGGCATCGAGTACGCCAGCGTCCTGAAGAACGTCTATGCCATTGCTGCAGGCATCTGTCACGGACTGAAGTACGGCGACAACTTCCAGGCCGTGCTCATCAGCAACGCCATTCAGGAGATGGAACGTTTCCTGGGCACCGTCTATCCCATCGACCGCAGCATCACGGAGAGCGTCTATACGGGCGACCTTCTTGTCACGGGCTATTCCAACTTCAGCCGCAACCGTGTCTTTGGCACGATGATAGGGCAGGGCTACAGCGTCAAGAGCGCACAGCTCGAGATGGAGATGATTGCTGAAGGCTACTTTGCCACCAAGTGCATGAAGGACATCAACAAACATCTGCACGTCAACATGCCCATCCTCGACGCCGTCTATAACATCCTCTACGAGCGCATCAGCCCCACCATCGAGATAAAGCTCCTGAGCGAAGCGTTCAGATAGACCCCCTCTAACTCCAAGACCCCCTAACCCCCTTTAGGGGGGATATATTATTAATAAGGTAAAAAGATATGAACAGGACAATCATCGCCATCCTGCTTGCGCTCGGTTTTTCCTGCAGTGCGAACTCCCAATCCCTCACCAGGCAGCAGATGCTGGAGGACTACGACTATCTGGTCAGTTTCGTGGAAGAGAACTACGCACCCTTCGATGCCATCATGCAGAAAGGCTACAAGCGGGAATACAAAGCCCTCAAGAAGCGACTCCGCAAGCAACTATGCAAAGGAGAGGCCGATTTGGAACGAGCCACTACGGATTATGTCATATGGTTCTATAGTCAGTTCGATACGCACATATATCTTGGGGAAGAAGCCTTCCAAAGGGCTGTGGCTAATATAAATTTCGAGACTATGACGAAGGCCGACAGCACGCTGCTCACCGATTCCGAGGAGAACTTCGAATATGAGCCGAAGCCAGTATCCTGCAAAGTGGACTCCTTGACATGGCTCATCCGCGTCCCGTCGTGCCATCCTGATTTCTACGACGGCACGGTCAACGCCTTGCAGCAATTCATGAAATCGGACTGTGAAAATCTCATCATCGACATACGTTCCAATGGCGGCGGAAGCGATAATGTATGGGAAAAGTATTATGATTTGCTTTACGATCACCCTGGAAAGCCGGAAATCTCATGGCATCGCAATACGCCCAAGAACCTTCTCTACTGGAAGGATATTCTGAAACTGCAGCCATCATCTCCTTGGAACCTGCAACTGATTGAAACGTGTGAGACTTCTAAAAAGAAGTTCGTGAAACTTGGTGAGAGCGATAACAATCGCTGGCCGACATCACGCGTCAAACGGGCTGCTGTCTTGATTGACTTCATGACCGGAAGCTCAGCGGAGTGCATTGTTAAATTCGTCAAGAAGCACAGCGAACGCTGCAAAGTCTATGGTATATGCAACACTAACGGCTGCGACCTGACAGGCAATTGCCTAATAGATTCATTGCCCAACAGTAAGCTCAAATTCTTATACGCCACGTCCATTGAGTCAGGCTTCTACGAGAAAGACTTCTCTTCCGAAGGTCTTGGCATCCCGCCCGATGTTATCATACCCTTGCCCTTCCCGAGAAAACTCACCGACAACATCGACGAATGGGTGTTATGGGTAGCGGAATACTTAAAACGATAAAAACATGAAGCAAACCATCATCGCCATCCTGCTTGCTTTCGTATCTATGGCAAGTCAGGCACAGGAGAACAACTACACCATTAAAGGAACCGTTGACGATCCAGACGTGACAGTTGTCTATCTCGAGCAACAAGGGAGAGGCTACGAGACCTTGGACTCTGCCATCGTGACAAATGGAGAGTTTACGATGAAGGGCAAAGTGGACAAGCCCGTTCCAGCCGTCGTCATCAACAAATATCGGAATGTGCTTAACTTGTTTATCCTGGAGCCAGGAGACATTACGCTCAAATATCCGTTCTCTGCAGTCGGCGGAACTCTCAATGACAGCTTGACGTATTTGGCGACAGAATACCCTCAGTCGATTGACAGCACGTTGACTGATGAGGCAAGGAGTAAGCGCTTCGAGCAGTATGCCGAGGCGATGTACCTTCGCCACAAGGACGATGCTCTCGGCCTAAGGATACTCGACATGTGTATTGCCTCGCCCACCGACAAGTTGCGGCTCTACGACATGGGAGGCCCTATGATAAAGGAGTATCCATCCTTCGTCAGCAGCAAGGAGACGTGGGCCAAATACGAAGCCACCAGTGAAGGCAAGAAGATGCTGGACATCCAGAGTGCTTTCGACGGCAAGCGTCTCTCCGACTATGTGGGCAAAGGGAAGTATGTCCTGGTGGATTTCTGGGCAAGTTGGTGTCCGCCTTGCAGGGAAGAGATACCGAGCATCGTTGCCGCCCATGAGAAGTACAAAGAGCGCGGCCTGCAGGTGCTCGGCTTGATAGTCAATGACGACAAGGAAGATGCTGACAAGGCCATAGAACAGATGGGCATCCCGTATCCGCAGATATTCGGCATCACCTTCGAACAAATCTCTTCTTATGGCATCAACGGCATTCCGCACATCATCCTTTTCTCCCCCGACGGCACCATCCTCAAGCGAGGCTTGCGCGGCGATGGCATCGAAAAGGCTTTGGCGAAAGTCTTCGGAGAGTGAAAGCGGCACTATATATAATAATAAGGAATAACTTTCGGATAATTTGTGTTTCTAACAGATGTAAGTATTCTGCCTTTCATAGTCTGGAGAGGCATTTTTGTTTATTTATTCTTCGCAAAGCAAGAGCACAATAGCCCCGAAGTGTCTAAGAATTGGACACAAGTGTGCCTAAAGTTTGGACAAAGCACAACTATGAACTATGAATTATGAACTATGAACTAAGAATTGCCGTACCTTTGCAGCAGAAAAGGGAATGGACCCCCTAACCCCCTAACCCCCTTTAGGGGGGAATGAAGAATGTAATACTAATACATAATATATAATAATATATAAGGTATAAAGTCATGAACAGGACAATCATCGCCATCCTGCTTGCTCTCGTCTGTCTAGCGGGGCAAGCACAAATACATTACCGTCTTGAGGGTAACATCGGGCATCCTGAGTTCACGGGCATCATGTATATGGTGGATATACTGAAGGCGCAGTACATCGACACTATTGAAGTTGTGAACGGCAACATCACGCCGAAAGAGGGTGACTTGCCAGAAATGACATTGTGCAACCTAAAGGATACGACGACTATCCTCGTGCAGACAGACTCTGTGCCATATACGGCAAGCAAATTGTCGTTGAGCTGGTTGTTCATTGACAAGGGAACTACTCGGGTGGAAGGACTGAAAGGAAACTGGTTGCAGCAGAGCGGCACACCCATCAGCAACGAAATAGCCGCTTTCAACCGGCGTATGGACGAGACGGAGGATGAGGCGGCAGTCGTTTATGATGTTATCTCTCGTCACACGGGTGATGTCTATGGCATTATCCTCCTTGTCAACGAAGGACGCAGGTATTTGGATGCCGCCCGATGGATTGAACTTTATGACAAGATGATGCGCGACAATGGCGAATACATCAGCAAGACACCTTATCTCTCTGACGATTTGAGACGGACATACGACAAACTGAAAGCACAACCCATGACCAGCGTCGGCAGTATGTTCGTGGACTTCACTGTGGACTACGAGGGTAAGACGACTCGCCTCAGCGACTATGTGGGCAAGGGACAGTATGTGCTTGTTGACTTCTGGGCATCCTGGTGCGGTCCGTGTCGTGCCGAGATTCCCAACCTCATTGCCGCTTACAACAAGTATAAAGACCGAGGCCTGCAAGTTCTCGGCATTGCGGCATGGGACAAGCCCGAAGCTACGCTGAAAGCTATCGAGGAAGATAAGATTCCCTATCCGCAAATCATCAACTCGCAGGAGGTCGCCACAGACCTCTATGGCATCAAAGGCATTCCCCACATCATCCTCTTCGCCCCCGATGGCACCATCCTCAAGCGAGGCTTGCGCGGCGATGGTATTGAAAAGACTTTGGCGAAAATCTTCGGGGAGTGAAAGTGGCACTATATAATAATAGAAGATAAAAGAAGATAAGTGAAGATAGAAGAAGATAAAAGACGATACAACCAGGTGCCAGAGCTATTGTCCTCTATCTTCGTGGCGAAGCCACATATCTTCCTCTATCTTCCTCTAACTCCAAAAGAAAATATAAAGTATAAAGAACATGAACAAGGGAACAATCTTCACTATCTTGCTTGCTTTCGTCAGCGTGGCAAGTCAGGCACAGACGAAAGTCAACATTCATGGTATCTGTGAGCCAGATGCGAAATACATCGGTATTTGTAAGAATATGGATGGCAGCGGCGGCGCAGACAGCGTCAGCGTCAGGGACGGCAAATGGGAATACATAAAAGAACTGCCAGCTGATGTCTATACGCTTTCCTTTATCTCCGACGTAATGGAAAAGCAGGACAAGAAGGATGACTTCATAACGGTTATGGCAGACAGCATTCCTACGGAAATTGACTTGACCACAGGCACCGTCAAAGGTTCGAAGGCTTCCGAGGCAATGAACGCCACCTGGAAAGAACTGATCGCTTCGATGAAGAGCGACAACGTGCTGGCAGCAGTTCAGCAGATGCGCAAAGCTGTATTGGACAATACCGACTCGATGCTGCCCGTCGTGTTCTTCCCGATGGGGATGTATAAAGCGCTGACGTACCCTGAACTGCAAAAGATATTCCGTCCAGGTGTACCATACGAGAACCATCCTGCCATGCAGGAAGCGAAGGCACACATATCCCAAATGCAAGAAGAGTATCAAAAAGAGCGTCAAAGCCAGACGGCGCGTGCCATCGGGAACAAATTCACGGACATCGCCATGAACGACACCACAGGCCGTGAGCGCCGCCTGAGTGAATGGTGCGGCAAAGGCCGGTATGTGCTCATCGACTTTTGGGCATCATGGTGCGGACCTTGTCGTGCCGAGATGCCTAACGTGACTGCCTGCTACGAGAAGTATCACGCAAAGGGACTCGACATCGTCGCCATCTCGTTCGACACGAACAAGGAAGCTTGGCTTCGTGCCATCAATACGATGAAGATGCCGTGGGTGCATCTGAGCGACTTGGCAGGATGGAACAGTCTTGGCGCGAAGACTTACGACATCAAGGGCATCCCTGCCAATATCCTTCTCGACGACGAGGGCAACATTATCGACATCGACCTTCGCGACTATATGCTTGAAGAGAAACTCACCGAAATCTTCGGGGAGTGAAAGCGGCACTATATTATAATAGAAGATAAAAGAAGATAAGTGAAGATAGAAGAAGATAAAAGACAATACAACCAGGTGCCAGAGCTATTGTCCTCTATCTTCGTGGCGAAGCCACATATCTTCCTCTATCTTCCTCTAACTCCAATGAAAATATAAGGTAAAATATGAAGCGGATTCTCAAAAAGATTGTGAAGGTCATTCTCTACACGCTGCTCATTCTGGTGCTTGCTGTTATCTCTATATTTGCATGGGACAAGGTCGGCCAGAAATGGCGGGAACTCAACTTTAAGCCCAAGCCGCAGCTGACCGTCATCGGCAAGCCGTTCATCGATTTCGAGGCCGAGTTGCCCGACAGTACCGTGCATCGTCTGTCCGAATATGCAGGCAAGGGGCAGTATGTCCTGCTCGACTTCTGGGCATCGTGGTGTGGCAGTTGCATCCGCTCTTTCCCCATGTTGATGGAGTTGCACGAGAAGTATCACGACCGAGGCCTGCTTATCATCGGCATCTCACACGACAAGAACCCCGATGCCTGGCGTTATGCGCTCAGTCAGCACGCGTGTCCCTGGCCCATGCTGCGCGAAACGACTGCTTCCTGGGAAGGTCACACCTCAGCTACAGACTTGTATGCCATAGAATACTTCCCCACGTTTGTCCTGCTCGCCCCCGACGGACAAGTCATCTTCTCCCCTTACGAAAAGCATGGGTTTGTCGATGACGAACGGCAGCAATTGCAGGCGAAGCTGGCCGAAATCTTCGAAGAGTAAAACAAGCCTTGCTGTGAAGTCCTCCAACGACACGTGAGTAGTTTGCCAATTACTCGTTAGTAAATCGCCAATTACTCGTTAGTAAATCGCCAATTACTCGTTAGTAAATCGCCTCTTACTCGTTAGTAAATCGTCAATTACTGGCGGATAGCGTGAGCGCGTGATGCTTTCCGTTGCCTAATCAGCCGTCGGGGACAGCTCCCCGACGGCTTTTCTTTTACTTTGTTTTGCAGTTTCGATGAATTGTCGTACCTTTGCAAACAGGAACACCCACAAGCCCCCCCTTAAAAGGTTAAAAGGTTAAAAGGTTAAAAGGTTAAAAGGTTAAAAAGGTTAAAAGGTTAAAAAGTTAAAAGGTGATAAAGAAGAGTGAAAAGTGAAGAATTTGCTACCGCCCTGTAAATGACTAAATAGTTAAATTGTACATAAATTGTAAATCGTAAATCGTTAAATAGTAAATAAAACAAATTGTACATAAATCGTAAATTGTCAAATCGTAAATAACATGGTTGTTTGTATTGCCGAGAAGCCTTCGGTGGCCCGTGAGATTGCTAATGTGCTTGGGGCAAAGAGCCAGCACGACGGTTACTTGGAGGGCAATGGCTACCAAGTGACGTGGACTTTCGGCCACCTTTGCGAGCTGAAGGAACCGCAAGATTACACTCCGATGTGGCGGAGCTGGAGCCTCAGTGCCCTGCCCATGATTCCGCCTCGCTTTGGCATAAAGCTCAAGCAGGACAAAGGTATCGAGAAGCAGTTCCACATCATCGAGGGACTCATGCAGAAGGCCGACGAAATCATCAACTGCGGCGATGCCGGACAGGAAGGCGAACTCATACAGAGATGGGTGATGCAGAAGGCCGGAGCCAAGTGCCCGGTGAAGCGACTGTGGGTGAACAGCCTGACGGAAGAGGCCATCAAGGAAGGCTTCCAGACGCTGAAAGACCAGAGTGCATACCAAGGCCTCTACGAAGCGGGACTCATGCGAGCCATCGGCGACTGGCTTTTAGGCATGAATGCCACACGCTTGTACACGCAGAAGTTTGCCGCAGGCAAGCGCCAGGTTCTCAGCGTCGGGAGGGTGCAGACACCCACGCTTGCGCTCGTCGTGGCACGTCAGAGGGAGATAGATAACTTTGTCCCTCGGCAGTCGTGGGTGCTGTCCACGCTCTACAGAGAGACGAAGTTCAACGCCATCGAAAGGGACGAAGAGGCCGAGGCCGAGGATGCGGCAGCCGTGGCAGCAGCAGCCGAGAAGGGAAAGAAGCAGAAGCCCAAGGGCACCATCTACAAGCCGATGGAGTTCGCCACCGAAGCCGAAGGCAAAGCCATCATCGAGAGCATCCAGGACAAACCTTTCACGGTCGTCTCCGTCGAGAAGAAGAAAGGCACGGAAGCCCCGCCGAGGCTCTACGACCTGACGGGACTTCAGGTGGACTGCAACAAGAAGCTGGGCCTCTCGGCCGAGCAGACGCTCTCCATCATACAGAGTCTCTACGAGAAGAAGGTGACGACCTATCCGCGTGTGGACACGACTTATCTGCCCGACGACGTCTATGCGAAGTGTCCGCAGACAATGAACGGGCTCTATCAGACCAAGTTTGCAGGCGTGGCTCCCTACGCGGAGCTCATCCGGCCTCTTGGCGGCGGCAAGCCACTCAGGAAGTCAAAAAAGGTGTTCGACAACTCGAAGGTGACCGACCACCATGCCATCATCCCCACGGGAACCATTCCCCAAGGGCTCACGGAGCTGGAGCAGAAGGTGTTCGACCTTGTGGCTCGGGCGTTCATCGCCGCGTTTTACGACGACTGCAAGTTCGAGACGACCACCGTCATCGGTAAGACCCTCTCTGACTCTCCCTTAATGGGAGAGAACTCCCTTCCCTTAAAGGAGGGTGGGGAAGGGGCTGTTATCCTCTTCCGCACCACGGGAAAAGTCATCACAGAGGAAGGGTGGAAAGTTGTTTTCAAGAAGAAGGTCGAGACGAACGAAGAGGAGAGCGAGCAAGGCTTGTTGCCTGTATTTGAGAAAGGCGAAAGCGGACCTCACGTTCCGTCACTGGCCGAGAAGTGGACCACGCCGCCAAAGCCCTACACCGACGCCACGTTGCTCCGCGCGATGGAAACGGCAGGAAAGACTGTGGAAGACGAAGAGTTGCGCGACGCGATGAAGGAAAACGGCATAGGCAGGCCGAGCACTCGCGCTGCCATCATCGAGACGCTCATCCGCCGAAACTATATTCGCCGCGAACGTTCCTCGCTCCATCCCACTCCGACGGGCTTCGAACTCATCGACCTCATACACTACGACCTCCTGAAGAGCGCAGAGCTGACGGGACGTTGGGAGAAGAAATTGCGCCAGATAGAGCGTCACGAATACGATGCCCACACGTTCCTCGACGAGCTCAAACAGATGGTTTCCGACATCGTCCTGGCTGTTCTTCGGGAGAAAAAACAATAAAACCGCCCCTTCATACGTTATATATATAATGTTAAAAGGTTAAACAGTTAAAAAGTAAACAAGTTGACGAGTAAACAAGCAAACGAGTTGATTGAAGAAGGAAAACAACTCGTCAACCCGCCAACTTGCGGGCTCGTCAACTTGCGGGCTCGTCAACTCGTAAAATCGTGAAATCGTGAAATCGTCAAACCGTCAGATAGCGAAGCCTCTGTTGCAGTTTCTCCTGCTCGTCTTGCTTGTCGGTGCCTGCACTCCGGAAACGCACGTCAAGAAGGGCGACCAGTTCTATGCCATCGGCGAATACTTCGATGCGGCTGCCGAATACAAGAAAGCCTACTCGCGCACGCCGCCAAAGGAGAAGGACAAACGCGGTCAGCGCGCCTGGAAGATGGCGCAATGCTACCGCCGCATCAACTATACGGCCAAGGCCATCGGTGCATATCAGAACGCCGTGCGCTATGGCTATCCCGACTCGATGGCGTTGCTCTACCTCGGACGACTGCACCAGAAGAACGGCGACTACAAGAGTGCGACAAAGGCTTACGAAGCCTTCCTCGAGAAAGTTCCCGATGACACGTTGGCTCTCAACGGCTTGAAGGGATGCGAGCTTGCACCGAAATGGAAGAATGCATTCTCGCTCTATAGCATCAAGAAGGAGCCAATCCTGACGAGCCGCCGCAGCGATTTCTGTCCCGCACTGCTTGGCGACGAGAGCGATATGCTCTATTTCACGTCCACCCGCAACGATGCCAAAGGCAACGAAATCAGTGGCATCACGGGAACCAAGAGTGCCGACATCTTCTTCACAAAGAAGGACGACAAGGGAAAGTGGGAACCTGTGGAGGCTCCCGAAGGCGAGCTCAACAGCGAATATGAAGAGGGAACGTGCTGCTTCTCGCCCGACGGCAAGACGATGTACCTCACCGTCTGCACCTTCGATGCCGACTATCCGCGCTATGCACAGATTTATACCAGTTCGCGCAGCGATGCCTCGTGGAGTAAGCCTCAGCTTTTAGCCATCAGCAAGGACACGCTCTCCAGCTATGCGCATCCTGCCGTGTCGCCCGACGGCGAGTGGCTCTACTTCACGAGCGACATGCCCGGAGGCCAGGGAGGCTTCGACATCTGGCGCATCGCCCTGACGAGCCACGGCCTTGGAGGCGTGGAGAATGTGGGCTTCCCCATCAACACGCCGGGCGACGAGATGTTCCCCGCCTTCCGACCCAACGGCGACTTCTACTTCTCGAGCGACGGACATGTGGGCATGGGCGGACTTGACATCATCAAGGCTGTGCAGGACAGTCTGGGCACTTGGACGCTCGAGAACCTCAAGTACCCCATGAATTCCAACGGAGATGACTTTGGCATGACCTTCGAGGGCCTGCACAACCGTGGCTACTTCTCCACAAACCGCGGCGACGCTCGCGGGTGGGACCACATCATGCGCTTCGAACATCCCGAGGTCGTGCAGAGCGTGAAGGGCTGGGTCTACGAGAAAGACGGCTACGAACTGCCCGAGGGATTGGTCTATATGGTGGGCGACGACGGCACTTATCTCAAGTTGAGCGTGCGCGGCGACGGCAGTTTCGAACAGGAGGTGAAGCCTAAGGTCAACTACGTCTTCCTGGGCACATGCAAGGGTTATCTCAACCACAAGGAGGAACTGAGCGTTGACACCAGCAGCGTGAGCCAGGAGTTTGTGTTGCAGTTTCCGCTTGCCAGCATCGAGAATCCTGTTCTCATCCGCAACATCTTCTACGAGTTCGACTCTGCCGAACTGCTCGACAGCTCCCGCCTGGCGCTCGACAGTCTGGTGGTTCTGCTCAACGAGAACCCCAACGTCACCATCGAACTGGCTGCGCATTGCGATTTCCGCGGGGCAGACGAATACAACGAGAAGCTCTCGCAACGACGTGCCGAGAGCGTGGTGAACTACCTCATCCAGCATGGCATCGACACGCTTCGACTCTCACCCGTGGGTTACGGCGAGAAGCGCCCCAAGATTGTGACGCGCAAAATTGCTGCCACCTACGATTTCCTCGCAGAAGGCGACACCCTGACCGAAGCCTACATCATGGCGCTGGACAGCGAGGAGAAGCAGGAAATATGCCATTCGCTCAACCGTCGCACCGAGTTCAAGGTGCTGCGCACCACGTATCGTCTCTTCGACGAACCAGCGAAGCCCGAGCCGACGGCCGTGCCCGATTCGCTCACGGCAAAGCCCGAGGAGGCTCCCATGGAAGGAGTGGAGCCAAAGCCCGACGTGCCTGCCGAGACGGACAGACCCGAGAAGCTGGCCGACGAGAAGAAGGATGCGATGCGCCGCGATGAGCCCGACGAGAAGAAAGAACCTGACAAACGCAAGGAGGAAGCCGACGAAAAGCGGCAGCGGGCGCAGTCTGCTCTGCGCGAAAGGGCTCGGGAGAATGCCCTCCGACGCAATGCTTCGTCCGACGCCAACTTGAAGAAAGAGCCCTTGAAAAAAGAACCCGTGGAGATGAAAATGGAGGAAAGCAAGATGGAGTCCAGGTGACGGCAGCAAACGCCGCACGTTAAGTTGGACAACGCCGCACGTTAAGTTGGACAACGCCGCACGTTAAGTTTGCCATCTCCACACGTTAAGTTGACAAACCAAACCCGTTGAAATTTCAAACCAAACATATAGACGAACCATGAAAATGAAGTATCTCGTGCTGCTCATGGCAGCCACAATGATGGCCGGAACACCATCTCTGGCCAAGGACAAACAGGAAAAACCCAAGACGGAACAGAAGGCGAAGAAGCGTCTCTTTGGCCGAAAGAACAAGAAGAACAAGGGCGAAGCCGCAAAGGACAGCACCAAGACGGAGAAGCCAAGCATCGACCGCAAGGGACTCTTCAGCGTCACCAAGGTGAAGGCCGATTGGTTCTTCGAGATTCCCGACAGCCTCATCGGTCGTGAGTTCCTTGCCACCGTGCGCTACACGAGCACTCCGGCTGGCATCGGAAAGTTCGGCGGCGAGCAAGTCAACCAGCAGACCGTCTATTTCCAGGCTTTGCCGGACGACCAGCTCCTGCTCCGTTCGCGCCTCTTCATCAATGTGGCCGACACGACGGAGAACATCAACCGCGCCATCACCATCAGCAACGAGAACCCCATCATCGGGGCCTTCAAGGTGGAGAGCCACAAGGACAAGGTCTACAAGATAAAGGTCAACCAGTTCTTCAACCAGGACAATCCGGCGCTCGGACTGCCCAAAAGCGTCAAGGACGGCTTTTCCCTGCAGGGACTCATCCCGGAGATGAGCTACATCGAGGACATCAAGTCGTTCCCCTTGAACACGGAAGTGCGCACGGTGAAGACGTTCAACGGCGGCGGCACCAACCGCATGGCAGCCACCAGCCGCACGGGCAAAGCCACTTTCGGCCTTAACATCAGCTTCGTCCTCCTGCCCGAGAAACCCATGATGCGCCGCTACTACGACCCGCGCGTCGGCTACTTCACCGACTATTACACCAGCTACACCGACGACCAGCAGCGTGTCGAAGGCAAGCAGTTCGTGACCCGCTGGCGACTCGAACCGCGTCCGGAGGACGTCGAGAAGATGCGTCGCGGCGAACTCGTAGAGCCCATCAAGCCCATCGTCTATTACATCGACCCTGCCACGCCCAAGCAATGGCGCAAGTATCTCATTATGGGCGTGAACGATTGGCAGAAGGCTTTTGAGAAAGCAGGCTTCAAGAATGCCATCCGGGCAGAGGAATGGCCCGAAAACGACTCAACGATGAGCATGGAAGATGCCCGCTTCAGCTGCATACGCTACCTGGCAAGTCCCATCGAAAACGCTTACGGACCGAACGTCCACGACCCCCGTACGGGCGAAATCCTCGAGAGCCACATCTGCTGGTACCACAACGTGATGAGCCTCGTCCACAACTGGTACATGGTGCAGTGCAGCAGCATCGACGAAGCGGCGCAGAAGATGAACTACGACGAAGAGCTCATGGGCCAGCTCATCCGCTTTGTCTCAAGCCATGAGGTCGGTCACACGCTGGGCCTCCGCCACAACTTCGGCAGCAGCTCCACCGTGCCTGTCGATTCGCTGAGGGACAAGGCTTGGGTGGAAGCTCACGGCCACACGCCCTCCATAATGGATTATGCCCGCTTCAATTATGTGGCACAACCGGAGGACGGCATCAGCCACGTCGGCATCTTCCCCCGCATCAACGACTACGACAAATGGGCCATCCAATGGGGCTACACGCCAATGCTCGATGCCCGCGACGAGGACGAAGACCACCGACTGCTCGAACCGATGACCGCCAAGGCACAGCAGAACAAGCGACTCTGGTGGGGCGACGGCGAGAGTAGTGAAGGACACATGGACCCCCGACGCCAAACCGAAGACCTCGGCGACGACCCGGTCAAGGCAAGTCATTACGGCATCCTCAACCTCAAACGCGAAATCGTCAAGCTGCCCGAATGGACGTTGGACAACGACAAAGACCTCTACTGGAACGACATCGACGCGATGTATTGGCAGATTCGGCGGCAGTTCCTGCGCTACATGGGGCATGTCGTCCGCAACATCGGCGGCTATCAAATCACCTTCAAACCTAAAGGTTCGCTCGAGGACATCTATGTTCCCCAGCCGCTCGACAAGCAGAAAGCAGCGCTCACCTTCATCGACGAACAGGTCCTCCACGAACCTCTTTGGCTTCGAGACCTGAGCTATGCCCGCCGACTCGACGAGAACCCGCAGAACCTCACCAACTATGTGGGCGAGACCGTCGTGACGAACCTGATGGACAGGCTCGGCGCGCTCAACGACCTCTACCGTCCGCAGACCTATCTCGACGACCTCACGAAGCTCATCTTCACCGAACTGGACAGCCGCGCCAAGGTGACGCCTTACCGTCGCATCCTGCAGAACACGATGTACCTGCACTTGAGCCGTGCCTACGGAAACGGCAACCAGACGATTCGTCCTGCCGTGCTCTACACGCTCCAGCAGCTTGAGAAGAAGACGAAAGCCGCCTCGCAGAGCGCACCCGACGCTGAGACACGCGCCCACTGGGCAAGTCTCTACGACCAGATTGGCCGTCTGCTCAGCTGGAAATAACAAGAGAACCCGTCCGCCAAATAACAGTTAAGAATGTAGGGACGCACCGTGGCGCGTCCGCCAGATAGCGGTTAAGAGTTAAGAAATAAGAGCTAAGAAATGTAGGGACGCGCCGTGGCGCGTCCGCAATCAAGCAGTCAAGACTGTCCAAACAATCCCTGGCGCGTCCGCCATCAAAAAGAAGACAGGAGAAGATCATCGCTTTCATCTTCTCCTGTCTCCTTTTTTTATTCTTCCGTCTTCTCGCGTCAGAACCTCAGGTCTGCCCAGTGAGGATTGTGGTCGGAAAGCATCTTGTCGGGCTTAGGCTCCTCGATGTGGGTGCGTTTCACCTTGATGGTGGGCGTGATGAAAATGAAGTCAATCTTCTCCGCCTTGTTTGCAGGGATGCGGCAGAAGTTGTGGTAAGTGTAGCCGACGCCTGTGTTTTTGGCAGTCTGATGGTAAGCATCAAGTAATTTACTATTTGACGATTTACCATTTACAATTTCTTCCTCCGTCATCGTCCTATAGGCTTCGTCGTCCTCCGTCACGTTGAAGTCGCCGGTCACGACGGCAGGCTGGTTGCCGACGATGTCGTGAATCTTCCGCATGATAAGCTTTGCACTCTCGCGTCGAGCCGTTACGCCGACGTGGTCGAAGTGTGTGTTGACGGCCATGAAGACCTTCCCCGAACGCTTGTCACGCAGTTTGGCATAGCTCGCCACACGTTCCAAGGCAGCATCCCAGCCCTTCGAACCAGGCACTTCAGGCGTTTCGCTCAGCCAGAAATTGCCTTTCTCCAAGACCTCGAACTTGTCCTTTAGGAAGAAGATAGGCGTGTACTCACCCTTTGTCTTGCCGTCCGTTCGGCCCACACCCACATAATCATACTCGGGAAGAAGCATTAGGAGGTCCTCAAGTTGAGCGTGGAGCACCTCCTGCATGCCGACGATGTCGATGTGGTTCCGCTTGATGTAGTCGGCCACACGACCTTTCCTGACGTCCCATCCCCAGCCCTGTTCGTCGTCGATGGACGTTTGGAGACGGATGTTGAAAGTTCCCCATCTGAGTTTAGCCGTTCTCTCTTTCTGCCCGGAAAATGCCGTCAGAGGCAAAAGCATTGCAAGCAATAGGATAAATGTTCTTCTTGTCATGGTGAATTTGTGAATTTGTAAAAATGAAAAATTGTGAAATCGAACGCGCCACGGCACGTCCCTACATTTATAGTTTCAGCTTTTGTTTAGGTTCTCTTTTCGTGACGGAGTTATTCTTCCGACTTTGCAAATATACAAAAAACAATCTAATTCCGTCCTTTTTGCGTGTGAATGTATGTTATTTCTGCTGATTTCTGACGAAAATTGTGTAATTTTGCACCGAGGAAAGAATAGAGAATAGTGAAAAAGCCAAAAAGATAAAGGACACACGAAATGGACAACTTGCCTAAAGACCCTGCCATACTCGTCTCGAGCGTCAACATGTTGCTGAGAGACGATGAGTTCGACAGCCTCGAATCGCTTTGCTTTGCATTCGACAGAGAGCCCGACGAGCTGAAGGACCTCCTGCTCTCCGAGGGATTCGTATGGAGCGAGAAGCAGAAACAATTCAGGCCGATTGGCTACGACGAATGAGAAGGTTAAAATATTAAAAGGTGAAAAAGTTAAAAAGTTAAAGGGTTAAAAGGTGAAAAAGTTAAAGGGTTAAAAGTTCAACCTCATGACTTCATTATGACAAAGGACAGCATTGAGACGGCATACAGCTTCCTGCACCAGAAGATGAACGTGTATATTCATTCATCACTCGACTGGCAGAAGGATGACATCGAGTATGCCATCGCCTCTTATGCCGATGCCATGAGTCCCGAACTGTATGCTGCGATGTCCGGCGGAAGGAACGATTTCCTCAGAGACCACAAGCGGTTTCGGGAAGACATGGCAGAAGCTGTGGAGCAACTGGAGCGCCTCTGCTTCGCCAGCCAAGAACAGAAGTAGGGGCTCAGCTACAGGAAAATACGACAACCGACAAACATATTAACCCAATTAAAAACAGATCTATGATGAAAAGTTTTGGCTCTAAGCCGTGGATTCTTCCACAGCCCGTACTGATTATCGGCACCTATGACAAAGATGGAAAGCCCAATGCCATGAACGCGGCATGGGGTGGTCAGTGGGATATGCATGAAATCATCATCTCGCTCAGTTCGCATCAGACCACCGACAACCTTGCCGTCAACCCAGAGTTCACAGTGACCTTTGCCACGGCCGACACGCTTGTGGCAGCAGACTACGTCGGCATCGTCAGCGGAAGGAACACTCCCGACAAGATGATGCGGGCGGGATGGACCATCGAAAAGGCGCCCGACGTGAACGCGCCGCTCTTCAAGGAGTTCCCGATGACGCTCGAATGCCGCGTGAAGCAGAAGATTAACGAGAGCGCATCGGGCTATTATCTCATAGCGGAAATCGTGGATGTGCTTTGCGACGAGAAGTTCCTGGCCGAAGACGGCAAGCCGGACGTCGAAGCAATGAACCTCATCACCTACGACCCTGTTCACTTCAACTATATCCGACTGGGAGCCGCAGAGGGCAAGGCCTTCTCTGATGGCAAAAAGCTGAAGTAGAGTAAAAGACCCCCCGGCCTCCTTTAGGGGGAGTTCTTGCCGCGAAGAGCTCCCCCTAAAGGGGGGTGGGGGGTCTTGGTCTTTAGTTTGTGCTTAGAACTTAGAGCTTAATCTTGTCAGCAGCGTCCTGGATGGCCTTGTTTGTGTTGGCCTTGGCGTCCTCGACGGCTTTGTTGGCCTTGTCCTTGGCGTCCTGAACGGCTGCGTTTGCCTTGTCCTTAGCGTCCTGAACTGCAGCGTTGGCCTTGTCCTTGGCGTCCTGAACTGCCTCGTTAGCCTTGTTCTTGGCGTCTTCCACCGTGGCGTCTACGGCAGCCTTGCCAGCCTCTACTGCTTCCTGGGCAGCGGCCTCAGCTTCGGCCTGGGCAGCTTCTACGGTGCCTTCGGCTGCTTCCTGTGCTGCACCGGGCAGAGTCTTCACTTGCTCGAGCACGTTTGTCAGGGGAGTAACGTCGATGTTGAAGCCCTTCAGAGCCTCGGCGTTCTCTTCGACGAAGGTCTGGATTTTGGCGGCATACTCGCTCACTTTCTCCACATTGCCTTCGTTGACGAGTTCCTGAATCTCTGCCTGTACGGCTTCAACTGCCTCGGCGATGGCTGTCTGGTCGCCAGACTGTACCTTCTCGGTCAGTGAGCTTACCACGGCTTCGGGTGTGGCTTTGTCGAAATCCAGACTCTCTTCGGCGGTCTGAGTCTTGTTGCACGAGGTGAGACACATTGCAGCTACGGCTGCCATTACAAATAACTTTTTCATGATTGTTTTGTTTTTTTGGTTAGTTAACTATGTTTATTACATTCTCTTTTCGTCTTTCTTCTTTCATTTACAGGCGTTTGAGGAGTCCGTCCCTTGAGGTGTCTTCAGAACCCTTCAGGCTTCTGCCGGAACCCTTCGCGGTTCATGGCTGAACCCTTGGCGCTTCCGCAGTGAACCCTTCAGGGTTATTTTGCAGGCGAAGTCGGAGGAGGGTCTTTCATGCCTTCGATGTGCGTGTCCTCCCCGTTGCGTCGCAGCACATTGCCCTGTATGGTGACGTCGCGGAACTCGCCCTCGGCGTCGAATCCCTTCACGTTGCTTGCCGGATGGATGTAGATGCCCCATCGGTTGTCAAGCAGTTGGTTGCCGCTGATGAGCACGTCGCTCATGTAATAGTTGCCGTAGAATCCGGCACCGGCATTGCCGTAGGAGAGGTTGTCGAGTATGCTGATGTGGCGCGCGCCCTGTATGCTGATGCCATGGTTGCGGCCGTTCCTGACGATGTTGCCTCGGATGATCTGCCCCTTGCCCTCCGTCATCGGCTCCCGCCCGTTGATGCCGTTGCCGAATCGCGACTGGTCCTCCACGAAGATGCCGTTGTTGCCGCAGCCCACGCAGACGCAGTTCGTGATGATGAAGTTCTCGTCGTCGTACCCCCTCAGCCCTATGCCTATGCCGCTGCCGCCCCCTTTGCCGGGAGTCCACAGGCGTCCGCCCTCTATCACGCGTACATTATTTATATATACCCTGTTCAGGAAATCGACACCCAGCGCCGTGGCCGGCGTACCGCGCAGTACGAGGTCGTCGAAGACAGCATCCGTGAGCGGACGGATGTTGAAGGCTTTGCAGTCGGTGACGTAGGTTGTGGGCTTCATCTCGTAGGCATCGACGGTGAAGTGCTCGAAGCGTACGCTCTCCACGGCAGGGAAGTTGCCCTGCTTCGTGCTCTCCCCGATGAAGAGCGACCAGTTGGTCGTGCCCACCATCTTCAGCACTGTGCCCTGCACCGAGACGCCTTGCAGACAGACTCCCGAGCGCCACTTCACCGTAGAGCGGAAGATGTACTCTCCCACGCCGAGCCGAATGATGCCGCCACCCTCGGCGTGAACGCGGTCAACCAAGGCCTGCAGGCGCAGAGAGTTGTCCCACATCTGAGGAGCCACGAAGAAATCCGCCGCCTCGTAAGTGGATGCCCGAAGCTGACAGACAAGCATTAGCATGAGAAAAAGCAGCCTGCTCGCCCGTGAGAAGGTAGGATTGTAGGTCAAATCATTTCTTTTTTCGCAGCGAATTTACGTTTATTACACGATATGAGCAAAAGAAATCGAAAGAATTTTCCCTCAAATGCTTGAATCTTATCGAAAATATCCTTATTTTTGTACTCAAGTTATGCAGAAAATATCAAATCCGTTCGTTTGGCTGGCACGTTTCCGGCATCGCAAAGGCTATGGCGTACACAGCCCCTTCGCCTTCCGTTTCATCACGGACGTCATCTACGAACGCAGTCCATACTACGCATATTCCGAGCTGGACAAAGCCCTTCCCCTCGCCATGCGACTGCGCCGACGCCAGGGACTCCACCTCCTCCTGCGCCTCGCCAACCACCTTCAGCCAGAAGTCGCCGTGCTTCCGGCCCAGGCCGTGTGGGAAAAACGCTACATGCAGAACGGTTGCAGGCGGACACGCTTCCTCCTGCCATGGCCAGAAGGAACCGTGAGCATGTGCATCCTCAGCGAACCCGACGACGAAGCAACACGCCATCTCGGAGAAGACTCCGTCCTGATCCTCGACAACCTCCACCGCCATCGACAATGGTTCAGAGACCTCCCAGCCAGAGTCAGCTTCGACCTCTACGACATCGGCATCGCTTTCTTCGACAAACACTACAATAAACAATACTATAAAGTGAACTTCTGAAAACAATGAAAGTCTATACACGAACAGGCGACGCAGGACAGACGTCGCTCATCGGCGGCACGCGCGTCCCAAAAGACTGCATCCGCCTCGAAAGCTACGGAACCATCGACGAACTCAACGCAGAGATAGGACTCCTGCTAACCTACGTCACCGAACAACCCGACAGAGAATGCCTCATCGGCATACAGGGCAACCTCTTCACCGTCGGGGCACAGCTCGCCACCCCCGCCGGCTCGCCCCACACACCCTCATGCAAGATAACCCCTGCCGAAGTGGACGAACTCGAAAAACAAATAGACCAAGCCAGCCAAGGGCTCCCCGCATGGCGAGGCTTCACCTTGCCTGGCGGCACTCGAGCAGCAGCCATCGCACACCTGTGCCGCACCGTCTGCCGAAGAGCAGAACGCCGCATACTCACCCTCGCCACCTCAGAAGAAATCCAACCCGAAATCCTCTCATACATCAACCGCCTGAGCGATTACTTCTACGTTCTTGCCCTCCGACTCAACTTTTTGTCAAAGACAGAAGAAATTTTATGGCACAAATGATGGTTAATTAGAAAAATTTCGTATCTTTGCACGCCAAATAAAGACAGACCACCGAAAAGATTGAACCGAAAACGAAAATTCTTAAATCGTCAAATAAAAAAGAAAAAATGTACTGGACACTGGAATTAGCTTCAAAGCTGGAGGACGCACCCTGGCCAGCAACCCGCGAAGAGCTCATAGACTATGCAACTCGCAGTGGTGCACCCCTCGAAGTCATCGAGAACCTGACAGAAATGGAAGACGAAGGCGAAGTCTACGAAAGCATCGAGGACATTTGGCCCGACTATCCCACGAAGGAAGATTTTCTCTTCAACGAGGATGAGTATTAGACGCTCATTTTAAGCGTAACTAATTGAAGTTTAGCGAGGTGTGCAAAACATTATTTTTTGCACACCTCGTTTTCTCTGTCCTTTTAGCCCATTTTAGTGCCAAATAAGTAGCACAAAATCGTGCTTTTTAGGCTTATTTAGGGGAGGAAAATGGATTATTTGCACTATAATCGCTACCTTTGCAAAATCCTCCTTTAGTGCAAATAATTATTTTGATATGGCAAGACAGCAACGGCAATTCCCTCAGGGAAAGTACATTTTACGCTCACAAAACAAGTCTCAAAATTATGCAGTTTACCTCTATTACTATTGGCGTGGTACACATGTTCGCCGCTCAGTGGACTTTTATGTGTCCCAGAAGGACTGGAACCAGGATGCCAATGGCGGTGCCGGTGAGTTCCGTCCATCATACGGCCCGAACTACAAGGAGCGTAATGCTTATCTGAAAGAGTTGATGTACGACATCGATTCCAAGATAATGGACTACCTAAAAAAGAATGAAGAGATAACCGGAGAAGTCATAGAGGCATTCGTGAATGGAGACAAGAGTGTCCTCAGGGCTGACAATGGCATGGACTTCATAGAGTTCTCCAAACAGCGTTTCATAGACCGCTATAATGCCGGAAAGATAGGTGTCAGTTCCAGGGAGAACGGCATCAGTTACATCAACCAATTCGCAAAGTTCCTCAAGCAGGAGCATCGCGGCAGTCATGGTGAAAAGAACGAGTTGCTCTATCTTGGTGAGATAACAGAGCAACTCGTTCTTGACTTCCGGAACTGGCAACTTGGCAATAACAGGAAGGTTGACACAGTGAACAAGGCAGTCCAGGCAATAGCCGGAGTCTGCACTTATGCTTCACAGATGAAGTATGTCCCCATAGAGGTGACGCTCGCCATCAAAGACTTGCATCTCTCAGACAAGTCTCTCGATGCAGATGAGATAACAGTGAAGTATCTCACGGAAGAAGAGTTGAAGAAGTTTGTAGACATCCGCGAAACTCTTCCCTTACTACGCCAGAAAGAGTTCCACGACATGTTCATGTTTTCGTTCTATGCCTGCGGACTAAGACTGATAGATATGATGACACTTCGCTGGGTGGACATAGACTTCAAGAAGCAAGTCATCAGGAAAGTGCAGGTGAAGACCCGTAACAGGAATGTGATACCTATACGAGAAGCGGCCATCAAGATACTTGACCGCTGGAGAGGACGCTACAAAGTCTTCGTCTTCGGTCTGCTGCCTGACAAGTTCAACTTGAACGTCGATGAAGAGTTACGCAAGCGCCGCAACTCTGTCACCGCCACCATCAACACTTCCCTGAAGCGTCAATCGAAGTTCGCCAATCTCGACAAAGAGATAACCTTCCACTGGGCCAGACACACTTGGGCCGTCCTTGCCCTTGAGAAAGGAGTTGAAATCAGCAAGATAAGCAGACTCCTCGGCCACACATCAACGGCGGTGACCGAGAAAGTCTACGCAGAGTTCCTGCCGGATACCCTGGGCGAAGTAGTTGACGGACTTGACTTCAAGTTCTAAGCATCTATAGGAAGAGGGCTTCTATTCCTCCCCAAATTGTTAGTGCTTGCTATTTCGATGGTATATTTTGTCGTCCAGAAACAGCCTGAAGGGAACAATCACGTCAATGTTGCACTTGTCACAGCATTGCCCCGGAAAGTACAATGGGGCGCAATCGTTACCATAACCCTTAAACTTCTTGCCGCAAATGGGACAAGTCTTTGTTCCTACTTCCTTCTTAGTTGTGGCCAGTTCGCGAACATCAGCCACGTCAAAAACCTTCTTCATGTGTACAAGTTGTATATTATACTGTTTAATCTTTTCACGTTAAAAGTTATACTTTAGCTTGCAGACTGTTTCTTCTTTATCGTCCTGCGTCCATCGTGCGTACACCTTCTCTGTGATTTCTACGCTGGAGTGCCCCATCAGCTCGCTTAACATGCTTATCGGCATCTTTTGCTCAAGAGCATTGACAGCCCAAGAATGACGGGCCTTGTGAAAGGTCACATTCTTGTCAATCTGTGCGATTTCTGATATTTTCTTTAGGGACTTGTTGATGGACGCAGTGATAGAGTTCCGCCGGATTCTGAGTTCTTCTTCGTCTGCCAAGTCGAAGTTGTCCGGCATCAGTCCGAACACAAACACTTTGTGCTTTCCCTTCCACTTTTCAAGAATCTTCAGAGCATCTTCTGCCAGCGGGATAATGTTGCGACTACGTGTCTTCACTTGAGTTTTGACCATCTTCCTCTTCTCAAGATCGATGTCACACCATCTTAGGGTGATGATGTCGCTGATACGCAAGCCGCAGGCGTAGAAGCTAAAGAAGAACATGTCCACTATTTCAGCTTGCCTCTTTGAAAGAGCACTTTTGTCAAGATGAGCAAGTCTCCCCAGTTCTTCACATGTTAGGTACTTGATGCTCTTAGCTGTGTCATCACCAATGCTCTGTCCAAGTTCAATATCAGCAATGGCTTGTGAAACTGTCTTTGGAAGAAGTCCGTGCTCTGATGCGTATGCACAGACTTTGCTGATGGTCCCCAAGTATTTCTCAACGGTCTCTTGCTTGCGTCCTCTGTTTAACTCCCATAAGAGGAAGTCACGGACAATTTCTTCCGAGATGTCACCGATGAAGAAATCACCATCTTTACTTTCCCAGGACTTCAGAAATTTCTCGAACTGGGTGATGTTGGTGAGTCCATTCTTATATGTTGATACACGAATCTTTCTATCGTCATACTTCTTCTTCAGCACTTCACGAGCGTAATAAAGAAAGCATATCCCCTTGTCCTCTCTCAGCAGCGTGTTGTCACCAGAAATGAAACACTTGATGGCAGAAGGAGTGACATGACCGTTCTTCTCTACATATTCGAAGATATATCCGTCCACTCTCTTCACCAGTTTACGAAGATAGTCATTTCGCTTCTTATAATCAGTGCCATACGAAGCACGTAGTTCACCTGTATTTCTGTTCCAGTCTGCAATCTTAGCAGTGAAGCCTACATTTCCTCTTATCTGTTTTCCGTTACAATAATAATAGAGGAAGATGGGATAAGCCTGCTGCATATCCGGAGTCTTTGGTGTACGAAGCAGGAATCTGCCTGTTGGGAATAGTTTTGATGTCTTGCCCATGTTCTTGCTAAACGATTAATCTCTTTGATGATGTATTCTCTATAAAACTCTCTATGTCTTCATCGGTGTAGAAGTACTTGTCACCCACTTTGCTGTAGGGTAACTGTCGCTCATTCCGATAGCGGGACAGTAAAGTCTCCGACACGCCGAGTTTCTTGCACATGTCTTCATTTGTGTAGATGGTCAGTTCTTCACCCCCATTCATCTTCCTGAGGCTCTTAGTTGCACAATCAATTCTGGACATCAGTTTACCAAAATCTTTGTCGCTAAATCTTTTGTGATAGTCTTTCATTTTTCTGTAGTTTTGTTTTCAAACATTATACTACAGATCTTATGAATGTTCTACTTCTCTGACTACATTTTTGTATTTTTTAGGAATCTACGCACATCTTCCAGAGTGTACCAATACTTCCCACCCGCACAGGAGTAGTCCAACAGCCCGCTGTCACGATACTTTTTTAAAAGTTTGTTGTTGACATGGAGCAGTTCTCGCATGTCATCATTCGTGAGAACCTTTTTGGCTGTTTGATGCTTGCTGCGTAGTGTACGTACTTCCTGTTCCAATTCATGTACCTTGCCGATGATGCTGGCAAGATGACTCTCCTTTATCAGAATCAGTTCTTCATTCTCTTTCATAGTCCTGTTATTTTTTGAATTTCAAATTATACCAGAAACATTTCTCATCTAAATGCTGTCAGACTCATTAGTTTCCCACCACCATTTAGAAATGTCATCAAAGAGACTGCCGAATAAGTTAAAAAGCACGTCAACTACGATAGCATTGCCTGCCTGTTTGTATAACTGCCCAATAGGTATGTCTGACTTACACAATGTGTCGATATCGTTTTCGGCAACACCCATCAACCTGAACCATTCACGTGGAGTCATCAAACGGAGTCGGAAATACTCATTAGGCCCAAGATTTCTTATCTGATATACGAGATCCTTCATACTCGCATTCATTATATTAAACTTTCGCTCTTCATTGTTAGAAGCACTTCTGATGACATCTGTATATGACATCTTTATGGTATTGCTCTGCTTCCATACTTCTAATACTCCAGGACGCGGGAAATGTGTAGAAGAAAGCATTTTTTTATAATTACCTTTCATGTAATTTTTGTCTGCCACTAAAGTCGGGCTGACGTGAATGGGGTAACCTTGACAAGATGGGGTTATGAATTTCTTTACCAGACGCCCCATGCCAGTAATACTGGGATAGATACTAGTTTTGGGAGTTTTGTCGTTAATGTCGAGCAAGAACTTCATTGTCTCTTCCTGAGAGAAGTAGTACTTTTCATCTACTGCATTTTCTAAAAGTTGCTCGGCTGAGACTTTACAACCAATGGGTGTAGGGAAACAGACCCTTTTGTCAAGATCTTCCCGTAGTGACACTAAGAACACGCGATTCCGGTTCTGGGGGATGCCGTAATTGGCAGCACAGAGTGTCGACCAAGTGTTACGATAGCCTAACTCTTCGACTGTATCAGTCCACTTCTCAAACTGACCAGCAAACTTGTTCTCCAGAAGCGCAGGAACGTTCTCAAGAATACAGACCTTCGGTTTCTTGATTCTTATCGCATCACGAATGTACCAGATAAGAGACGATGGTGTTCCTGAGCCTTCAGTCATACCCCTCTGAGCACCAGCCCTAGTTATACTCTGACAGCAAGATGAATATATTATTATGTCGAAGTCAGGAACAAGGCTCCAATTGATTTTTGTGATATCAGGGTAGTGGTACCCCACCATTTTATTGTTTTTTCTGTCATAAACGGCCAACTTCTTGACATGGGGGAACAGTTTGTCATGGCTAGAGATTGCAAAGGGATCAATCTCACACCAGCCGACTAATTTAAACTTAATTTTGACCCCGTTAGCATTATTAGCATTGAAAACTTTTTCGTACCTCTTGAGGGCCATGAACTGGGTGTCAAATCCGGCAAAAGCGGAAAACACATTAATCGTTATTTTTCTCATTGTTTTTATTTTTTAGAGCGTAGTGTCCCCGGAGGAACTCTTTTTCGCACATCTACTGTTGTGCTAAAAGAGTTCCTCAAAAAGACCTTACAGATAAAACGAAATGCTAGATTAGTCTCTCATTGCTATCTTCTCTAATTCCCCATTACTGCTTGCATAGTTGTGAGAAAGGGTGGCAACTCGTGTCCATGGTAATCATAGAGAAAACAAAGTAGTTCCTTCTTTTTCGCATCTAAGAGCGAAACCAACCACTCCGTGCTGGTATCTTCGACACAAACACCTGAAGTTCGTGCCTTTTTCAATAGATAACCGCGTATACGTTGTCCATATGCTCGTTTACTTAGATTCTTTAGTTCGTTCTCAAGGCCATTGACGTCCTGTTCCACAGATTCATTGTACTTACACAGTGCGTTCGGACTCTTATCCTTCAGAGCGACAGCTTCAGCATCCATATTTCGTTCTTGTGAGTCTTTAGTTTCATTGCGAAGAACTTCTTCATTTGCAGTTAAACTTCTTTGCTTTGATTTCTTCGACGGTGTAGTCTCTTTTGCAACAATTTCTTCTTTGAGAGTCTGATTGCTTGCTGCATCTATAGAAGAAGACTCTTTATACCACACCATTGCAGTCTGAAGCCTGCTCTCCACCTTCTTACACAAATCCTGGTCATTTAGACCAACTACATTACACTTAATAGAATCGCCACTTGCGACGTGGAGAGTAAATGCAGCGTCATCAAAACTGATGTTTAAGACTGCACCAGCCGTAGCAGAACTACATAAGTTTGACACGTTTAGTCCCCCCATCTTGTCAGCTTCATACAGAAGTCCTGCTCCTCTTAAATGCTGAAGGATGTATTCCCTTAGCACTTCCACTTTGAATGAATCTGTTTGATTCACACTTGTCACTTTCTTGATCTCAGAGATTTTCTTTTTCATTGTCTTTTCTTTTTTATTGAAGGATTTTTTATATACGTTGTTTATTATCTCTATCAATTCGTTCTGAGTAGTAGACCTGATAACTAAAGTGTCACCCACTGGTTCTTTATCATTGAAAAAGGAAGCGACTATCTGATCATATTCATCTACATCGAACTGAACACACACATCTCCTATCTCATAGTTGCGTAACTTAGCATTGACTAGAGCACGTATTTTTGAGCAACGTAATAGATTAATCTTATCGCCTATCATAGTCAGACAAGCAGGTAATGTTTCGAGACTGAAATAACTATTGCCTTCCATGTTATGCTGCTTTTAACCGTTGATACATTTCATCCATCTCTCTCCACTCCTTAGCGGCCTTTTTCAACTCGCTAGCGATTTTGCAGTAGGGATTCATTTTAACCGAGTCCTCTATATCATACTTATATTCATTAGGTGCATTTAGCATGTAAAGCTTGTCTACACCTGGCGTTTGAAACCAAAGCCTTCGATGAGAGATGAAATGAAATTCTATAACGCCCTTGGTAATAGCATTAACCTTCTCTGTAGTCTTCTCACGAGATGCAGATGTCCTCACTCCGCCTAGGTTGTGATTGAAACCGAGTTCTGGGTCGAAGAAGAGTTCTTTTCTAACATCGAGACTTTCATCTTGCAACTTCTCGGCAAGTTCTTCTGCCATAGTTGCAACATCTGAGAGTTGCAGATCTTCGTCTTCATTATCATCATCAAATGAGCACTGGAACAGAAAGACACCTTTTGTCTCTCGGAGTCCGTACACCTCAGCACGCTTGTCGAAATAGTTCATTACGAGTTTGTTCTTGTTTGATAATTCTACT
>CAMVDV010000009.1 GCA_947166305.1 uncultured Prevotellaceae bacterium | reverse complement strand
AGCATCATCCGGCACGAAGCGCCCTGTCTCCCCAAGCGGAAGTCAGGGCGCTTCTCCTATCTATGGCATTTCCCTCTATCCCCCTCGGGGAGAAGCCGTGTAATCACAAAAAAAGCTAATTCCTTGGCGCTTTGCGTACTTTTTCGTACCTTTGCACGCAAAATTAAAGAAACAGCTAATGCCAGAATATCGTTTGAGCCACTTGCAGGAGCTTGAAGCCGAGAGCATTCACATCATCCGCGAGGTGGCAGCAGAGTTCGAGAATCCAGTCATGCTCTATAGCATCGGAAAGGACAGCTCCGTGATGGTCCGCCTCGCGGAGAAAGCCTTCGCACCCGGCAAGGTTCCCTTCCCACTCATGCACATCGATTCGAAATGGAAGTTCCGCGAGATGATAGAGTTCCGCGACCGCTACGCCAAGGAGCACGGATGGAACCTCATCGTGGAGAGCAACATGGAAGCCTTCCGCGCAGGCGTAGGGCCCTTCACCCACGGCAGTAAGGTACACACCGACCTGATGAAGACGAAAGCCCTGCTCGACGCGCTGAACAAGTACAAGTTCGACGCCGCTTTCGGCGGGGCTCGACGCGACGAAGAAAAGTCCCGAGCCAAGGAACGCATCTTCAGCTTCCGCGATCAGTTCCAGCAATGGGACCCCAAGAACCAGCGTCCCGAGCTTTGGGACATTTACAACAGCCGCATACACAAGGGCGAGAGCATCCGCGTCTTTCCCCTTTCCAACTGGACAGAACTGGACATCTGGCAGTACATCCGCCTCGAGAACATCCCCATCGTGCCCCTCTACTTCGCCAAGGAACGTCCGTGCGTGGAGATAGACGGCAACCTCATCATGGCCGACGACGACCGTTTGCCCAAGGAACTCGTGCCGAAAATCCACATGCGCATGGTCCGCTTCCGCACACTCGGCTGCTGGCCGCTGACAGGCGCCGTGGAGTCGAACGCTACAACCATTGAGGAAATCGTGGAAGAAATGATGACGACCACAAAGAGCGAACGCACCACCCGCGTCATCGACTTTGACCAAGAGGCATCGATGGAGCAGAAGAAACGCGAAGGCTACTTCTAAAGGAATGTCGTTACGAAACAATAACGTTATAACGCAACATCGTAATAACGAAGAAAGAATAATGGAAGAAAAACAATTAAACATAAAAGCCTATCTCGATGCAGACGAGCAGAAGTCGCTCCTAAGGCTCCTCACTGCCGGAAGCGTGGACGATGGCAAGTCAACCCTCATAGGTCGCCTGCTTTTCGACAGCAAGAAACTCTACGAAGACCAGCTTCAGGCGCTCCAACGCGACTCGATGCGTCTGGGAAACGCAGGCGCCGGCGAGATAGACTATGCGCTCCTGCTCGACGGACTCAAGGCCGAGCGAGAGGAAGGCATCACCATTGACGTGGCATACCGCTACTTCTCCACCAATCAGCGCAAGTTCATCATCGCAGACACACCGGGTCACGAGCAATATACCCGCAACATGATAACGGGTGGCTCCACGGCCAACCTCGCAATCATACTCATCGACGCACGCAACGGCGTTATCACTCAGACCAGACGCCACACCTTTCTCGTCTCGCTGCTCGGCATTAAGCACATCGCCCTTGCCATCAACAAGATGGACCTCGTGGACTTCTCGCAGGAAGTCTTCGACAAAATCAAGGACGACTACCTCGCTCTCACCAGCAAGCTCGGCATAGAGGACGTCACATGCTTCCCCATTTCAGCCAAAGAGGGCGACAATGTCGTAGAGAAGAGCCAGCGCACACCCTGGTACGAGGGAACGTCTCTGCTGGAATACCTCGAGACTGTGCCCATCGACCAAGACCGTAACATGAAGAACTTCCGTTTCCCCGTGCAATACGTCCTGCGTCCCGACCTCGATTTCCGTGGCTTCTGTGGCAAAGTGGCAAGCGGCGTCATCCGCAAGGGCGACGAGATAATGGCTTTGCCCAGCAGGAAAACAAGCCATGTGAAGAGCATCGTCACCTATGACGGCGAGCTGGATTATGCCTTTTGCCCGCAAAGTATCACCATAACGCTTGAGGACGAGATAGACATCTCCCGAGGCGAAATGCTCGTACGGCCCGACGATCTGCCCTTCGTCGGACGGCATTTGCAGTCAAAGCTCGTATGGATGGACGAAGAACCCATGAACCTACACAAGCAATTCTTCCTGAAGGCCGGCACAAACACTACCCGTGCCACCATCAACGCCATTGACTATCGCATCGACGTCAACACGATGGAACACCTCGAGGGCAAGGCTTTCAAGCTCAACGAAATCGGTCAAGTGCAGATAACCACTGCCAAGACGCTCTTCTTCGACGCCTATAAGCAGAACAAGGCAACGGGTGCATTCATCCTCATCGACCCCATTACGAACAATACCTGTGCCGTGGGCATGATAGAGAAGCCCCTTGCCGAAGCAGAACTAACGGCCGACGACCTCCCAACGCTCGACCTTCCGCGCCTCGGAATCCTCCCCGAGCACTACGAAGCCATAGAGATAGCCGTCAAGGAACTCAGCCGTCAGGGAATAGAAGTAAAGATTAAGAAATGAAGAAATGAGAAAATAAGGAAATGAGAAAATAATCTCAGCCTTCATCATTTCATTCTTTCATTTCTTCATTTTTCATTTTAACATAACGAAATCAACATGGGTTTGTTCAACTTCAACCAGCTTCCTGTCAACACGCTTGTCGGTGCCGACTGGAAGACCTTTAGGAAAGTGACCGAAGGGCAGCACATTGCCCGGAACAAGCGGATGAATTATTTCCTGACGAAAGGCATTTGCCGCCTTCTCAGCCCGTTTGCCTCCCTGCAGGAAAAGAAATATCGAGAACAACTTGCCGACGCTCCGCTGGAGAACGACCCGCTCTTCATCCTCGGACACTGGCGGAGCGGCACGACATTCGTCCACAATATCTTCGCACAGGACAAGCACTTCGGCTACACGACCACTTACCAGACCGTCTTCCCGCACTACATCATGGCGCTGCAAGGCTTCTTCAAGCCCTGCATGAAGCTCTTCATGCCCTCACATCGCCCTACTGACAACATGGAACTCGCTCCCGACCTCCCACAAGAGGAAGAGTTCGCGCTCTCCAACATGACGGCCTGCAACTACTACAACTTCTGGTTCCTGCCCGAAAGGATGCAGGAATTTCAGGACCGATTCCTTACCTTCCGCGACATCAGCGAGCCCGAACTGCAGGAATTCAAGGCTACGTTCGAGAAGCTCGTCAAGATAAGCCTATGGAACACGGGCGGCTCGCAGTATCTGAGCAAGAACCCTCCGCACACAGGGCGCATCAAAGCGCTCCACGACCTCTTCCCTCGCGCGCGATACATATATATTATTCGCAATCCCTACACCGTCTTCGAGAGCACACGCTCCTTCTACATCAACACCATCAAGCCCCTCGAGCTCCATTCCATCACGGACGAAGAGATGGAACAGAACATCCTGCGAGGCTACATGGAGCTTTATCATGCCTACAAGGAACAGAAACAATGCCTTGCGGAAGGGGCGCTCTACGAGGTACGCTTCGAGGACGTAGAGCAAAACGCACTCGCCATCACCGAAGACATCTACCGAAAGCTCGGCATCCCTGGCTGGGAAGAGGCAAAACCCGCCATCAAGAAGTACATCGAAAGCAAGAAAGGCTACAAGAAGAACAGGTATCAGTACGACCCGCGAACCGTCCGTCTGGTGAATGAGCATTGGGGAGAGGTGCTCGAAGAATGGGGATACAAAAGAATTAAAGGTTAAAAGTTGAAAATTAAAAATTAAAAATTAACGAAGAGAAAAGAAAGAGACGGGAAGGAGCGACGAAACGGTTCATGTCCGTTGTGTCAGATTTCAACGTGGGGAGTTTACAATCGCCGCGTGCTGTGTTTACAATCGCCGCATGCTGAGATTTCAAACCCCGCATGGGGAGTTTACAGAAAAAACAGGGCAGGACTTTTCGGATGGAACTCGCAAAACTCAAATTAGGGGTAAAAAACTAAAAGTTAAATGCGGGAAAGCGGGCAAAGCCTTCCTCGGGAAAATCATGTTTCGTACATAAACTTCCCTCGGGAATCCCTTCCAATCCCCTCAGTTTTATACTAAAAAAGCAAAAACCTGAAACTTTTCACTTAATTTTTTACATTTAACTTTTACCTTTTCCTTTTTTTTTGTATCTTTGCATCACTTTTCAAGAACGTTAAGGACAAACACATAAATCACACACAATTATGACAAAGATTGAACTCGTTAAGGCCGTTGCCGAGAAGACAGGCATCGACCAGCCCACAGCGATGGCAGCTGTGGAAGGTGTTATTGACACGTTGAAGGAAGCACTTATCGGCAAAGAGAACGTCTATATCCGCGGATGGGGCACATGGACACTCAAACACCGTGCACAGAAAACAGCCAGGAACATTTCAAAGAACACAACACTCGTCATTCCTGCACACGACATCCCCTACTTTAAGCCCTGCAAGGACTTCCTGGAGGCCGTGGCAAAAGCGTGAACGACGGTGTAGAAAACCAGAGATGAGAAAATAAGACAAGGCGGATGGCACAAGCAGACAGCTTGGTGCGTCCGCCTTTTTGCTTTCATTCAACTACTTTTGCCTCATGAATATGCGTACATTTCCATTAGTCATTTCCCTCATCCTTTCGTCCCTCACGACGTTTGGAAGCGAATCACAGACCACGCCGAGCATCATTTCCTACGTCAACCCCATCATCGGCACCAATGGGATGGGGCATACCTTCCCCGGAGCCTGCGCCCCGTTCGGCATCGTGCAGCTGAGTCCGGAGACAGACACCATTCCTCACAACGTGGAAGGCAAGTACCAGGGGAAGGTCTACGAGTACTGTGCCGGCTATCAACACCGCGACAATACCATCGTAGGCTTCAGCCATACCCACCTCTCAGGCACAGGTCACAGCGACTTGGGCGACATCCTTATCATGCCAACCACAGGGAAGATCCAGACCAACCCCGGTACGGCCGACGCGCCGGAGAACGGATATCGGAGCAGATTCTCACACGATTCGGAGCGATGCACACCGGGTTACTACGAAGTGAAACTGGATGACTACAACATCCTTGCACAACTCACGGCGACACAGCGCGTCGGAGTCCATCGCTACACGTTCCCTTCTGCCGACGGGCAATTCATTCTCGACCTTGGCCACGGCATTTACAACTACGAAGGGAAGACGCTTTGGACCTACCTCCGCGTGGAAAACGACACTCTCCTCACTGGTTATCGCATCACAAACGGTTGGGCGAGGCAGAACTACACCTACTTTGCCATCGCACTCTCTGCACCCATCCAGAACTATGGCTACACGGACGAGCAGCGAATGAAGTACAGTGGCTTCTGGAGGAAAAATGACATTCACCACAATTTCCCCGACATGGCAGGCCGAGAGATGTCGGCTTATTTCCTATTCAAACTGCCCCAGAGCCGACAACTCACCGTCAAGGTGGCGCTCTCGGCAGTCAGTCAGAGCGGAGCCCTTGCCAATCTGCGCGCTGAGGCTGCTGGCTTATCCTTCGAGCAACTGAGGGAAAGAGCCACAGCAGAGTGGACGAAGGAGCTGAAGGGAATAGAGATAGAGGGCACTCCCGACCAGAAAGCCCTCTTCTATACTTCGCTCTATCACACCATGATAAACCCCTCGGTCTATATGGACGTGGACGGCAAGTACAGAGGCAACGACATGGAAATCCACGAGGCCGACGGTTTCACCAACTACACCGTCTTCTCCCTCTGGGACACCTACAGGGCTGAGCATCCATTGCTCAACCTCATCAAGCCCAAGCAAGGGCGCGACATGGCGGAGAGCATGATCCGCATCCAGCAGCAGAGTGCCCTCCACATCCTGCCCGTGTGGTATCTGATGGCCAACGAAGGGTGGTGCATGAGCGGATACCACGCCGTGAGCGTCCTCTCCGACGTGGCTAAAAAACTTGGGGTGAAGGATAAGAAGGCTATGCTTGAGGCCATGAAAGCCACTGCCAATTCCAAGTGGATGGAAGGCTTGACGGATTATATCAAATACGGCTATGTTCCCTACGACCGCTGCGGGACGAGCGCATCGAACACTCTGGAATATGCCTACGACGACTGGACAATCTACCGCGCAGCCCTCGATGCAGGCGACCGCGAGACGGCCGAGACCTTCCGCAAGCGTGCCCTCTACTACCGCAATGTCTTCAATCCGGCCATCGGTCTGGCTTGCCCTAAGTACAAGGACGGCTCTTGGAAGAAGGACTTCTCGCCTTTGCAGACCTACGGAGAAGGCTTCATCGAGGGCAATTCTGCCAATTATTCCTTCCATGTTCCGCACGACGTGAAGGGCATGATCGAGTGCTTCGGCGGCGACAAGAAGTTCATCGAGCGTCTGGACGACCTTTTTGCCACGCCGCTCGACAAGAAGTATTATGCCGACAACGAGGACATCGAGGAGGAATGCCTGCTTGGTGGCTACGTCCACGGCAACGAGCCGAGCCACCACATCCCCTACCTCTACGCCTGGACCTCGCAGCCCTGGAAGGCTCAGTACTGGCTGCGCGAAATCATGAACCGCATGTATCGGAACAACATCGACGGCCTGCATGGCAACGACGACTGCGGACAGATGTCGGCATGGTACATCTTCACCGCCATGGGCTTCTACCCCGTCTGCCCGGGCAGCGACCAGTATGTGCTCGGAGCGCCTTACGTTCCCTCCTGCCGCCTGTCCCTGCCGGGCGGCAAGACCCTGCATATCAAGGCAACAGGCGTCAGCGACAAGAAGCGATACGTCAAGGCTGTGCGGCTCAACGGCAAGCCCTACGACAAACTCTACATCACCCATGCCGACATCATGGCAGGCGGCACCCTGGAGTTCGAAATGAGCAGTTCGCCCAACAAGCGTCGGTGCATCACCACCGGAAAACCCTATTCCCTGAGCGACGATGCCCTATGATGCCACCTCCGGCACCCTCTCAGCCTCATCGCGGCACAGGGGTTGTGTTTGACCCATGCGCATGGAACGATTGACCCATGCGCATGGAACCATCGACCCATGCGCATGGGTCAAACATAACCCTGTGCCCTTTTTCACGAAACAAGAAGTCAAATCCATCATTCCCGTACAGATGAAGAAGTACATCTCCCTTTTGCTTTCCCTTTTTCTGAGCACGTTTGTCGCCCTCCCTCAGTCCATGACGGAGTGGGACGACGTGAGTGTGACAAGCCTGAACCGCATGGAGAGCCACGACCTGGGCATCCCTTACGACAACGAAGAAGCGGCCCGTTCGCTCGACATGAGCAGGTCGCCGTGGTTTCTCGACCTCGACGGCACATGGAAGTTCCGTTGGAGCGCCCTGCCGTCGAAGGTGCCGACCGGCTTCTATGCCGACGGCTTCGACGCCTCGGCGTGGGATGACATCACAGTGCCCATGCCCTGGCAGATTTACGGCATTCGCCACGGCAAGAACTGGGACAAGCCTCTCTACATCAACACACGCTATCCCTTCACCTACACCGCCGACTACTCGGTGATGGCCACGCGCCCGAGCAACTACACCTACAACGAGCAGATGAAGAACCCCGTGGGCTGCTACCGACGCACGTTCACCCTGCCCGACGGATGGACAGGCCGTAAGACCTTCCTCCGCCTCAATGGAGCCGGACATGGCTACTACGTTTGGGTGAACGGACAGTTCGTCGGCTATGCAGAAGACTCGTACTTGCCGAGCGATTTCGACGTGACGAACTGCGTCCGCCAAGGCGAGAACAACGTCTCCGTCCAGGTCTTCCGGTTCACGAGCGGTTCGTTTCTCGAGTGTCAGGACTACTGGCGTCTGACAGGCATCACGCGTGATGTGTACTTATGGTCAGCGCCTGAGCAGCACATCGCCGACTTCTTCTTCCAGACAACCTCGCTCTCCTCGGCAGGAACGTCGGCCCAAGGCAAGCTTCAGGTCACGCTCTCCGGCGGCTCAACCAAGGGGATGAAGCTGCAAACCGTCATCAGCGACGGCGCGAACGTCGTGAAAGAATACTGGCGGACGCTCACCACAGCCACGTCCACCACGCAGACCATCTCGGCACATGGCATAGAGCCATGGAGCGCAGAGCACCCCAAACTCTACGACCTGACGCTCCGTTTGCTCACTCCCGACAGCCAGTTGGTCGACATGCGCTCTTGCAAGATAGGCTTCCGAACGGTGAGCATCCGCCGGGACGGTGCGTTGCTCATCAACGGAAAGCGCCTCGTGGTCCACGGCGTCGACCGCCACGACTTCAGCCAGGAAACAGGTCGGACCGTCAGCCGCGAAGAGATGCTCCAAGATGTGCTCACCATGAAGCGCCTCAACGTCAACGCCGTCCGCACAAGCCACTACCCTAACAACCCATACTTCTATGAACTTTGCGACCAATACGGCCTCTATGTTCTTGCCGAGGCAGACGTCGAGTGCCACGGCAACACAGGGTTGTCGAGCGTAGAGCTCTTCCGAAAGCCAATGGTGGAACGCAACGAACGGCATGTACGCACGCTTCGCAACCATCCATCCATCTTCTGTTGGAGCGCAGGCAACGAGAGTGGAGGCGGCAACAACTTCGAGAGCGTCATGAAGGCAATCAAGGCCTTGGACACAAGCCGTGTCACGCACTACGAAGGCAACAGCCAGTGGAGCGACATCAGCAGCACAATGTACGGGAGCTACGCTAATATGCTCTCCACAGCCAAGAGCCGTAAGGACGCCACCTCAGCCCGTCCGCACATTCAATGCGAGAATACTCATGCCATGGGCAACGCCATGGGCAACGAAATCGACTACTATCGCGACATCTACGAACCTTATCCCGCCATGGCAGGCGAGTTCGTTTGGGACTGGAAAGACCAGGGTTTGCGGATGCCCGTACCAGGGAAAGCGAGCCAAAGCTACTGGGCTTACGGCGGAGACTTCGGCGATTATCCCAACGACGGCAACTTTTGTTGCAATGGCGTAGTGCTTCCCGACGGAACACCCACAGCCAAGAGTCTGAACATGAAAGGCGTCTATCAGCCCATCGACGTGCTCCCCATCGACACAGAGGCTGGCACGTTCCGCGTCAAGAACAAGCTTCAGCAGACTCGTCTCGAAGGGTTTGACACCAAATGGACGGTCCTTGAGGACGGCATCGCCGTGGCCGATGGCAATATCGACGGGCTTGACCTCGCACCATGGGACAGCACTACGGTCACCATCCCCTTCGATGGCATCGACTTCGACCCAGCCCATCGCTACACGATACGTTTCTCTACGACACAACGGGAAGCCACGCCGTGGGCCGAGGCAGGCTATGAAGTGGCAGCATCCGAAGCCATCCTCCGCAATCCTACGGCCCGGCAGCCATATCGCTACGAAGGGACGGACACACTCGCACTTTCCGGCACAGGCAACACCCGTTCCGTCAAGGGAAAAGACTTCAGCATTACCTTCTCGGGCGGCACCCTTTCGCGCTACATCCTTGGCGGTACGTTGCTCATCAGCCAGCCCCTCAAGCTGAATACCTTCCGCGCTCCCACCGACAACGACAAGACTCAGGAGAGCAACTGGGAAGCGTTGGGCATCCGATCGCTCACGATGACCGCAGGAACGTGGGAGGTGGAGCAGGACACGGCACACCGTTGGGTGCAACTCAGCATTACAGATGTCTACAAATCCAGCACGTCGGCCCTCGAATTCAACGTCCAGAAACAGTTCCGCGTCTTCCCCGACGGCACCATCAGCGTTAGTACCGTCACCACACCCAACGCCGAGGGCGCCGTCCTGCCCAAGCTTGGCTTCCGACTCGAAATGCCCTCTTCGGCAGAAAACATCGCCTGGCTTGGCCGAGGCCCGTTCGATAGTTACTCGGACCGCTGTTATGCTGCCCACCAAGGCATTTGGCATAGCACCGTAACCGAGCAGTGGACCAACCATATCCGTCCGCAGGAAACGGGCAACAAGGAGGAGGTTAGCTGGCTCGCCGTCAGCAACGATGCCGGTAAGGGCCTGCTCTTTGCTGCGCCACAGGGCATGGCTACGACCGTAGGCCACTGGCGTGCCGAGGATATCTACACGAGCCGGAACGACAGAAAGGGGCATCCTTATGAAGTAACCTTCCAGCGCAACACCGTCATCTCCCTTGATGCATGGAACAGAGCCTTGGGCAATGCAAGCTGCGGACCCGACGTTCTCGACAAATACGAAAGGAAGCTCCGGCAGACACCCTTCAGCTTCATGATTCTACCCCTCGACCAAGTTCAGTCTGACAGCGTGCTTTCCCAGAGGGGATGCCTCGGCCTGCCTGTCTGCGAGCCCGTGCGTTTCAGCGACGACGGCAAGGGCTTCGTCATTCTCTCTTCTGACCAAGGCGCTACATTATATTATAGTATAGACGGAAGCGACTTCGTCCCCTACGACCAGCCCATCGACATGCGTCGGGGAGGCAACGTCCGGGCGTACGCCGTGGCTGAGGGTTTGGCTCAAAGCCTTGTGACTGAGAAGACATACGGCCTTTTCATCAACAAGAAGGAATGGAGCATCTACAGTTTCGACAGCGAGCAGGGAGGCAACGAGCTGGCCGTCTATGCCATCGACGACGACGATAACACCATCTGGCACACACGCTATTCGGGCACGCCCCCTGAATGTCCGCACGAAATCGTGGTCGATATGAAGCAAACCTACCGCGTCAGCGCGTTCACCTACACGGGTCGCAAGGACGGCTCCAACGGCCGTGTGCTTCGCTACGAGGTCTATTTCACCAAAAACCCTTACGTCTGGGGCAAGCCGGCCGCCAGCGGTACGCTCAGCAACACGTCCGACAAGCAGACCATCGCCATTCCCTCCAAGCCCGAGGCAAGGTACATGAAGCTACTCGTGCGCACCGTGGTCGATAACAAGGCCTACGCCTCAGCCGCCGAGATAGGCATCGAGGCCGAAGACATCGTGCCTCGCGGATGGTGGAACATCACGCCTATACAGCAAGGCCACCGCTATCGCATCCGCGACAAGCAGTCCGGGCTCTGCCTGCGCTATGAGATAAACCAGAACGAAGGCCACTTCTGCCTCGGAGAGTTCGACGAGAGCGACCCAACCTTCATTTTCTCCTTCGAGAGGGCACAAGGCTTCACGGCCTTCTACAAGGTGAAAGCCGACGGACACTACCTCGCTTGCGACCCGAATGCTGCTTGGCGCATCGTCTCGCAGACTGCCGTTCCTGCCGACAAGAACGGCTACATACAGGTGGAAAGGCTGGAGGAAGGCAATGCCAACCTGCGCTGTGCCTGGCAGAACAGCCGGCTGGTGGGCTTCGACTCGCACGCCGTGGGCAGCTACATCTATGCCGACAAGACGGAACCGGGCGAGTTCATCCTCGAGGATCTCGATGACGATGGGACGTCGGTCAAGGCGATTCCTGAAACAGAGCACAGGGTTACGGACGGAGCCCTGCGCCTTTACGACCTGAACGGAAGGCTTTTCCCGACGGAAGGGAACAGCCTTCCGCAAGGCATCTACATCTTTCGCTCTCCCGACGGCAAGGCTTCCAAGAAGTTAAAAGTTAAGAATTAAGAGTTAAAAGTTAATAATGGGAAGTTGAGAGTCAGGAGCCGACGCTTCCGAGAGTCGGAGCAGAGGAAGTTGGACACAAATCCGTCAGCCTGACGGCATCAGAGCTGAGGAACGAAGGGACAAAGGGCTAAAATTACAACTTTAGCCCTTTATCCTTTCCGCGTTTCAACTTTTTGTCGTACCTTTGCACGCGCTAAGATAACATAAACAACAAAAGGACAATGAAAGCATTTGTATTTCCCGGTCAGGGAGCACAGTTCACGGGTATGGGCAAAGAACTCTACGACACCAACCCGAAGGCAAAGGAACTTTTTGAAAAAGCAAACGATATTCTCGGTTTTCGCATCACCGATATTATGTTCGAGGGCGACGCCGACGAGCTGAAGCAAACGAAGGTGACACAGCCAGCCGTCTTCCTTCACAGCGTATGCACCGCCCTCTGCATGGGCGAGGCGTTCCGTCCCGACATGGTGGGCGGTCACAGCCTGGGCGAATTCAGCGCACTTGTGGCAGCTGGAGCACTCTCCTTCGAGGATGGGCTGCGCCTTGTCCACGCCCGAGCCCTTGCCATGCAGAAAGCATGCGAGGCCGTTCCCGGCACAATGGCAGCCATCATCGGCCTGCCCGACGAAGCCGTGGAGCAAGTGTGCAAGCAGGTGAGCGAAGAAGGAAAGGGAGTTGTCGTGCCAGCCAACTACAATTGCCCCGGACAGCTGGTCATCAGCGGCAGCATGGAAGGGGTTAATGCCGCTTGCGAAAGGCTGAAAGAAGCCGGAGCCAAGCGCGCTCTGGTACTACCCGTAGGCGGTGCGTTCCACAGCCCACTCATGCAGCCGGCCAAGGACGAGCTTCAGGCAGCCATAGAGCAGACGGAGTTCCACACACCCGTATGCCCTGTCTATCAGAACGTCGATGGAAAAGCACACACAGATGCTGCCGAGATAAAGCAAAACCTCATCAGTCAGCTCACGGCAAGCGTGCGCTGGACGGCAGAAGTGCAGAACATGATTGCCGTCGGAGCCACGGATTTCACCGAATGCGGCCCAGGCAAAGCACTGCAAGGCATGATAGTTAAGATCGCAAAGGGCTTGGAAGGCATCACAATCCAAGGCATCTGAGGTGAAAAGGTTAAAAGGTGAAAAGGTTAAAACGTTAAAACGTTAAAAGTTGAAAGGCTAAAGGTTGACGAGCCACGACAGCCTTTTTGACCACTCAGCCTTTGCCATTCCTACATTATATATATAGTATATAGCAAATTGACGTATAGCAAATTGTCCCCAACCGTCTATCAAGTCTTCACCCGGCTCTTTGGCAACGACAGGAAGGGCCTTGTCCCCTTCGGCACGAAGCAGCAGAATGGGTGCGGAACGATGCAGGACTTCACAGCCAAGGCATTGGAAAATATCCGAAGCCTTGGCTGTACGCATATATGGTACACAGGCATCATAGCACATGCCACGCGGACGGACCACTCCGCCCTGGGCCTTCCCATCGACAACCCCGATGTGGTGAAGGGCGAAGCCGGCAGCCCGTATGCCATCAGAGACTACTATGATGTCGATCCCGACATTGCCCACGACCCATCGAGGCGTGTCCATGAGTTCGAACTGCTCGTGGAGAGGACGCACAAGGCAGGCCTGAAAGTCATCATCGACTTCGTGCCCAACCATGTATCACGGCAGTATCGCTCGCTTGCCAAGCCCTCCGACGTACGCGACCTTGGCGAGGACGACGACAAGTCCTGTGCCTTCTCGCCGCAGAACAACTTCTACTACCTTCCCGGCCAAAGCCTTTGCCTCGACGACATCGTGCCCTGCAGCACCTACACCGAGGCTCCGGCACGCGCCACGGGCAACGATTGTTTCTCTCCACGCCCGGGGCGATGCGACTGGTACGAGACCGTTAAGCTGAACTATGGCGTCGATGTCGTGGGAGGAAGAACGGGTCACTTCTCCCCCACCCCTGCCACATGGCACAAGATGCTGCACATTCTGCTCCACTGGGCAGCGAAGGGCATCGACGGATTCCGTGTCGATATGGCAGAAATGGTGCCCGTGGAGTTCTGGGAGTGGGCGTTGCCACAGGTGAAGGAGCGCTTCCCGGGCATCATCTTCATTGCCGAAGTCTATAATCCAGCCCTTTATCGTGACTACATACGGCGCGGCCATTTCGACTACCTCTACGATAAGGTGGGGCTCTACGACACGCTCCTGGCCGTGACAAGGGGGCAGTCGGCACAGAGCATCACAGGCTGTTGGCAGGCAGTGGACGATATCCGAGGGCAGATGCTCAACTTCCTTGAGAACCACGACGAACAGCGTCTGGCAAGCAATTTCCTGCTTGGTAGCGGCGAGGCGGCTGTCCCGGCACTACTCGTGAGCAGCCTCATGCCCTCTCCCTTCATGCTCTACTTCGGACAAGAGCTGGGCGAACGGGGCATGGACGCCGAGGGTTTCAGCGGACAGGACGGGCGTACAAGCATCTTCGACTACTGGTCTGTCCCCACCATCCGACGCTGGAGGAACGGCGGACGCTTTGACGGCAAGCTCCTGAGCAGCGGCGAGGCGGCGCTCAGGGAACTCTATTGCCGCATCCTCGCGCTTCGGCAGCAGGAACCATGCTGTGGCGATGGCTTCTACGACCTGATGTATGTCAACCCACACCTCCATCGTCAGTACGCATTTGTGCGTCACTCTGGAGGGAAGTTCGCACTCATTGTCAGCAACTTCTCTGCTTCGGACGAGGACATATCGCTCTCCCTCCCCCGCCACTTCTTTGAGCATACCGGCATCCGCGAAAGGGCGCGACGGAGACTGACCGATGCCCTGAGCGGCCGCAAGCTGAGCCTCGGCATCACTTCTGCCCAGCCCTTGCGCATCAGCTTGCCTGCCCTTTCCGGCGTCGTCCTACTTTCCGACTGACAACACCGCGTGCCGTGTTGATTGCAGCATCATGACCATTCAATTGCAGGGTCATGATGCTGCAATTGCATGGTCATGACCCTGCAAACAAAACCCTACAGGGTTCTGCAGACCTCGGCGCGCCGATCTTCCTCGCACGGCACGCCGCGGAAGCATTGACGGACGGAAATAATGCAATAAATTTGCTTTTTCGCACATCTTTTCGTACCTTTGCACCGCACAGAAAGGAGCCGACGTTTCCCGACATCGGTACAGTCCTTGCGACCACCCCCCGAAAGCATCGGCTCCAACGGCAGGCCTTTCCAGCAGCAACGCTGCATGGAAGTGGTCTTCATGGTTAACAAGAAAAAGACAGAAGAACAGAAGAAATGAGAATACTCAACAGCACACAGCTCGAGCACGTGAAGGATGCCAAGCGTCTGGCAGAGACAAAGCTGCGAGGGCTCGAGGAGAGTCTGGAACGCGTCAAGGCACAAAGCCTCTGGCTGCGCAGGTATCAGGAGACAAGTATGCTCCTGCAGCGCGAGAAGACCCGCCTCTTCGAGCTCGGCAAGCAGAAGGCGACCATGGAGAGAGAAGCCGCCATGCTGGAACGCTACGACCTCTTCGAGGGCATACACGGCATCTATCAGAAGCTCTCCGTGCTCTCCCGTCAGCTCGGCGAAGACAAGCGCGGGCTGAGCCTGCTGGAGAGAGAGGCAGAAGGCGGCAGGCAGCAAGTGACCGACGCAGAGAAAAGGCTGCAGCAGGCACGCGAAGCCTACAAGAACGCCGCGCTGAGCCTCACCGACTCCTTCGACCCCGTCTGCTCAGCCTACAGGCTTACGGGCGCAAACGACGTGCTCGACATAGAAGCCGCCTTCCTCCATGACTATTATAACAAGGTAAAAGAAGAGACCGACGCGCTCTCCTCGCTCATCGCCGAAAAGGAAAAGAGCGTAGCGGCACATCAGTCACAGCTCGACCGCCTGAATTCCCGCAGGCAAAGCATGGAGATACACGAGAACATGATAAGGCATGGCGAGGCAATCCTCGTCCAATTGGGCAGCATGGAAGAGACCGACAAGCTCCGCAACGAGCTTGTGCAGAAGCGGATGCAGGCCATCAAGCGGCAGAACGAAGAGAACGAGCATCTGGGCAAAGCATTCGCCCAGTTCCAGGACCTCGTGCAGCAGACCGAAAGCACGGAGGCCGAGCTTGCCATGCACCGCTCCTACATCCAGGGACAAGACGGCCTCATGCTCCAGGAGCGCGCCCTCATGCTCAAAGGCCGACGGCAGACGCTCCTCTCAGCACTCTCTCTCTGGAAACGCATCAGCACAGGATACGAAAGCATCGAGGAGAAAAGCCGAAAGGTGACGGCCCTGCGGCTCGACATCCAACACCTCGAAGACGGCGTCCGACAGCTCGAAGAGGAAGTAGGAAAGGCCCATCGGCTATGCAAGGAAAAGGAATACACCTACTTGCTGAGCAAAGGGCAGGATGTCATACAGCTTCGCGCAGACTTGAGGGAAGGCACGGCCTGCTCAGTCTGCGGGGCTACGCATCATCCCTACCACAGCGACACCATGCTCGACCAGAGTAAACTCATCGGACAGATGAAGACGGACTACGAACTCCTTGCCTCCGAAGCCACCGCCGGCACTCAGCAGCTTGCCGAGATGCGGGTCGAGCTTGCCACAAGAAAAGGCGCCTTGAGCGCAGAGGAAGAAGCCCTCAACACCATCCGCATCCGTCAGAACGAAGACGTGCAGGAGTGGAAACTCTATGCCAGCCTCGATTCCACCTTCGCCGAATGCTCCGAGAGCACCAACCTCGACGCCCGCACCGCGATGCTGCGACAGTTCATCGAGAACGTCAGCCGAGATGCAGAGACGGCCGAGAAGGAACTCGAGACATTCACCTTCCATCAGAGCAGCATCGCAGGCCTCAGCGAAAAACTGCAGAAGATAGAGCAGAAGAAGAGCGAGCTTGGCGTCCGTTTGGGCGAACTAAACACGGGATGCCAAGTGCTCAGCCGCGAAGTAGAGCAAGTGAGTTTGCGACTGGAAAGCACATCAAAGCAGTTCACCCGCATCTATGAGAACATGCAGCAAAGCATTACGCTCAAGGACTGGTACGCCATTTGGCAGAAAGCTCCCGAGCAACTCTACGAGAAGATGCAGAAGCTCATAGCCGACTGGCAGGCCGTGGAGAAGGAAATCAGCGCCGAAAGCGCAGCACTCCAAGTGGAAAAAGCCAACCTCGAAGGCATGACAGCCCTCCGCAGCTCGCTCCAGCGCACCACGGCCACCGTCACGAAGCACACCGAAGACATCGAGGGACGCAAAGCCGAGAACCTCAAGGCCTACGACCGCATGATTCCCGAACGCGACGCAAAGACGCTCCTGCAGAAACGGCTGCAAAACGTCGTTGGCACTCGCGAACGCTTCGACGAGGAACGAGAGCGGCTGAGCGACATTCGCCACGCCGACGACATCATGCAGGGCAGGCACGACTACTACAAGAACCACATCGCCCAGCTCGAAGGCGAACGCAGCGGGCTCGGCGAGAAGCTCGACCTCTGGATGCATGCCTTCAACCTTCAGCATCCGCCCGTGCAGCAAAACGAGCTCGACGAAGTCTTTGCCGACGGAAAGGACTGGAGCCAGATACGCAGCAAGCTCAAGCAGATAAGCACCGACCTGCTGCTCTGCCAAGCCAAGGTGGAGGATTTGAACAGCCGCCTCATTGCCCTCGACACGGAAGACGGGCATTGCAACGTGGCCGTGCCCGACATTCAGGAAAGCATCGCCGCCAAGCAGCAGACACTCTCCAAGCAGCTCAGCGACACCCTCATGCAGATAGCGCGACTCTCCGTGCAGCTCGAGGACCACGAAAAAGCCCTTGCCGCCGAACGCAACTCCGCCGCCCCCGAAGCAAACCTCGCCTGATAACATTTTCACCTTTTAACCCTTTAACTTTTTAACCTCATAACCTCAAACCCCATAACCTCATAACCCCATAACCTCATAACCCCATAACCTCATAACCCCATAACCTCATAACCCCATAACCTCATAACCTCAAAACCCCATAACCTCATAACCCCATAACCTCAAAACCTTTTAACTTTTTAACCTTTTAACCTTTTAACCTTTTAATATGAAGCGTACATTCACATTCGTCGCCGCAGCAGCGATAGCCCTCGGCATTCAGGCGCAAGCCGTCTACAAGGACACCAAGTACCACGCCCCCATCAAGGTGGAGAAGAAGTGGAAGAACTACAATCCGGGCGACGTGGAGTTCCACGACGAAGCACCCGCAAGCGAAGGCTCCAGAATCTACCACAGCATCATCCCCAATCCCGCACCCTACATCCAGGAGAATGCCCTCCGCGTCCTTCAGACCCTCTATTGGGGCCCCAAAGACCCCAACGTGCCGCGCCTCAAACGCATCGTCTACACCATCAAGGACTACAACGGCATCAGTGAGAAATACGGCGCTGGCGACTACGTCGGCATCCGCTACAGCACAAACTGGATAGAACGTTGCTTTGCCGGCAGCGACACCCTTCGACTCGACTACGAGACGCGCGGCGTGCTCTACCACGAACTGACCCACGCCTATCAGCTCTCGCCCGAAGGATGCGGCGAGTATGACGGGAAGAGCGAATACTGGCTCTTCATCGAAGGACTGGCCGATGCCGTCCGCGTGGCTTGCGGATGCTTCGACCAAGACTTTCAGGGCAAGGACCGCACCCGTGGCGACTCGTGGCGCAAGGGCTACCGCGTGACGGGCTATTTCCTCTATTGGCTCATGCTCAACAAGGACAAGGACTTCCTGCGAAAGTTCAACCGCTCGGCCGTTGAGCTCAAGCCCTGGTCGTGGGACAAGGCCATGAAGCACATCCTCGGCGACAAGCCGCAGAACACCACCGATGCCCTTTGGGAAGAATACCAGAAGGCGATTGGTGAGAAATAGAATGAAGAAAAAAGAAGATAGAAGAAGATATGTCGCTTTCAGCGACGAAGATAGAGGACAAATGCTTTAGCTGTAAGCGGTATCGTCTTCTATCTCCCTCTATCTTCTTCTATCTCCCAAAATCGTAAATAACAACAAATCGTAAATAAATAGTAAATTGTAAATTGTCAAATCGTAAATAAAGTAAATAACGTGAAATCTCTCGTAGTTCTTTCCGGCGGACAAGACTCCACCACCTGCCTCTACTGGGCATTGAAGCACTTCGACGAGGTGCGCGCCCTCAGCTTCCGCTATGGGCAGAGACACGAAAAGGAAGTCGAGATAGCCCGGCAGCTCTGCCAGGAGGCTGGCGTCGAGTGGGACTGCATGGACATCAGCTTCATCTCGCAGCTCAGCCCTTCGTGCAGCCTCACCAACCCAAACCTCGACATCGAGGAGGAGAAGCAGGAAGGCACGCCCTATCCCACCACCTTCGTGCCCGGCCGCAACCTCTTCTTCATCTCCATAGCTGCCATCTATGCACGCAACCATGGCATCTACGACATCATCACGGGCGTGGGACAAGCCGACTTCAGCGGCTATCCCGACTGCCGCGACGGCTTCATCAAGAGCCTCAACACGACGCTCAATCTCGCCATGGACGAGCAGTTCCGCCTGCACACCCCGCTCATGTGGCTCGACAAGGCGCAGACGTGGGCTCTTGCCGACGAGCTCGGCGTGCTCGACATCATTCGCCACCGCACCCTCACCTGCTACAACGGCATCGTGGGCGACGGATGCGGACACTGCCCCTCGTGCAAGCTCCGACGCGAAGGACTGAAAAGATACCTAAGCCGAAAGGAATAAATTCAAAATTTCGGGACGCTGTCATGGCGAAATGTAGGGACGCGCCGTGGCGCGTCCGCTCAACGAAGAAACAAAATAAATTCAAAATTTCGTCCGCTAATCAAAATTCAAAAGCTCGCTTGCTAACTATTCACTTTAACCTTATCCTATGGAAGACAGAAAACAAGAGGGCCTCAAAGCCCTTGGCAAGAAGACGGACTACCGGCAGGACTATGCGCCGGAGGTGCTCGAGACATTCGAGAACAAGCACCCGGAAAACGACTACTGGGTGCGCTTCAACTGCCCAGAATTCACGGCGCTCTGCCCAATCACCGGACAGCCCGACTTCGCAGAGATTCGCATCAGCTACCTGCCCGACCGTCGGATGGTAGAGAGCAAGAGCCTGAAGCTCTACCTCTTCTCGTTCAGAAATCACGGCAGCTTCCACGAAGACTGCGTCAACGTCATCATGAAAGACCTCATCCGACTAATGGACCCTAAGTACATCGAGGTGACTGGCATCTTTGTGCCCCGTGGAGGCATCAGCATCTATCCCTTCGCCAACTACGGACGACCGGGCACGACGTACGAGGAAATGGCCCGCTTCCGCCTCCTGCATCACAACTTGCAGTAGGCGGAATGCCTCTTGGACAAGGCTGACCACCCGAAGTGCACCGAACGGAACAGTCTGCCGACGAAATGCTCTGAAAGACGGTGCAATCCAAGCAACCCGTGCATCCGTGGCCTTCTGAAAGTCCGATACATGAATATCGGATGTCATTTCTCATGCTGTTTCGCTTGCTTCGGTGTTCTTCCGGAGGGCTAAATTCTTTTCCAACAAAATGCCAAAATACGCGATGAAATGGGCATTTTTTGATTGTGGAGTGGCTTGCAGGGAAACGCAGGGAAAACGAAACGAAGCAACCGAAGCAACCGAAGCAACCGAAGCGGGCGAAGCGGGCGAAAATGACACACAAGTCGCTGTATATCACTAATATATTAGCTAAAGTATGCCTATATTATTAATATAATAGCAGCACACCCCTCAAAAAAAATGTTGCTTCGCCTGCTTCGTCTGCTTCGATTTTTCTTGCACGTTTCCGCAAAGATGTTTATTTGCGCCGTAATGCTGAAGCCTCCCGCATACGGCAGGAGGGCTTCAGGCGGCGGGGTAGTCGATGCCGTATTCGTCGCACACCCATTTCACGGCCTTGGGCGGCAGGATCTGTCCGCGAGGCTTTGCACCAAGCGCTTCCAGCTGCTCGCGGTTCCTGCTCAGCCAGCGCTGGAAGGTGCGGTAGTTCACACCGGCGGCCATGGCCAACTCACATTTGTACATGCTTTTCATCGTTCCTCCTTTTTTCTACAAAGTTACGAAAAATCTGCGACTTATGCAAGCAGAACCGCAACTTTTTCAGACAATTTCAGACAATAATAGACAAAGACAGACAGCGCGGCCGCCAGATGTCGTAACTTTGCATCGTGAAAAGGCGGAACACGGCAAAAGCCCTGCTGCAACGCGACGCGAAGACACGGCCAAATCTACACGTCGATTCAGCAAAGTCAACACGTCGGTTCAGCAAAATCGACACGTCAACTTTTTAACTTTTCAATTTTTCAACTTTCATTCAGCCCCCAGCGGCACACCACATACGAAATAAGGATGCACAGCGGTACATCCTTATCCCAAACAAAAAAATGTCTTTGAATTACTGAAACACAGGCGAACCCGTCGCCCTCGCCTACCAGATGGTGACGCGCTCGGCCTTCGGAACGAACATCGGGTCGCTCTCCGAGATGCCGAAGGCATCGTACCAGGCATCGATATGCGGCAGCTGGCCGTTCACGCGCCACATACCCAGCTGATGCGGGTCGCTCTTCACGCGCTTCTGGATTTCCTCGTCGCGGATGTTCTGACCCCATACGTTAGCGTAGGCAAGGAAGAAACGCTGCTCGGGCGTGAAGCCGTCGATGACGCCGAGAGGATGGCTCTTCGTTGCATTCTTGAAGGCTTGGAAAGCTACCATCAGACCTCCGTGGTCGGCCATGTTCTCGCCGAGCGTGAGCGAGCCGTTGGCATGGAGCCCGGGCATCACCTCGATGCTGTCGTGGAAAGCACGCATCACCTCGATGCGCTCCTCAAACCGCTTCGTGTCCTCTTCGCTCCACCACGTCACCAGATTGCCCGTCTTGTCGTACTTCGAGCCCTGGTCGTCGAAGCCATGCGTCATCTCATGCCCGATGACCACGCCGATGGCACCGTAGTTGAAGGCATCGTCGGCCTGCATGTCGAAGAAGGGCGGCTGCAGGATGCCGGCAGGGAAACAGATTTCATTGGTCGTGGGGTTGTAGTAGGCATTCACCGTTTGCGGCGTCATGAACCATTCGTCGCGGTCTACGGGCTTGTTGAACTTGGTCTTCACCATGTCCTTCAGCTCCCATTCGCCCACGGCAAGCACGTTGCGCAGATAGCTGTCGGCAACGATTTCCAGGTCGCTGTAGTCCTTCCACTTATTGGGATAGCCCACCTTGACGTAGAAGGCATCGAGCTTCTCGTGCGCCACCTTCTTCGTCTCGTCGCTCATCCAGTCCTGCACGTCGATGCGCTCGCCGAGCGCCACCTGCAAGTTGGCCACGAGCTTCTCCATGCGCTCCTTAGCTTCTGGCGGGAAATACTTTGCCACATAGAGCTGTCCGAGCGCTTCGCCAAGTCCGCCGCCCACGGCATCCACGGCACGCTTCCAGCGCGGACGGTCTTCCTCCTTGCCGCTCATCACCTTGCCGTAGAAATTGAAGTTGAGGGCGCGGCTCTTGTCGTCGATGAAGGACGAGGCCATGTCGAGAGCGTGCCAAAGGTAGAGGTTCTGCAGCGCCTCGGGTGTCTCCTCTTTCAGCACCTTCTCCACCTCATGAATGGCTACGGGCTGGCCCAGACAAACCTCTTTCACGCCCTCCATGCCGAAGTTGCTGAAGTAGGCATCCCAGTCGATGCCCGCAAACTGCTCCTTCAGCTCAGCATAAGAGAGCTTGTTGTAGTTGGCTTCGGGGTCGCGCAGCTCGGTGCGGCTCTTGCTGCTGACGGCCAGCCGCGTCTCGATGCGCAGCACGTCGTCGCTGATGCGCTGGGCATCCTTCTCGCTGAAGCCCTGCAGATGGCAGAGGTCGGAAATGTACTGCCTGTAAGCCTTTCGGATTTCCTGTGTCTTAGGGTCTTGGTCCACATAGTAGTCCTTCTGCCCGAGCGTCAGTCCGCCCTGATAGATGCTCACGAGGTTGTTCTTCGAGTCCTTCTCGTCGGCACCGATATACATGCCGAAGAGTCCCGGCACGCCCTGTCGCTGCATGCGCGGCCAGACGTTCTTCAGCCAATCTGCCGTCACCTCGGGCGAGCTCTGATAGCCGTCGCAGAGCAGGAACTCCTCCAGCGCGCCCCAATAGTGTTCGTTCAGATTGGTGCTGTCCATTGCACTCTTGTAGAAGTCGGCAATCTTCTGCTCGATGCTTCCCTTCTCGTTCTGCTGTGCCGACACGCTGTCGATGAGCGAGCGCAGGCGTTCGTTGTTGTCCTCCTGCAGCACGTCGAACGAGCCGAAGCGGCTGTATTCAGCCTTCAGCGGATGTGCCTTCTGCCAGCCGCCCGTGGCAAACATGTAGAAATCCGTCCCGGGCAGATAGGTAGAGTCCAGATTGGCCAGGTCGATGCCCGAAGCCAATTGCTTGCTCCCCGGGGTGCAAGCAGCAGCCATTGCAGCAAAAGCAAAGGCCATCATGAGATGATTCTTCTTCATTTTCTATACTTTATTTGATTGTTTTAGAAATTACTCTTCTTTATTTTCAGCTCTTTAACTTTTTAACCTTTTCACCCTTTCAGTATGATTGGGCGGACGCGCCACGGCGCATCCCTACACTCTTTTCAGCTTTTCTTATTTTCTTATTTTTTCATTTTCTCATTTTCTCATTTTCTCATTTTTATATCAGCGCCTCCCATTCTTCCTCGGCTTGTTTGAGCTGAGCTTTCAGTCGGCCATGCTTCTCGTAGAGCGAGGCGTCCTGGCTGCCTTCGGGTGTTGACATCTGGTCCTCGAGGATCTTGATGGCTGCTTCCAGCTGCGTCACCTTTTCCTCTGCTTCCGCCAACGCCTTCTCCTTTCGCTTCTGTTCGCGAGCCAAGGCTTTCTGCTCGGCATAAGAGGCGGCTCCCTCGCTTCCTCCTTTTGGGAAAGGCTTCATTCCCGCTGTTTCATTGCTTATTGGGCTTTCAGCCAAGAGGGTAGCGGCGGGGCGACTTGCTGCTAGGTAATCGTAGATGCCTCCAAGGTGCTCTCTCACCTTGCCGCCACCAAATTCATAGACTTTCGTCACAAGGCCATCGAGGAATTCGCGGTCGTGGCTCACCACGATGACCGTGCCGTCGAAATCGCGGATGGCAGCCTTCAGCACGTCCTTCGAGCGCATGTCCAGATGGTTGGTCGGCTCGTCGAGGATAAGGCAGTTCACGGGTTCGAGCAGCAGCTTTATCATCGCCAATCGGGTGCGTTCGCCTCCCGAAAGGAATTTCACCTTCTTCTCGCTCGCCTCGCCGCCAAACATGAATGCGCCCAGGATGTCGCGGATTTTGAGTCGGATGTCGCCTCGTGCCACGCGGTCGATGGTGTCGAAGACGGTCAGCTCACCATCGAGCATTTGTGCCTGATTCTGTGCAAAGTAGCCTATCTGCACGTTGTGCCCAATCTTGAGGCTCCCGTCGAAAGGAATCTCGCCCATGATGCATTTCACGAGCGTCGTTTTGCCCTCGCCGTTTCTGCCGACGAAAGCCACTTTCTCGCCTCGGCGGATGGTTAGGTTCACGCCTTTGAACACGATGTGCTCGCCGTAGCTTTTGCCCACCTCGTCGCAGATGACGGGGAAGTCGCCGCTTCGCATCGAGCAGGTGAACTTCAGTCGCAAAGCGCTGTTGTCCACCTCGTCCACTTCGATGGGCACTATCTTCTCCAGTTGCCTAATCTTCTGCTGCACCTGGATGGCTTTCGTGGCTTGATAGCGGAAGCGTTCGATGAAGGCCTTGGCGTCGGCAATCTCCTTTTGCTGATTCTCGAGGGCACGAAGTTGCTGCTCGCGTCGCTCGGCATGAAGGCTGACGTACTCGTCATACTTCACCTTGTAGTCGTAGATGCGACCACAGGTAATCTCGATGGTGCGGTTTGTTACATTATTTATAAATGCACGGTCGTGGCTGACGAGCACCACGGCCTTAGCGCTTGTCTGAAGGAAGTTCTCGAGCCATTGGATGCTCTCGATGTCGAGATGGTTGGTGGGCTCGTCGAGAAGCAGGACGTCGGGATGCTGCAGCAGCAGTTTTGCCAGCTCGATGCGCATTCGCCAACCGCCGCTGAACTCGCTCGTAGGCCGATCGAGGTCTTCTCTTTTGAAGCCAAGTCCCTGTAGCGTCCGCTCCAATTCAGCCTGATAATTCATGCCTCCCATCATCTGGAAGTGCTCGTTGAGATGCGTGAAGCGTTCCACGAGCGACATATACTCATCGCTCTCGTAATCTGTACGTTCAGCAAGTTGCCTGTTGAGGCTATTGAGTTCTTCTTCTATCTCTGTGATGCCGGCGAATGCACGTTCTGCTTCCTCGCGGACGGTACGTTCGTCGGTGAGCACCATCACTTGCGGCAGGTAGGCTATCGTGGCATCACGCGGCACACTCACCGTTCCGCTTGTCGGCTCTTGGATGCCGGCAATGATCTTGAGCATCGTGCTCTTGCCTGCACCGTTCTTGCCGACGAGCGCAATACGGTCGTGGTCGTTGATGACGTAGCTGATGTCGTTGAAAAGCGGCTTGGAGCTAAACTCTACGCTTAAATTGTCTATTGATACCATAAATCGACTGCAAAGGTACGAATAAAATGAAAAATGAAGAAACGAAAGAATGAAAAATAAAAGAAATGAAGAAATGGAGGAATGAAAAGGTTGATGAATAAAGAATTATTTGTAAATTTGCACAAAGAAATGACAAAAACAAATTGATAACCAAACAAACTCTATCCACTATGAAATCTAAACTTTCATTTGCCTTTGCAGCATTCTTCGTGCTGATGGGCTTAAGCAGTTGCGACAAGAAACAGACGACGCAGGAAACAAAAGTCGTGACCGACACCGAAGCCACCGAAACACCGGCAAGCGACATCTTTTTCTACACAAGCAAGCATCGTGCCGACAAGTATGCGCCGACAGAAGAAAAGATGGGATTCGGTTCTCAAATCCAGAGTATTAACACCGATGAGTTCAAGGGAAACAAGAACATAAAGGAAGTGTGGGTAAGCCCTAAGATTAAGCACATAGCCAACAATGCCTTCGAGGGTTGTACGTCGCTCGAGAAGGTACATTTCCAGGGCGAAATGCCGGTCATCAACGACGAGTCGTTCATGGGATGCTCTGCCCTGAAGAACCTCTATGTAGATGTTTACACGATAGGTCTCGATGCCTTCAAGGGCTGCACGTCGCTTGAGACAGCACGATTCGGCGAGCACATCTATTGGATTCGCAACGGCGCTTTCGGCGGTTGCCGCAAGTTGCGCAGCGTCCTGATGGCCATCACGATGCAGAAACTCGAGGACGAAGCCTTCGAAGGATGCACAGGCATCGAGGAGTTCTCCGTGCCCAACGACTTCAAGAACCGTATGTTCGGCCTCGTGCCCTCGGCTGACAAATGGAAGAAAATCTACCTGCTCAGCACCGAATACTACGCAATGCCCAAGAACTGCACCCCGAATCAGGGCTGCACGCTCTATGTTCCCGATGCCTTCCTTGCCCAGTTCAAGGCCGACAGCGAATGGAGCAAATTCGGAAGCATCGAGCCTCTGAGCAAGAGCAAATACTTCACTGCCGAAGGTTTTCTGAAGAAATAGCCCCCAAACATCCATGAAACCATGAGAAACATCCTGCTGCTGATTGCATCATTCCTGCTTCATAGTTCCCTCGCGTCGCCCCAGAACAAACTCGTTTGGGGCGACCAAGGGAACGGCACTTACTGCAATCCTGTCCTCAACGCCGACTACAGCGACCCCGACGTCATCCGTGTCGGCGACCGCTATTTCATGGTCTCGAGCAACTTCAACCATCTCGGTATGCAGGTTCTCGAAAGCAAAGACATGGTCAACTGGCACTTCATCAGCCACGTCTTCAGTCGCTACGACCTGCCGGGTTGGGACGAGATGAAGCACTACAGCCGTGGAGCCTGGGCTCCGAGCATACGCCATCACGACGGCAAGTTCTTTGTCTATTACTGCACGCCCGATGAAGGGCTCTTCGTCTCCACGGCAACAGATGCCCGCGGGCCTTGGACGAAACCGCATCATGTCTGGGAAGTGAGCGGCTGGGAAGACCCGTGTCCCTTTTGGGACGAAGACGGCAAAGCGTACATGGGGCGCAGTCAGCTTGGTGCCGGCCCCATCATTCTGCACCGTATGTCTGCCGACGGAAAGGAGTTGCTCGATGACGGCGTGACCATCTATACAGGCCCTGTGGCAGAGGGAACAAAGTGGCTCAAGCGTGGCGGGTATTACTATCTCATCATCCCCGAAGGCGGCGTAGGCAGCGGATGGCAGACCATCCTTCGCTCGAAGAACATCTACGGCCCTTACGAGAAGCGTGTCGTCATGGAACAAGGCAGTACACGTTTCAACGGACCGCATCAAGGTGCGCTCGTCAACACGCCCGATGGCGAGTGGTGGTTCTACAACTTTCAGCAGACACAGCAACTTGGCAGAGTGCTTCACTTGCAGCCTGCCCGATGGCGCGACGACTGGCCGCTCATCGGCGTTGACATCGACGGCAACGGCATCGGCGAGCCTGTGGAGGTTTGGACAAAGCCGAAAACGGCGTCGGCCGAACAGCCTTCCTTGCCCCAAACGAGCGATTCGTTCGACGAAGAGAATGGGCTCGGCCTGCAATGGCAATGGAATCACAATCCCGTCGAAGGGCAGTGGAGCCTCGGACTTCGCAAAGGGTTCCTCTCTCTCAAAGCCCTACCAGCCGACAAACTGAAGGAAGCCAGGGGCACGCTCACGCAGATGACGATGGGCTACGAAGGCGTGGCGACCGCTCTGCTCGACGGTTCACAGCTCGACAAGGCCAGCGCGGGACTCGTCTGCATGGGGCGCGATTTCCGTGGCATGGGGCTTTGTCCCGAAGGCATCTACACGGAGGTAAACGGCGAGCGAACCGTCGTCAGCACAAAGAAAACGAAGCGCATCCACCTGCGGCTGACAATCAGCGTGCCCGACAATCGCTATCAGTTCCTGTACAGCACCGATGGCAAACGCTTCGTCTCGGCAGGCGAACCGTTCCAGATGCGCGAAGCCAACTGGAAAGGCGTCCGCCTCGGCCTCTTTTGTTACGGCAACGGGGGCATCGCCCACTTTGACAATTTCGACTACGAGATTACAAAGTAACTCCCCAAATCGATTTGATGCGGACGCTTTTCATGAAAAAGGGAAAGTCATAACCAAAAGCATAGCCAAACGCGACACGTTTAGTTGGCAATCTAAACGTGTTTAGTTGGCGAACTAAACGTGTTTAGTTGTCGAATTAAACGTGTCGCGTTCGCCCGAAGGACTCGGGACGATGGCTCGGCCGACTGTTTTCAGCAGAGCGCTTGAGTGTCGAGGGCAATCATCAGCTCCTCGTCCGTGGGAATGCAGCAAACGGTGACCTTGCTGTCGTCGGCCGAGAGGATGGCTTCCGTGGCACGGCAACTGCGGTTGCGCGCCTGGTCCATCTTGACGCCCATATACTCCAAGCCGGTCGTCGCGCCCTCGCGCACTTCCCATTGGTTCTCGCCTGCTCCGCCCGTGAAGAGGATGATGTCGACGCCTCCCATAGCGGCTGCGTAGGCTCCGATGTACTTCTTGATGCGATACGTGTACATCTCTTTTGCCAGACGAGCCTTGTCGTTGCCGGCTGCGATGCCTGCCAGGATGTCGCGGAAGTCGCTGCTCAGCTCGCTCACACCTGCCAGTCCCGACTTCTTGTTCAGAAGGTCGGAGATACCATGCGTGTCGAGTTGGAACTTGTCCATCAGGTAAGTGACGGCACCGGCATCAATGTCGCCGCTTCGTGTGCCCATGATGAGACCCTCGAGAGGCGTCAGTCCCATCGAAGTGTCAATGCACTTGCCATCCTTCACGGCAGCAATCGAGGCTCCGTTGCCAATGTGGCAAGTGATGATACGCTTGCCTTCGGGCTTCACTCCAAGGAACTCGCAGACGCGCTGACTGACGTAGCGATGGCTCGTGCCGTGGAAACCGTAGCGACGCACGCCATACTTCTTGTAGAGTTCGTAAGGCAGTGCGTACATGTAAGCGTAGTCGGGCATGGTCTGATGGAAAGCGGTGTCGAACACACCCACCTGAGGAATGTCGGGCAAAAGCGCCTTGACTGCGTTCACACCTTTAATGTTGGCAGGGTTGTGCAAGGGTGCCAAGTCGTTGCACTCGGCAAAGGCCTCCATCACTTCGGGCGTGAGGCGCACCGACTGGTTAAACTTCTCGCCTCCATGCACCATGCGATGGCCCACGGCATCAATCTCGCTGAGGCTCCCAAGCACAGCATAGTCGCCTTCCGTCAGCACCTTGAAGATGAGCTGAACGCCCTCGGTGTGCTCGCGGATGGGGTGCTCCATCTTGTGCTTCTCGCCGTGGAGCTTGACGGTAATAAACGAATCGGGCAAGCCAATCTTCTCAATGCCGCCGCTCGTCACGACGTCGTGGCTGTCCATGTCATAAAGTGCATACTTAATAGAACTGCTTCCGCAGTTAAGAACAAGTATTTTCATATTTTAGTGAAGAAGGTTATGAGGTCTCAGGTTCCGGGTTATGAGGTCTCAGGTTCCGGGTTAAATTGTAAAATTGTGAAATTGTAAAATTGTGAAATGTGAAAGTTTTTCAGCATGCTTTTGCCTGCTGAGCCTGGCACGCGGTGATGGCAATCATCTTGTAGATGTCGTCCACAGAGCATCCGCGGCTGAGGTCGTTGACGGGGCGGGCGATGCCTTGCAGGATGGGGCCGATGGCTTCTGCTCCGGCAAGACGTTGCACGAGCTTATAGCCGATGTTGCCAACCTCGAGGCAAGGTACAACCAAAACGTTTGCTTTGCCAGCGATGTGACTGCCGGGAGCCTTCTTCATGCCTACGCTCGGCACGAGGGCTGCATCTGCCTGCAGCTCGCCGTCGATCTGAAGCGTGGGGTCCATCTCCTGAGCCTTCTTCGTGGCTTCAACCACTTTGTCCACCACCTCGTGGCTTGCACTTCCCTTCGTGCTGAAGCTGAGCATGGCAACACGCGGCTCTTTGAATCCGGCCACGCTTCGCGCCGTCTGAGCTGTGCAGACAGCTATCTGTGCCAACTGGTTTGCATCGGGCATCGGAGTTACTGCCACGTCGCCCATCACCAGTACGCCGTCCTCGCCATACTCCTTGGCTTGAGTTATCATCAACATCGCACCGCTCACGCAACTGATGCCTGGGGCACATTTGATGATTTGGAGTGCCGGCCGAAGCGTGTCGCCAGTGGTGGAGAGTGCTCCCGAAATCTGTCCGTCGGCATCGCCGTTCTTGATGATGAGGCAACCATAATAGAGCGGATCTTTCACCTTCTCGCGTGCTTGCTCTTCGGTCATGCCCTTGTTCTTGCGAAGATTGTAGAGAAGCTGGACGTAAGCCTCTGTCTTCGGGTTTGTGGCAGGGTCGATGATGGTTGCCTTATTGATGTACTTCAGTCCCAACTTATCGGCATAAGCCAGGATTTCACTCTCGTTGCCGATGAGGATGATGTCGGCAAGGTCGTCTGCCAGCGCTTTGTCTGCAGCCGTGATGGTTCGCTCCTCCAAGCTTTCCGGCAGCACGATGCGCTGCTTTTGCGACTTGGCGCGAGCGATGATTTGTTCCATTAATGTCATAATGAGATTTACTATTTGACGATTTACTATTTACTATTTATTTGCAATGCGGAAGCAAATTCTTCATTCTTCGTTCTTCAGAACTTTCCCTTCATGAGCAGCGTTTCAAGTTCTTCGGCAGAGAGATGCGAGCGGAGCATATCGGCGTATGCGGCACTGATGTTGCCTGTTTCTTCACTCACCACTATTGCAAGGGCGTCGGTCTCTTTGCTGATTCCTTTCGCAGCACGATGGCGAAGACCATATTCTTTGGGAATGTCGAGGTCGTGACTGATGGGCAGGATGCACGATGCAGCAGCAATGCGTCCCTTCACGACAATCATGGCGCCGTCGTGCAGGGGACTGTTCTTGAAGAAGATGTTCTCAATGAGGCGTTGTGTTATCTTGGCATCGACCTCCTCGCCTGTACGGATGAACTCGGTGAGCGGCAAGTCGTTCTGCAAGACGATGAGTGCGCCGACGCGTTGCTTGCTCATGTTCATGCAAGCCATGACGATGGGGAAGATGGTTTCACGTTCGTTGCGGAACTCGCCGACGTTCTTGTGTCTGTCGAGCCTGAAGAAGCGCAAGAAGCGATGTGCCTGTTTGCGTGCGCCAAGATAGTAGAAGAAGCGACGAATGTCTTCTTGGAAGAGCACGATGATGGCAAGTGCGCCTACGCTGACAAGCTGGTCGAGGATGCCGCCAAGCAACTTCATCTCCAGCACTTTGCTGATGATGACCCAACAACTGATGAAGAGCAATACGCCGTAGAAGATGTTCACCGAGCGCGACTGCTTCATCAGCTTGTAGCAATAGAAGAGAGCCATTGCCACAAGGAAAATGTCTACTATGTCTTTGAAACTAATGTTGGGCAACTTTATTTACAATTTTAATCAATTACCATTTACCATATTTAATTTCGAGGTTATCCTGATGCACTCCATCGCTTCTCTTACTTCGTGGACGCGGAGGATGTGCGCACCCTTCATCAATGCGATGGTGTTGAGGACGGTCGTGCCGTTCAGAGCCTCATCGGGCGATGTGCCAAGCAGTTTGTATATCATGCTCTTGTGACTGATGCCTACGAGCAGAGGCAAACCAAGTTCGTGCAACACTTCGAGGTTCTGCATGATGGCATAGTTTTGTTCCAATGTCTTGTTGAAACCAAAGCCCGGGTCAAGAATGATGTCGCAGACACCAAGTTCGTGAAGCGTTTCTGCCTTGCTGCCCATCTCCCGAAGGAAAGTCCCTTCGACAAAGGGACTGTTATGTGTCAAGACATACGGTACGCCGAGTTCTGCTACAGTTTTGAACATCTCCTTATCAAGCTCGCCGCCGCTGATATCGTTGACTATCTGCACGCCAAACTCCTCGACCGCCATCCTGGCTACCGACGCGCGGAAGGTGTCGACGCTCAAGATGACATCGGGAGCCTCGTTTATGATGGCATCCAATGCTTTGCGGAGGCGACGCATCTCTTCCTGCTCGTCGACAGGTGCTGAGCCTGGACGCGTGGAGCAAGCACCGACGTCGAGGATAGTTGCTCCCTCCTCCAGCATCTTCCGTGCACGCTGCCGAATGGCATCAGCCTGCTCGTCGTGCTGATAAAAGGAGTCGGGCGTAGCATTGAGGATGCCCATCACGATGGGAACTTCCAGCGAGAGCAGTTTGCCGCCTACGTTGATGCTGTATGATGGTCTTGAGAGCACAATTTGTTTGAAAAAGTCATGCAAAAGTACACATTATTTATATAAATGACAAAGATTTGCGAAAAAAGATTTAACTTTGCAATGGAAAAACGAACCATAATGATGAAAACAGAAGATTTATATGCCTTGTATAAGGCGCATCCGCAGGTGACGACCGACAGCCGCCAATGCCCCGAAGGGAGCATCTTCTTTGCGCTGAAGGGTGCTTCGTTCGATGGAAACGACTATGCCGTGCAGGCTCTTGCCAAGGGCTGTGCTTTTGCCGTGGTCGATAATCCCGAAGTAGCGAAGCAGGACGAGCGCCTCATTCTTGTACCCGACGTATTGAAGGCCTTGCAGGAACTCGCGGCCTATCATCGAAAGGCGTGGGGCGGTACGGTTCTCCAGGTGACGGGAACCAACGGCAAGACCACGACGAAGGAACTCATCAGCGCCGTCCTTTCCGAGGGCAGGAATGTGCTTTACACCGAAGGCAACTTGAACAACCACATCGGCGTGCCCCTCACCTTGCTTCGCATCAAGCCAGAACACGACATTGCCATCGTGGAAACTGGTGCCAACCACCCCGGTGAGATAGCCGACCTCTGCCGAATCGTGCAAGCTGACTACGGACTGATCACCAACGTTGGCCGCGCTCATCTGGAGGGCTTTGGGGGATTCGAGGGCGTGAAGCAGACGAAGGGTGAGCTCTACGACGACCTTCACAGCCGTGGCTGCAAGATATTCCTGAATGCTTTCGACGAGGAACTGCTCGAGATGGCCTTGCATCGTGGCTTTACGCTCCACGAGGATGCCTTGCCCTATGTGGAGGGACGTGTGGCTCAGGCAGTGCCTTTTGTCGAGATGCAGTGGAAGGAAGAGGACGATGGCGTTTGGCACGATGTGCAGACACACCTTGTGGGCGCCTACAACATCGCCAATCTCAGGGCCGCCGTCAGCGTCGGTCGCTACTTCGGCATTGCTCCCGAGCAGATTTGCCATGCGCTGGAGGCATACAGGCCCACCAACAGCCGCAGCGAGTGGCGCGAAGTGGGCAGCAATCGCCTCATCGTGGATGCTTACAATGCCAACCCATCGAGCATGAAGGCAGCCCTGACGAACTTCTCTTTTATTGAAGATGCTCACAAGATGGTGGTGCTGGGCGACATGCGCGAGCTGGGCAAGGAAAGCCAGACCGAGCACCGACGCATCGTGGAGCAGTTGATGGGCATGGACCTGGAGCGCGTATGGCTCGTAGGCGAAGAGTTCGGGAAGGTGGCAACGGGCACGATGCGCTGTTTCAGCAACGTCGATGAGGTGAAGGCCGCCCTGAAGGAGGAGCCTATCACGGACACGACGATTCTCATCAAGGGCAGTAACGGCACGAAACTCTGGCAACTGGACTTTAAGGATTGATGGCCAGGAAGCTGGCTCGGCGGCTGCGTCGGGCGCTTTTCTCGCTTCCTTCGGAAAGGCCGTTGCCATCGGCATCGGAGAGCATCGCTGACGGCGGCTGAAAACGTCGCGTGCGGCGATGCCGATTTTCGCGTGCGACGATGGGAATCTTCGCGTGCGGCGATGGCAAACGTCGCAGGCGAAAATCAGAGGCGTCGCGAGCGGACTTTTTTATCCCTGTGTTCGGGAGGTTCAGACGTACTTGTCTTCGCCCTTCAGAAAGGCATCGAGCGTACCGTCAGCTCGCAGCGAATCGGCCGTGCCGGCGTGTATGACACCGTCTTGCACCACCCACAGTTCGTCGCTCAGCCGCAGGGCCATCCCCACGTCGTGCGTGCTCAGCAGGATGGCTTTGCACGTCTCGTGGGCAAGTTTCTGCATCAGTCGCATCGTGGACAGCTTGGCATGGAAGTCAAGGAAAGCCGTCGGCTCGTCAAGGAGGATGACCGGCGTCTGCTGTGCCAGCGCTTTGGCAAGCAAAGCCTTCTGCCGCTCGCCGTCGCTCAGTGTGTCCACCGTTCGCTCGGCAAGGCTGCTAATTCCCACCATATCGATGGCCTCCCGAACGATTTCCCTGTCCGCCTCCGTCAGAGTTCCGAAGAAGCCTGTATAGGGCGAGCGGCCCATGCCGACGAGGTCTGCGACCCGCATGTACGGCACCTCCACACGCTCGGTCAGCACCACGGAGACAGTCTTGCTGCGTTCAGAGAGAGAAAGAGCAGAGAGGTCGCGGCCGTCGAGCATCACTTTGCCCGAAAGGGGCGGCTGGAAGCCCGACAGCGTCCGCAGAATCGTGCTCTTGCCCACACCATTCGACCCGAGCAGACTGACCATTCGGCCAGGCCGGAGCGTCTGGTTGATGTCGGAAAGAACGGCTCTCTGGCTGTAGCCAACGGTGAGATGGCGTAGCTCAACAGAACCGGCCTCCTCCCGACCTCCCTCGAAGGGGAAGGGACTCTGCCCCCTGGCGGCAGCAAATTCTTCACTCTTCACTTTTTCACCTTTTCACTTTTTAACCTTTTCACCTTTTTATTCGTTTCCCGTGCAATACTTGTAGCCAAGCTTCTTGTAGCATCCCTTCAAGCCTTCCAGTCTGCCGAGGAACTGCTCGTAGTTCTTTGCCTCGGGCTGCAGCCACTGCACCTCACTCATGGCTGCCAGACGCGGCAGGAGCATGTACTCGGCGTGGTCAGGGCTGACGACATATTCCGTCCAGAGATTGCATTGCGCCCCCATGATGTACTGGGCTTCCTCGTCGGTCAAGTCTGCTGGGACTGGCTCCATGCTGTAAACTTTGCTCAAGGGCAGGTATCCACCGATGGCAAGGGGCTGGGCATTGGTATTCTTGAGCTGATAATAGTCGATATAGCAATGTGAGGTGGGCGTCATGACCACATGATGATGCAGCTTGGCCGCAGCCTTGCCGCCTTCATAGCCACGCCAACTCATCACGGCAGCCTTCTCGCTCAGTCCGCCCTCCAGCGTCTCGTCCCATCCAATAATCTGTCGTCCGCGTTTCTGGAGGAAGGATTCCATCTCCTTATTTATATAGGTCTGCAGCTGAGCCTCTTTCTCGAGCCCAAGCTCCTTCATCTTTGCCTGACACTTGGGGCAAGACTTCCACCGAACACGCGGGCTTTCGTCGCCTCCGATGTGAATCAGTTCGCCGGGAAAGACGTCGCAAAGTTCTCCATAGACGGTCTTGAGAAACTCCAACGTCTTGGGGTTGCCTGCACAGAGCACGTCGTCGGCAATGCCCCATGTGCACCAAACTTCATACGGACCGCCTGTGCAGCCGAGCTCGGGATAGACGCTTAGCGCCGCCACCATGTGGCCTGGCAGGTCAATCTCGGGGACAATGGTGATGAAGCGTTCGGCAGCATAGCGCACTACGTCGCGGAGTTCCTGCTGCGTGTAGTATCCTGTTTCGGGAGTATCATCGAAGATGGCATTGGAAGGGTCGGCGAGACCAACATTCCTGCCGATGATGGTGTGGGGACGAACGCTTGCCTTCTCAGCCAGTTCGGGAAGGGCTTTCACCTCGAAGCGCCAGCCTTGGTCGTCCGTCAAGTGCCAATGGAAGCGATTGATGCCGTGGAGGGCAAGGATGTCGATGAACTTCTTGACGAAACTGACAGGGAAGAAGTGTCGGGCGCAGTCGAGTTCCGTGCCGCGATAAGCGAATCGAGGCTCCGCACTGACGGTTGCGAAGGGCAGTCGAACCTCGCCTTGTTCGTTCATGATACTTTTGCGGAGCGTCTGAAGGCCGTAGAATACGCCGCTTTCGCTTGCGCCTTGGATGTTGATGCCTTTCTTCCCGACTGTTATGACATAGGCATCGGGATTATCCGACTTCAATCCGAGTGTAAGACTCACGTCGGCACCTTTCTTGTCGGCTGTTTTTGGGAGGAAGCCGAAGTACTCTTCTGCAAACTCTGCGTTGCGCTTCATCAAGGCATTATCGGCGGGATAGCCCACGGTCAAGCCCTGGACGAGGGTGAAGAACTTGCCGCCCGGCTCGATTTCAATCTTCTGAGGCAGGGGAACGACTTGGTAGTTCACTTCTGCAGCAGCGGTCATGCTCATTGCTGCAACAAGGAGGGAAAGGATTTGCTTCTTCATATGTAAGATTTGTTAATAGTTAAATAGTAAATCAATTGTAAATTGTAAATTGTAAATTGTAAATAGTTAAATTGTACATTAACTGGTTCTTTGCTTCAGTATGACGTGCAGAACGACGGGCGCTCCGATGAGAGGGGTGATGACGCTGATGGGGATGAGACTGCCGTCGCGTGGCAAAGCGCTGAGCAGGTTGCACATCAGGGCGAGGTTTGCCCCGATGAGCATCGTGGCGGGCATCAAGGTTCTGTGGCTCGATGTGCCGAGTGCAAGGCGGGCCAGATGCGGTACGGCAAGGCCGATGAACGAAATGGGGCCGCAGAAGGCGGTCGTAGTGGCAGTGAGCAGACCAGTGACGAGCAGGAGCATCTGCCGGACATAGCCTATCCTGATGCCCAGATTCTCAGCGTAGCGGTCGCCCAAGAGCAGGGCGTCGAGCGGCTTGACGAGCAGCAAAGCCAGCAGCAGGCCGGCGACGGAGAGCGAACAGAACACGGGCAGACGCTCGATGCCGACGGAGGCGAAGTTGCCCATGCCCCAGATGACGAAGTTGTGGACACCTTGTTCCGTGGCAGAATAGTTGAGCAATTGGATGATACTGCCTGTGACGTAGCTGATGATGACGCCCGTGATGAGCAGCATCACTTGGCTGCGGAGCAGTCTGCTCAGCACCATTAGCAAGGCCATGATGCCGAGTGCTCCCGCCATCGCAGCCACCACCACGAGTAAGTGCCCGCCGAGCGTCATGCTTCCTATCGAGACTGTGCCGCCGAGCATCAGCAATACGATGGCAACGCCGAGGTTTGCGCCCGAATCGATGCCGAGAATCGACGGACCGGCCAAGGGGTTGCGGAAGGCAGTCTGCAGCAATAGGCCGCAAGTGCCAAGGGCTGAGCCGGTGAGCAGAGCGGTCAGCATCTGCGGGACGCGCCCTTGGCGGACAATAACGCTCCATGCCGGATGCCCTTCCACTTCGCTTCCGCAAAGGATTTGCCACACGTCTCCTACAGGAATGGAGAGCGATCCCCACAACACGTTGGCGATGGCAAGCAGCAACAATGCGATGATGAGTAAGATGAGCGACCTTTTCACTTTTTCAACTTTTCACCTTTTTAATTCTTCAAAGTATTTGTACTCCGGCTCGATGCCGAGTTCGGGATGAAGGATGGCGATGAGGTTCTCCAAGAGCCTTTCGGGATGGAAGGGAGTCTCTTCGTAGAGGAGCGAACGCGAGGTGTCGCACCACCAGATGGGCGCCTTGATGCCCTCCAACAGCGGGGTGTCCGCCGTCATCTGGCTGCGGATGAGCGGCCCATGATGCTTGATAAGCCAGATGTCGGCACTGATGCCCTTGTCCACAACCTTCTCCGTGCTGAGCGGAATGCCACCGGCTCCGGCGAGATGGGCGAAGAGATAGTCGGCTCCGGCGTCCGTATATAACTTTGTCGAACTGCTTCCGGCTCCGGGGAGCGTCCATTGTCCGCTCCAAGGCATCTCGGGCAGCAGCCGAGGCCTTGTCTTTGCCTCTTTAGCCAGAGTGCAGAGTGCTTCGTAGCGCTGCTCCACGAGGCTGAAGATGCTGTCGGCTTCCTGTCCACGGCCAAAGAGCCGTCCGTAGAACCGCATCCATTCGGCGCGACCGAGGGGCGTGTGTTCCATATAGTCGGCACACCAGATGATGGGGATGCCCAGTCGCTCCACGCGCCCCAGGCCGCCGCTGTTCTCGAAAGGGCTTGGCATCAGGGCATCCGGACCAAGGTTGATGATGTTCTCGAGGCTTGGCTGGATGCTGTTGCCGAGGTTGGCTATGCGCCCTTCGGCCACGCCTTTCTTGTAGAACGGCAGGTTGAAGTATTCGAGGTCGCACACGCCGCCCACGGCATCGCCCACTCCCAGTTCATAGAGCAGGGCACCGTGTACGCTGCCAAAGACGGCCACATTCTGCAGAGGGACGCTGACAAGCTGTCCTTCTCCAGCCCCCTCTCCAAACCTCTCCCCCGAGGAGGAGAGGCTTCCGCGTCGGGTCTCCTCCCCCAAGGGGGAGGTCGGGAGGGGGCTAAGGCAGTATTTTGCCAACACGCCCGTCGTGTCCCATGGATTACGGAGCGTCACTTCCGCATGATCGGCGTACTGCACGATGATGAGGTTCTTGGCATGACGCATGGCGAGCGTGTCGCCCGTCGCGGCGGGGACTTCGGTTCTGCCGCCGCCGCAGGCCGTCAGCAGAAGCGAAAAGAGGCACAGAATATGTGTTTTTACTTGCATGGCGGTGCAAAGATACAAAAAAAAGTGAAAAAGTGAAAAAGTGAAATGGTTAAAAAGTGAAAAAGAAAAGTAAAAATGGGACTGAAAAAGAATTAAAACGCAGCACGCGGGGATTGCCATCGCAGCACGCGGGGATTGCCAACGCCGCACGCGGGGATTGCCAACGCCGCACGCGGAAATCTTACGCCACGGACACGAGCCATTTCGTCGCGCCATCCTTTCTCCCTCTTTTCTGATTGTTCTCCTTTTCACTTTTTCACCTTTTCTCCGAGTCTCATAGAGGCAGGAGGCCGAAGTGCTTTTGCTTGGATAAGGAAAAATAATGAGCGACGAAGTAGGAGTTTTGAAGTTTTTTTCGTAACTTTGCACACGGAAACTTATCGCCTCACTCCCCTGCAAGGGAGGCCTCAAACCAAGACCGAACAATGCAAAACATACGCAACTTCTGCATCATTGCCCACATCGACCACGGCAAGAGCACTCTGGCCGACCGCCTGCTGGAGCAGACCAAGACCATCACTGTGACCAAGGGCCAGATGCTCGACGATATGGACCTGGAGCAAGAGCGTGGCATCACCATCAAAAGCCATGCCATACAGATGGAATACAGCCTGGACGGACAGAAGTACGTCCTCAACCTCATCGACACCCCAGGACATGTGGACTTCAGCTACGAGGTGAGCCGCAGCATCGCCGCCTGCGAGGGCGCATTGCTTGTGGTCGATGCCACACAAGGCGTGCAGGCACAGACCATCAGCAACCTCTATATGGCCATCGACCACGACCTCGAAATCATCCCCGTCATCAACAAATGCGACATGCCCAACGCCATGCCCGAGGAAGTGGAGGACGAAATCGTCGATCTGCTGGGCTGCAAGAGGGAAGAAATCATTCGTGCCAGCGGCAAGACGGGCATGGGCGTGGACGAAATACTGCGCGCCGTGGTGGAACGCATCCCGTGCCCCAAGGGCGACGAGAAGGCTCCGCTACAGGCACTCATCTTCGACTCCGTGTTCAACTCCTTCCGAGGCATCATCGCATACTTCAAGATTGTGAACGGAACCATGCGCAGCGGCGACCTCGTCCAGTTCATCAACACAGGAAAGGAATACAAAGCCGACGAGATAGGCGTGCTCAAGATGGACATGGTGCCGCGCCAGACGCTCCGATGCGGCGACGTTGGCTACATCGTCTCAGGCATCAAGACCGCAACAGAAGTGAAGGTGGGCGACACCATCACCACCGTGGAGAACCCATGCCAAGAGGCCATCGCAGGTTTCGAAGAAGTGAAGCCCATGGTCTTTGCCGGCGTCTATCCCATCGAGACAGAGGACTTCGAGAACCTCCGCGCTTCGCTCGAGAAGCTGCAGCTCAACGATGCCAGCCTCACCTTCCAGCCCGAAAGCTCCGTGGCACTGGGTTTCGGCTTCCGATGCGGATTCCTCGGACTCCTCCACATGGAAATCATTCAGGAAAGGCTCGACCGCGAGTTCAACATGGACGTCATCACCACCGTCCCCAACGTTTCCTATCTCGTCTACGACAAGCAAGGAAACGTGCAGGAAGTGCACAATCCCAGCGGAATGCCCGACCAGACGCTCATCGACCACATTGAGGAACCCTACATCCGCGCTTCCGTCATCACCACAGCCAACTTCATCGGCCCCATCATGACACTCTGTCTGGGCAAACGAGGCGAACTGCTCAAGCAGGAATACATCAGCGGCAACCGCGTCGAGCTGCAGTATGCCATGCCCCTGGGCGAGATTGTCATCGACTTCTACGATAAGCTCAAGAGCATAAGCAAGGGATATGCCTCGTTCGACTACCACCAAGATGGCTTCCGACCCAGCAAGCTCGTCAAGATGGACATCCTCCTCAATGGCGAACCCGTGGACGCTCTTTCCACTCTGACCCATTTCGACAATGCAGAAACCTTCGGCCGAAGGATGTGCGAGAAACTCAAAGAGCTGCTGCCACGCCAGCAGTTCGACATCGCCATCCAAGCCGCCATCGGCGCAAAGATAATAGCCCGCGAGACGGTGAAGCAGGTGCGCAAGGACGTGCTCGCCAAGTGTTACGGCGGCGACGTCAGCCGTAAGCGCAAACTCCTCGAGAAACAAAAGAAGGGAAAGAAGCGCATGAAGCAGATAGGCAACGTGCAGGTGCCGCAGAAAGCATTCCTCGCAGTGCTCAAACTGGATTGAAGAGACAAGTATACATATATATATTAAGGTAGAAAGAGAAAGTCCTATGATGAACCTATGTCACGACATTGCGCGGGACATCTCCCGCATCTATTGCCCAATGACACCGCTCGGAGTGGAGAAACTGGCCAGCATCCTCGTCCCCATGAAGTTCCAGAAGGGCGACACGATACTCGAAGAGGGAAAGGTGTGCAGTGCCCTCTACTACGTCGAGAGAGGCATGGTCAGGCAATACTACTACAAGAACAAGAGGGACGTCACGGAGCACTTCTCCTTCGAGGGGCGCATTGTCTTCTGCATCGAGAGCTTCCTCAAGCAAGAACCAAGCCGCCTCATAGTGGAAGCACTGGAGAATACCACCCTCTACGCCATCCCCTACGACGCACTCCACGGCCTCATGGTGCGCAACCAAGAGATGGAAATGCTCTACAGGAAGATACTTGAACACGTTGCCATCAGCAGTCAGGAACATGCCGACAGCCAGCGATTCGAGAACGCAGCAGAGCGCTACGACAGACTGCTGCGCGAGAAACCCGAAATCATACTCCGTGCGCCGATGGTACACATAGCCAGTTTCCTGCAAATGACGCCAGAGACGCTCAGCCGCGTGCGCGGTGCCGCCCTGACAGGAACGACACGGAACGCACCACGCGACACGAACGACCCCTGGTGGACAAACACAAACCCAAAGAACTGACAATACCATGCAACAACAACCAACCATCAAAGTGAAGGACAAGACCTTCTCCGTCTCCATCACCGAACAGGAAATCCGGCAACAAGTACAGCGCGTTGCCGCCGAAATAACCCGCGACTACGAAGGCCGCCAGCCAGTCTTCCTGGCCGTGCTCAACGGCTCGTTTGTCTTTGCAGCCGACCTCTTGCGCGAAGTCGACCTGCCCTGCGAAATCTCATTCGTCAAGCTTGCTTCCTACGAAGGCACGGCCACCACGGGCAACGTCCGCGAGATCATCGGCATGAACACCGACATTACAGGCCGACCCGTCATCATCGTCGAGGACATCGTCGATACAGGATTGACCATGGCCCACATGCTCGACACCCTCAAAGGACACAATCCGCAGAGCATCGACATTTGCACACTGCTGCTCAAGCCAAGCAAGTTGCAGGTAAAGCTCGACATAAAGTATTGCTGCAAAGAGATTCCCGACGATTTCGTCGTTGGCTACGGCCTCGACTACGACGGCTTCGGACGTAACACGAAAGACATTTATACATTAATATAAACAATGAAGAACATCATCATTTTCGGTGCCCCGGGTTCCGGCAAAGGCACCTACAGCGACGAGATTGTAGAACGTTATGGCATGGGGCACATCAGTACGGGCGACGTGCTTCGTGCCGAAATCAAGAACGGAACAGAGCTTGGCAAGATAGCCCAAGGCTACATCAACAACGGCCAGCTCATCCCCGACGAACTCATGATTGACATCCTGGCCAAGACCTACGATGCTCAGCCGGCAGGCAAGGGAGTTATCTTCGACGGCTTCCCCCGTACCATCGCACAGGCCGAGGCCTTGAAAAAGATGCTTCAGGAGCGTGGCCACGAACTGGGCATCATGATTGAGCTTGTGGTGGAGGAAGACATCCTCATGTTCCGTCTGCTTCGTCGTGCAAAGGAGCAAGGTCGGGCCGACGACAACGAGGAAACCATCAAGAAGCGCTTTGAGGTTTATCAGAAACAGACGGCTCCGCTGATTGAATGGTTCGAGAAGGAAGGCATCCGCCACACCTTCTATTGGGCCAACACCCCGAACAAAGAAGATATGATTGCTTCCATCTTCAAGTTCCTCGATACCGTCAAGTAATCACCCTTTGTCTCCTTTTAGGTAACAAACGGGAATTAGTTGAATGACTAAATGATAAATGTAAGGTGGCTGAAAGCAACTTCGTAGATTACGTCAAGATATGCTGTCGCTCAGGCAAGGGTGGACGTGGTTCCATGCACATGCATCGGGCAAAATACGTTCCCAATGGCGGTCCGGATGGCGGTGACGGCGGGCGTGGTGGCCACGTTTATCTGCGCGGGAACCACAACTACTGGACGCTCCTTCACCTTCGCTACGAGCGACATGTCTTCGCAGGTCACGGCGGAAACGGCGGACCAAGCGGCAGCACTGGTGCCGACGGCGAGGACAAATACATCGACGTGCCTTGCGGAACGGTCGTCTATGATGCCGAAACTGGCGAATATATCTGTGACGTTACGACAGACGGACAGGTCGTAATGCTTCTCAAAGGCGGCAGAGGCGGCATGGGCAACAAGCACTTCGCCACTTCCACCAACCAGGCTCCGCGTTATGCTCAGCCGGGCGAGCCGATGGTGGAGCGTACCGTCATCCTTGAGTTGAAGCTCCTTGCCGACGTCGGTCTTGTGGGATTTCCCAATGCAGGCAAGAGCACGTTGCTCAGTTCTGTGTCGAGTGCAAGGCCGAAGATAGCAGGCTATCCCTTCACGACGATGGAACCTTCGCTTGGCATCGTGCCTTATCGAGGCGGACAATCCTTTGTGATGGCCGACATTCCAGGCATCATCGAAGGTGCCAGCGAAGGTCGTGGCCTGGGACTTCGCTTCCTTCGCCACATCGAGCGCAACTCGCTTCTGCTCTTCATGGTGCCTGGCGACACGGACGACATCAAGCATGAATATGAGGTTCTGCTCGGCGAGCTGCGCAACTTCAATCCCGAGATGCTCGATAAGCAAAGAGTGCTTGCCGTCACGAAGAGCGACCTGCTGGACGATGAGCTACAGGAAATGCTCTCGGCCGACCTGCCCGACGACCTGCCGCACGTCTTCATCAGTGCCGTCACTGGCAGTGGACTCGACGAACTGAAAGACCTCCTCTGGAAGGCTCTCAACAGCGAGAGCAACAAGTTGGCAGCCATCACGCATCAGGAGAGCATTGTCCATCGCAACAAAGATCTCGCTGCTTTCCGTCAGGAACTGCTCGACGAGGGCGAGGACGAAGAGATTGAAATCCTGAATGCCGATGCCATCGAGGACGTGGACGAGTGGGACGAAGACCTCCCTGACATTCCGGGAGAGGAGGATTGAAAGAGTTCAATGTTCTGCGGACAACATTGAAAATGGTTGAGCTAAAACTTCAATGGACAAGAACTTAATCATCTACGACACTCCCTCGTGGCTCACGGCGTTCTCCACGGGCAAGGGAAGCGGTGTGGAGGACGTGGGGCTTCGGCTGGAAGAACTTGCCCTGCCGCGACAGACGCACAGCGACCATGTCCGTTGGGTGACGGAAGCCGGGCGGCCGGAGGACACCGATGCGGTCATCGCAGACCGTCCAGGGCTCTGTGTCTGCGTGAAGACTGCCGACTGCATCCCAGTCCTTCTCTACGACACGAAGCAGCGCGTCATAGCAGCAGTCCATGCCGGATGGCGAGGAACCGTCAGCAGGATTGTCCAGAAGACAGTTCTCGAGATGCAGCCTCACAGCCCGTCCGACCTTCATGCCATCATCGGCCCGGGCATATCTCTCAGTCGCTTCGAGGTGGGCGACGAGGTCTATGAGGCTTTCCTCTCGGCAGGATTCCCCGTCGGTCGCATCGCACGAAGGATGGAACGCTGGCACATCGACCTTTGGGACGCTAACCGATGGCTCTTGGAAGAAGCAGGACTCACCGACATCTACGTTCAAGGAACGTGCACAAGGACAAGCGAAAACTTCTACAGCGCGCGCCGTGAGACCATCAACACCGGCCGAAACTACAACGGAATCTTTATCAATTCATAATTCTTAATTCATAATTCATAATTTGGGATGAACAGAGTCTTGCTTTGCCTGTTGCTTCAATGGTCAATGGTCAATAGTCAATGTTCAATGATTCGCGCACAGAGCGACAGAGTTGACATTGATGAATGGCAGGTGATGAAGGTGGAGGCGGCCAAAGACCCGTTTGCCAATCGCAATCAGTTCACCATCAACTTTGTCAATTATACAAAGGAGGAGTGGCACTATCCGCTGCCGGGGGCAAAGGTGAACAGCCCGTTTGGTGGAGAAAGACACCACGGAGGGACTGACCTAAAGACGTTTGCCGGCGACACGACCAGGGCTGCCTTTCCCGGAGAAGTCATCCTCTCGGGGCCTTTTTATGCTTACGGGAACTGTGTCATCCTGCGTCATGCCAACGGACTTGAGACGCTCTACAGCCATCATTCACGCAATCTTGTCAAAGTCGGGCAGTGGCTTCAGCCCGGAGACCCTGTAGGACTGGAAGGACGTACAGGACGTGCCACGGGCGATCACCTGCACTTTGAGACGCGTGTCAAGGGCAAAGCCTTCGACTCGTCGCGCATCTTCGACCACGAAAAAGGCGAACTTCGCCGACAAGTCTTCGTCGTAACCAAGCTGAAGAACGGCAACTTGAAGTTCACAGCCGAGAAAGCAAAGTGATTTAAGTCGCGGAGGTTATTATAACCACGATTGTACGGATTATATTGTACTTAACCACGAATTACACGAATTGCACGAATTGGCTGCGCACTATATAAGCGTCAAGAATTAGTGTAATTCGTGAAATTCGTGGTAGTTCATAATATGCCGAATTCGTGTAATTCGTGCAATTCGTGGTGAAGGAACAAGCAATTCGCGGTAAGTAAGCGATTTCTGTTTCAAAAGTTCAGTAGTCGATTACTTCCTACTCTCGTGTCGAAGCGTCCTTTATGCCCTCTCTTATGAGACGATGAACGAGGGATTGTGGAGGTCGGGCTTGTTGTAGGTGAGCGGCTTGCCTGTTTCCGCATCCACGACCTTACGTCCTGCAGCGCGCGCTATGGCGTCGCCGGCGGCCGTGTCCCACTCCATGGTGGGCGCGAGACGAGGATAAACATCGGCATTCCCCTCGGCCACGATGCAGAACTTCAAGCTGCTGCCTCGGCTCACCACCTGCACTTCGCCATGCTCCTTGCGCATGAGTTTGATGTAGTATTCCGTTTCAGGAGTCATGTGCGAACGGCTTGCCACGACGGTGAACGGGCGTGGTTCGCGCGAAAGGAAAGGCATGGAGCGGAAGTTGAGCACGCCGTCGCCGGTGCATTTGTTGGCCATGAAGCCCACCAGACCGACGTAGAGTTCGGACAAGGCAGGCACATAGATGATGCCAAGCACGGGATTGCCGTCCTCCACGAGCGCGATGTTGACGGTGAATTCGCCGTTCTTCTTGATGAACTCCTTGGTGCCGTCGAGCGGATCGACTATCCAGACTCGGTGCCAAGTCTGCCGACGTTCGTAGGGAACGGCACGACCTTCTTCGCTGAGGATAGGAATCCCCGACGGGGCGAGATGCTTGGTGATGCAGCGATGTGCCGCTTTGTCGGCCAAGGTGACAGGGCTCTTGTCGCTTTTTTGTTCAATGCCGAAGTCCTGATCCGGACTGTTGTAGATGCGCATGATTTCTTTTCCTGCCTTCACCGCCGCATCTATGGCAAGCCTCATCAAGTGCTCCATATGCTACAGCATCTTTAGTGCCAACTTGATGACACGTTCCACGGGAGCTTCAGGCTCGTCGGTGAGAATCTTCTGCACGGCTTTGTGTGCCGGTGCCGGACTGAAGCCGAGCATGGAGAGTGCAGCCACGGCCTCGTCCATCACCTCTTTGTTGAGGGGTACGGACTGCGGAGCGGAGGGCGATGCTGCGTCGATGCCCAGCGAACCTATCTTGTCGCGCAGTTCCACGATGATGCGTTGCGCCGCCTTTGGCCCGATGCCTTTCACCGTCTTCAGCATTCCCACATTGCCTTCGCTGATGGCAGATGCCAGTTCGCCAACGGTCATCGAGGAGAGAATCACACGGCAGGTGGCAGCGCCAATGCCGCTAACGCTGAGCAGGAGCAGGAAGAGTTCGCGCTCGGACTTCGTGCCGAAGCCCCAGAGCTGGTAGGCATCCTCGCGGATGGACTCGCTTATCCAGAGCTTCACCTCCTGCTTTCCCTGAATGGCAGAAAAGGTGTTCAGGGAAATGTTCACGCCGTAGCCCACCCCGTGGCACTCTACAACGGCAAGTGCGGGACTAAGCTCGGCAAGCGTTCCTTTCAGATATTCTATCATGCGTTTCTAAAGTTTTTCCGTGCAAAGATAAGAAAAAAAACTGAAAAAACACGCTTCCAGCGGACAAAAAATCAAGGCAAAGCTCATGTAAGCCGTTTTGCCCGTGGCGACGCGCCACGGTGCATCCCCACAAGGAGAGGTGGTTCTGGGGGCGGACAACGTGGTTAGTTCGTAAACTAAACGTGGTTAATTAACAAACTAAACGTGGTTAGTTCGCAAACTAAACGTGAGAAGTTCGCAAACTCCACACGAGAAGTTCGCAAACTCCACACGAGAAGTTCGCAAACTCCACACGAGATTCACAGACGACCCTATAGTGCCTTGATTATTCGCAACTTGGAGTTCCCGCGCGAAGTGTCCTTTCTCCTCTCTGCCGGACGCTTTTGATGCCAAAGACAAAAAAAGAGCCCTATATATACAATAAAAGGACGCGCGCCTACGTTAATTATATAACATGAGCGCGCGCAAATTCATATTAGCTCTCGTGGTGCTGCTGTGTATCATCGTGCCGGCAGCACCTTCTATGGTAGGTACAGGGTGGCAGGCACAGTCTGTACCTGCTGACACTGTGCCCGACGGCAAACCTCGCTACTCCGTACGCAAGACCGGTGCCGACAACACAAAGAACCTCCGCAAGAAAACAGCCGATCTGAAAGACCCCGACAACCTGAAGACCGAGGTCATCTACGACGAAAAGGACAACACCTACACCATTGGCACCACGCTCGCCGAAGGCGAAGGCGGCGGTGCAGGAAAGGGTCAGGGCACAAAAGGCGGGCAAAGCTCTATGCCCAAGACAAGCAGCACCCGCGGCGGAAGCACTTCATCGTCAAGCTCGTCGCAGACAGGAGCAGCCGGAGCTTCATCAGGAAGCATCCTGCCAGGAAGGTCTGGATATACGCTCGGCACTGCCACGGGATTCATCAACGCTCCCCTGCTGATGACGCCCGAAGAGTATCAGCAGTGGTCCTTGCAGAACAGCATGCAGCAATACTGGCGGCAGAAGAATGCAGAAGCCTTTGAAGCCGAAGGCAAAAACAAGTTCGACTTCACCGACATGCACTTCGACCTCGGCCCTGCAGAAAAGATATTCGGCCCGGGCGGTGTGCAGATAAAGACACAAGGCAGCGCCGAGCTCAAGATGGGCATCAACTCGAAGAAGGTGAACAATCCTGCCCTCGCTGCATCCAGGCGCAAGACCATCGGCTTCGACTTCGACGAGAAGATCAACCTCAGCCTCAACGGTAAGGTGGGCGACAAAATCAACATGAACCTGAACTACAACACGCAGGCCACCTTCGACTACGACGCCCAGAACCTCAAACTCAAATACGACGGCAAGGAAGACGAAATCGTCAAGCTCATCGAAGCCGGCAACGTATCGTTCCCCTCGAACATAAGCCTCGTCTCAGGTGTGAGCAGCCTCTTCGGTCTGCGCACTGACGTACAGTTCGGCAAGCTGAAGATTCAGTCCGTAGTCAGCCAGAAGAAGAGCGCCAGCTCCAGCGTAAACAGCAAGGGCGGCTCGCAGACCACCAACTTTGAGTTCAGTGCAACCAACTACGAAGAGAACCGTCACTTCTTCCTCTCCCACTTCTTCCGCGAGCGTTACGACAAGAACATGGAGTCGCTGCCCACCATCTCGAGCGGCATCAACATCAAGCGCGTGGAGATTTGGGTCACGAACAAAAGCGGCAAGACTGAGAACAACCGCAACGTCATCGCACTGGCCGACCTCGGCGAACCCTCTTACATCTATAATACAGGACTCTGGACGAACGCCGGCATCAACGTGCCGAGCAACCGCTCGAACACGGAATACGAGCGTATGGTCACTGACTACGCCGACGCCCGCGACATATCGCAAGCCACAAACATACTGGACGGCATCAACAAGTTCTACGGAAGCGTCGACTACGAAAAGCTGCAGGCTGCCAGGAAGCTCTCTACGTCGGAGTACACCGTCAACAATGCCCTTGGCTACGTCAGCCTTACCAGCACACTGCAGGTGGACGACGTGCTGGCCGTGGCCTACGAGTACACCTACATGGGCACAACGTACCAAGTGGGCGAATTTGCCAGCGACATCACCGACAACTCGAAGGCTCTCTTCGTCAAACTGCTTAAAGGAACCACCGGCAGCCCCGCACTTCCCACTTGGCGACTGATGATGAAGAACGTCTATTACCTCGGCACTCAGAAAGTGATGGCCGACAAGTTCCGCCTCGACATCAAGTACCAGAGCGACTCCACTGGTGTCTATCTGAGCTATCTGCCCGAAGAAAAGCTCAAGAACACCATCCTCATCAGGGCCATGAACCTCGACCGACTGGACGCAAAGAACAATCCGCATCCCAACGGCCAGTTCGACTTCGTGGAAGGCTACACCATCAGCAAGGGACGCATCATCTTCCCCGTGGCAGAACCTTTCGGCGAACACCTGGCCAAATGGATAGGCGACCCGGCTCTCGCCAACAAGTATTGCTTCCGCGAACTCTACGACAGCACGAAGACCGTAGCTAAACAAATCTCCGAACACGACAAGTTCATGCTCACCGGCCGTTACAAAGGCACGAATGCAGGAGAGATAGACCTCGGCGTGACCAACGTGGCGCGAGGCTCCGTTGTCGTCACTGCCGGCGGAACTACACTCACCGAGAACACAGACTACACGGTGGACTACAACATGGGGCGCGTCACGATCATCAACCAAAGCCTCATCGAAGCAGGCACGAACATCAGCGCTTCAGTGGAAAGCAACGACACCTACGGCATGCAACGCAAGACGATGCTCGGACTGAACCTTGACTACGAAATCAACAAGAACTTCACCGTGGGCGGCACGCTGATGTATCTCAGCGAACAACCCCTCACAACAAAGGTGAGCATGGGCAACGAACCGCTGAAGAACACACTCTGGGGCTTCCACATCAGCTGGAAGAAAGAAAGCCAATGGCTCACCAACATCATCGACAAACTGCCGCTCATCCAGTGTACACAGCCCAGCTTCATCGCCTTCAACGGAGAGTTCGCACAGCTCATCGCTGGTCAGAACCACAGCGTACAAGGCGATGCTTCCTACCTCGACGACTTCGAGAGCAGCAGCATCAAGAACAGTCTGACGCAACCAACCTATTGGAGCATGTCGAGCACACCAAGCATGTTTGCCGAAAGCAAGCTGACGGGCGACGCTGCCTACGGCTACAACCGCTCGCTCCTGGCTTGGTACTACGTAGATCCCATTTTCACGCGACGCAGCAGTACACTCACTCCCAGCCACATCAAAAGCGACCTCGACCAACTCTCGAGCCACTACGTCCGCGAAGTCTATGAGCGCGAGCTCTATCCACAAAAGTCGCAGAACAACTACACCAGCGCCACGGGACTGAACGTTCTCAACCTCGCCTTCTATCCAAAAGAACGTGGTGCATACAATCTCTCCACAGATGTTGACCAGGACGGACACCTCAAGCATCCGCAGGAAACATGGGGCGGCATGATGCGCAAGCTCGACAACACAGACTTCGAGGCACAGAACATCCAATACATCGAGTTCTGGATGATGGATCCCTTCATCTACAAACGCAACCAGCCGGGCAATCACGGAGGAGACCTCTATTTCAATCTCGGCGAAGTATCCGAAGATATCCTGAAGGACGGAAAGAAATACTTTGAAAGCGGAATGCCTGTCGATGGCAATCCACAATACTTCACCGAAGGGTATTGGGGACGCATCCCCAACAGCAGCAGTGTGACTTATGCCTTCAACAACGAAGCAGGAGCACGCGCTCGCCAAGATGTCGGCCTCAACGGACTGAACGATGAGGAAGAACGCAACTTCAGCCTCTACACCGACTACCTCCAACAGATGCAAAGCAAAGTGTCGCCCGCAGTCTATGACAGCCTCTACAATGACCCCGCCAACGACAACTATCATTACTATCGCGGCACAGACTTCGACCAACTGCAGACCTCCATCCTCAACCGCTACAAGCGCATCAACATGCCGCAAGGCAACAGCGCAGACTCCGACACGAGTCCGGAATCCTACGAGACAGCATGGAAGTCGACACCCGACGTGGAAGACATCAATCAAGACTACACGCTCAACGAATACGAGAAATACTATCAGTACCACGTCAGCATTCGTCCCGAAGACATGGTTGTGGGACAAAACCACATCGCCGACAAGCGCATAGCAAGCGTTAAGCTTCGTAACGGCAACACAGAAGATTGCACATGGTATCTCTTCCGCATCCCTCTCACAGAATACGAAAGCAAGGAAGGCAGCATCCGCGACTTCACAAGCATCCGCTTCATGCGTATCTTCATGACGGGCTTCGAGGAAGAAACCATCCTCCGCCTCGCCACCCTCGACCTCGTGCAAGGCGACTGGAGGACTTATCAGCAACCGCTCTACAACGGCAACGTCGCTTCGACAGGAAACGGCACACTCGAAGTCAGCACCGTCTGCATCGAAGAGAACAACGACAAGCAGCCCGTCAACTATGTGTTGCCTCCCGGCATCACGCGCATCACCGACCCTTCGCAGTCGCAACTCGTCGAGGCTAACGAGCAAGCCATGTGCATGGTGGCACGCAACCTTGGAGGAAGCGAAGCCAAGGCTGTATACAAGAACTGCAACTACGACATGCGGCAGTACAAACATCTGCAGATGTATGTCCATGCCAATGCTTTGGCAGAGAACATCACCAACACTGCCGACGGCGAGTGCAGCGTCTTCATCCGTCTTGGCTCCGACTACAAGAGTAACTACTATGAATACGAAGTACCCTTGAGGATTACGCCCGAAGGCAACTACGACACCTACAGCGCAGCAGGCTGTCTGGCAGTATGGCCTTCAGAGAATATGGTCGACATCAACTTCGACCTCTTCACAGACCTCAAGAAGCAACGCAACTCACAAGCAAGTCTCGGCATAGCTTCCATGAACCGACTCTTCACGACCTACGACGAGAATCATCCCAACAACCGTATCTCCATCATGGGCAACCCGACGCTCGGCGAAGTGAAGACCATCATGATAGGCATCCGCAACAACAGCGGCAAGACGAAAAGCATCGAGGTCTGGGCCAACGAACTCCGTCTGCAAGAATTCAGCAACAACGGCGGTTGGGCAGCACAGGGAAGCCTGCAAGTACAACTGAGCGACCTCGGCTCGGTCAACGCCACGGCCAAGATGATAACGTCCGGCTTCGGCGGCATCGAGCAAAGTGTGGCACAACGAAAGAACGAGGATAACCTCAACTATGCCATCACCACCAACTTCGACCTCGGCCGACTCCTTCCCGAAAAGGCAAAGCTTACCGTGCCGATGTACTATAGTTATAGTAAGGAGAAGGTTTCGCCAAAGTACAATCCCTTCGACACCGACATGCTCCTCGGTGATGCCCTCGACGCACTTGCCAACCAACAGCAGCGCGACTCACTCAAAAGCCTGACTAATCATACGGAGACTAACAAGAACCTCTCCTTCAATGGTGTAAGACTCAACATCAGTTCCACCAAGCACCCCATGCCCTACGACCCTGCCAACTTCACCTTCGGCTTCAGTCGTTCCACACAATACACGGAAGGGCAAACGACGGTCTATGAACGCGAACTGAACTGGAAGGCAAACATCAACTATTCCTGGAGCCCGAACTGGAAGTCATGGGAGCCATTCAAGAACCTTAAGGGAAAGAGCAAATGGCTGGACATCATCAAGGCACAGAACCTCGCCTTTGCGCCGCAGAGCATTACGTTCTCCACCGACATGAATCGTAACTACTACGAGCTTCAAGAGCGCGACCTCGAAAACCCTGGCGACTTCTCATCCCTGCCTGCCACCTTCAGTCAGAACTGGACTTGGAACCGCAACTTCTCGCTCAAGTGGGACATCTTCAAGGCCCTGCACTTCTCCTTCCAGAGCGGCACGAGGGCTGAGATTGAAGAGCCTTATACACAAATCAACAAGGACCTCTATCCCGACCGCTACGAAGCGTGGAAGGACTCCGTGAAGATGAGCCTGCGACACTTTGGCCGTCCGCTCGACTACACGCAGAATACGCAGCTAAGCTACAAGCTTCCGCTCGAGAAGATTCCTGTGCTCGACTGGGTATCTGCCGATGCTTCCTACTCTGCCAACTACACTTGGAAGCGTGGAGCCGAGCGTCAGGGACGTCCGTCGCTTGGCAACAACATCAACACCCAGCGCACCGTCAACATCAACGGAAGGATTGACCTCGAGAAACTCTACAACCATAGCAAGTTCCTGCAGGAGGCTAACAAGCGATTCTCTGCCTCTAATGCCCGAGCCGGAGCTAATCAGAAGCGTATGGAAAAGGAGCGAGAGGACAAAGCCAAGAAGGCGGAAAAGGAGAAGGAGAAGGATGCACGCAAGAAAGCAGAGCAAGAATCGATGGAGACAGGCGAACCCGTGGACAGCATCTTGGCAAGAGGACAGAAGGGAACCACCAAGCAGAGCAACGTGGCAGGCGTCAGCACCAAGAAGAAACCAGAGAACAAGGGCTTCGTGCAGGAGATTACGCTCTTCCCCGACTCCGATCTCGTGATAAACCACGGCCAGAAGTCGAAGCGCGTCCGCGTGACGGCTCGCGACAGCAGTGGCTTTGCCTACAACATCAAGTTCAAGAAGGTTGACGAGAACAGCATCAAGATTGTAAAGACACCGGTCGACACCACGAGCGTAAGGCTCAATGTCGTTGCCTTGCCCAAACTTTCGGAACAGAAGTGGTACGGTTTGGCACAGACGGCGGCACGCTTCCTGATGATGGTGCGCAACGTGAGCGTCACCTACCGCAACACCTACAACCTCTCCGTGCCGGGCTTCCTGCCAGACGTGGGCGACATGCTCGGACAAAGGAAACTGGGTGGAGTCTTCACGCCGGGCCTCGACTTTGCATTCGGCTTTGTGGACGACTCCTATCTCGACAAGGCTAAGGAGCGAGGGTGGCTTCTTGGCAGCGACAGCGTGGCGACTCCCGCCACGACAAGCAAGACGGAAGACGTGCAAGTGAAGATGACGCTTGAGCCTTTCACTGACCTCAAGATCGACCTCAACATGAGTCGGACAGACAACAGGAACAAGAGTATTCAATACATGTACGGCACTCCGCCCACGCACAGCGGTTCGTTCAACATGACGACCATCAGCATTGGCTCTGCCTTCGCAAGCATTGGCTCTGCCGACAACGGCTACTACAGCCGCACGTTCCAGAAGTTCCAGGAGAACCTCGACGTCTATCAGCAACGCGTCGAAGCCCGCTATCATGGCATACGCTATCCGCAAGGCACGGGCATGAGCGGCACGTTCAATCCCGAGAACGGCACCGTGAACAAGTACAGTGCCGACGTCATGGTGCCGGCCTTCCTCAATGCCTATGCAGGAGGCAGCGGTCTCGACATCTTCCCGTCGCTCTGGAAGATGCTGCCCAACTGGAGTATCAACTACAAGGGACTGAGTAATCTGCCATGGGTGCGCGATCACTTCAAGAGCGTCAACCTCACCCATGCCTACAAGAGCATCTATGCGGTCGGCTCCTACCACTCCTACAGCTCATGGATAGAGTGTATGGGCAGCGGAGGCCTTGGCTTCGTGCAGAACACCACGACGGGCGGCTATCTGCCGGGCAGCCTCTTCGACGTCAGCACCGTCAGCATCAACGAGAACTTCTCGCCACTCATCGGCATCAACGCTACGCTGAACAACAACATGACCGCCAAGGTGGAATACAAGACGTCGCGTGTGCTCAACCTGAGCATGACGAGTGCGCAGCTAACGGAGACGGGTTCCAAGGACTTCGTCATCGGATGGGGCTACAAGATCAATGACTTCCGGCTGAGCGACGTGCTGCGACTGCGGAAGGCCAGCGAGAAGGTGGCGGCTGGCAGCAAGGCTAAGGGAAAGGGGAATGCCGGCAACCTGAACGGCGACCTCGACAACAACGACAGGCAAGGCGGTGCCAGGGGAAAGAACTCGGGCCGACAGAAGATAGCCCACGACCTGAACCTGCGCTTCGACTTTAGCATCCGCAACCAGAGCGCCATCAAGCGCGACCTCCAGACGAACCTTTGCGAGGCAACAAGCGGCAGCAAAGCCTTCAAGACGAGCGCGCAGGTGGACTACACGCTGAGCCGTATGGTCACGCTGAGCCTTTACTACGACCGCCAACGCTCTGCCCCACTCCTCTCCAGCAGCAGCTATCCCACCATCACGCAGGACTTCGGCATGACCATGAAGTTCTCCCTGACGAGATAGCGCACGGAGGTCCGGCAGAAACGAAAGCCCAAGAAAAAAGCCCCCGTACAGGGGCTGAGGAGAAACCGTGACAGAAAGAACGGGCACAGCCTCTTTTATGACTTAACCACGAATTGCACGAATCACACGAATCGTTCAGCTTTTGATTAAAAGTTTATTCGAAATTCGTGCAACTCGTGCTGGTTCGTGGTTAAAAGTTCTTGGTTGTATTATGACACACTCCTTTGTGTTTCGCCTAAAAAATATCGAAGAGTATTCCTCCGAACGCTCCGAGCCAGATGAAGAGGAGTGCGATGACCGGCAGCACGACGCAGATGCCGAGCACGATGAGGATGGCCTTCAGGCATCCCTTGTTCTCGTTTCTGACGACGACGGGTTCCGCGTCGCGCGCAACCTGCTGCGCCAAGTTGTCGGGCGTGATGTCCTTGCCTTGCTGACGAAGGCGGTCTTCGGGAGTGATGGCTGCCGGAGTGACGAGCCAGACCACGAGATAGACGAGAGGCAAAGGCAGTCCGATGCCGATGAGCGTGAGCAGAATGGCTGCGAGGCGCCAGATGACGGGTTCTCCGGCGTTGAAGTAGATGGACAATCCTGAGCATACGCCGCCCAAGACCTTGTCGTCGGCACAGCGATAGAAGCGGTGCGTGCGGACGTGCTCCTTGCCCTTGTCGTAGGAGTCGCGTGCGAAGCGTCCGGCATCCTCGGCGAATTGCTTGAGGTCGTCCTTGAGGTTGTTGGCGCCGCCCGCCGTCCTTGGCTCGCCGCCCGCTATCTGTTCGGCGTCGCCGATAGTGTCGATGATGTCCTTCACCGTCTTGATGTCCACGGCCGTCATGCCCGCTTCGCGCCGTTGCCACAGCAGTTCTGCCACGCGATGCTCAATGTCGTCGGCAATCTCCGCACCCCCTTCCTGCCTGCTGAACTGGCGTTGCATACTCCTCAGGTAGCTCTCGAGCAGATTGTAGGCGTCCTCGTCGATATTATATAATGTACCGAAGAGGTTGATGCTGATGTTCTTCTTCATAGTCGTATCGTTTGATTTTAATGATTACTTAAGTCCTTGCTGGCGGACGCGCCACGGCGCGTCCCTACATACTATCAACGCTTAACTCATATTTTCTTAACTCTTAATTCTTAACTCTTAACTAAAACTTCCAACTCTTAACTCTTAACTCCTAATTCTTAACTTTCAAGATGGCCACCGTGCGCTGGATTTCCTCCCATCCGGCATCGAGCTGTTGGAGGGCATCCTGCCCTTCGGGAGTCAGGACGTAGTATTTCCTCGGCGGTCCCTGCGTGCTCTCCCGCCACTCGTAGCCGAGCAGTCCGTCGCGTTTCAAGCGCGACAGCAGCGGATAGAGCGTGCCCTCCACCACGATCATCTCGGCCTCGCGGAGCTTCTGGATGATGTCGTTGGCGTAGCAAGGCTGCCGTCGGAGCAAGAGCATGATGCAGTATTCGAGCATACCCTTGCGCATCTGCGATTTCGAATTGTCGGGATTCATGGTTACTGGCTCTGATGGTTTGTCAGTGCAAAGGTAAGCATTTATAAGATACCTTGTATCGCAAGGTACTAAACTTTAACACATCTTAACTTTCTCCCTGCCGTTTTCGCTCCCATCGCGCACCTGAAATGGAGAAACCGCCTTTCCTGTCAGACGGGACAAAGCAGGATGAGCGACGGCAGGGCAGACGAAGGTTCACAGAACCCTGCAGGGTTATGATTGCATGGTCATGACCGTGCAATTGCAACATCATGAACCTGCAATTGCAGCATCATGACCATGCAAAGAACGTCGCACGGGGCGTGGCGAAGAATCCACCGCCGAAAGACAGCAGAAAGCCCTCTGCGAGGGCAGCGGAAAGTAAAATAAACAGGATTTTCCTTTGCTTTTCCATCTCTTATTCGTAACTTTGCAGCAAAAAGGCACGAAATGGAAGTCAAGATAGCAGAAGAGAAGCTCCGTCAGGCCGCGCAAGAAGGCACGGATGCCTTCCTCGGGGCAGTACACGACGCAGTGTCCGAGGCCATCGGAGGCGAGCTGAACGCAGAGACACTGCCGCTCCTGAGCGGCGAGCAGGTCACCCTCTTGGCCTACTTCATCCTGCGCCAGGAGGTGATGGACGGCGGCTTCATCCAGCTCATCCACAACGGTTACGGCCCATTCATCTTTCTCAACCCCTTCGCAAAAGCAATGCGTCTGTGGGGAGCCCACGACTTCAGCAAGCTCATCTACAAGGGGCGAAAGCTCTATGAGAAGTACGGGGCGGAGCTGACGGCCGACTGCAGCGACGAGGACTTCATGGCCCTCTTCGAGAGATTCCCTGAGTTTGACGACCTCGACGACACCTTCGTCGAGATGGAAGAAGAACTGACCGACAGGATAGCCCACTACGTGGACGACCACCTCGGGCAGTTCGTCAGCGTCCAGCCCTGAGGGAAGGATACACTTCCTCGCTGACCTCGCCGAGCTGTCGGCACCAGCAGACGGACGCGCCTCGGTGCGTTTCACACTTTCTTAACTCTTAACTCTTCATTCTTAACTAAGAAAAATATGTCAAAGACCCTTATCCCCAACAAGGGACCGAAGATAAACATCAAGAACAAGCGCGCCGAGTTCGACTACCTCCTCATGGACAATTACACGGCAGGCCTCGTCCTCACCGGCACCGAGATAAAGAGCATCCGCAAGGGCAAAGCAAGCCTCGTGGACACATACTGCTACATCATCGGCGGCGAGGTGTGGGTCAAGAACATGTACATCGCACACTATGAGCAAGGTTCCTACAACAACCACGTCGAAAGGCGCGACCGCAAGCTACTGCTCAACCGCAAGGAAATACGCAAGATGCAGCAGACGGTGAAGTCACCAGGCTTCAGCATCGTCCCTACCCTACTGTTCATCGACGAAAGAGGGCTCGCCAAACTCGACATACACATAGCCCGTGGCAAGAAGGAATACGATAAGCGAGAGACACTAAAGGAAAAGGAAGACCGCCGAGACATATCCCGTCAGTTCAAGAAGAACTACTGATGAAAGACAAATACCTACAGATAAGAAACCAGCAGGAACTGTCCTGCCAGCTCGCACAGCCCGAGGAGGAACTCCGCCACGTTGCCTTCCAGAGCACAGACTTCACGGAGTTTCCCGAGCAGGCACTCTCCCATACCTATCGCGAATGCCTCTTCCTGAGCTGCCGACTGCCGATGGGACTCAAACGACGGTCAAGGGATTGCCTCTTCCTCCCCAACATGGGCGAGACATTCGACTTTCCCAATCACCTCTATTCGCCCGAAGAACTCTACGAAGGCTACCGTCCCGACCAGCCGGAAAGCTACGAACAATGCTTCGACGGACGCGTCTATCGACACTACCTGAAGAAGGGAAAGCACGCCACCGACGTGAAGGAAACACTGGCAAGGGCTTTGCATGACCACTCCATCACAGACTGTCTGAACGACTTCCTTGAGGACTTCGACGAACACAGGCTCGTCGGAGTGATGGGCGGCCACAGCATCTCGCGCTGCGACATCTCGTATGAAATGGTGGCAAAGCTCAGCAAACGACTCACCGAGGCAGGCTTCCTCATGATCACCGGCGGAGGCCCGGGGGCAATGGAGGCAACACATCTGGGCGCATGGATGGCCGGAAGAAGCTCGGACGAACTGCAGGAAGCGCTCGACATGCTGCGCGTTGCACCGCTCTACACTCACCCTCTCTGGCTCTCCACCGCTTGGCAAGTACACAACAAGTACCCCAATCTGGGCTACACAAGCCTCGGCGTCCCCACTTGGCTCTATGGACATGAACCATCCACGCCTTTCGCCACACACATCGCAAAGTACTTCGACAACAGCATCCGCGAGGACGGCATCCTCACCATCGCCAAGGGTGGCATCATCTACACACCCGGCAGCGCCGGAACCCTGCAGGAAATCTTCCAGGAGGCAGTGCAGAACCACTACCTCACCTTCGGCTATGCATCGCCAATGATATTCCTCGACACACACTTCTGGACAGAGAAAATACCCATCTGGCCCTTGCTCATGAGGCTCGTCGACGACGGTACATACAAAAACCTCATCCTCTGCCTGACCGACAGCGACGAAGAAGTGGAACACGTGTTGAAGGGAAAATAAAAGGGGCGCACTGGCGATGTGATGAAACTCCGAAAAACAGGTTTTGAGGGTTCGCTGCCTTTGTAATCCACCTAACCACGAATGGGATGGCACGCCATTAGCATACGAAACATTTCTCGGTAATGAAGTGTAAATTGATGAGTATCCCGATCTGACCAGCACGCCCTTATGATGTCAATGTCTTGACGCTCCAAGACCATCTCGGACTTATTTGATAATGCAAATTTAGGCATTCTTGACGGATTATGCAAGCATTTTAGCATTTTTCTTCCTCAGTTCTTGCCATTTTCTTTAATTATCCCTAATTTTGTTATGGAAATTATTAGAAAAAGCAACCATGACTTTACATTTTTCGATTGAATACAGAACGAATTGGGGAGAGAGCCTTGAGGTGGAACTTTGCTTCCTTTCTGCGGATGGCAAGGCCTACCGGCATCGCATCCCCTTGGAAACGTCGGATGGACTCATGTGGAAAGGCATCAGCATCCTCCGTGCTCGCGGCGAACAGTTCAGATATTCCTACAATATCGTGCCGTCGAGTCCATCGAAGGGCCAGTCGGCGTGGGGCGAAACGGAACAGATGCGTGTGCTTCGACGCGAATGGGATGCCGTGCCGAGGCTCTTCCCTGCCGACGATGCCCGCACCTATTTCCTCTACGACCACTGGCGCGACAGGCCCGACGACTCTTATCGCTACACGGCAGCCTATCAGATTGCGTCGGGAATGGAGGTGAGACAGGCGGCAGGAGTGGCCCTTTTCCCCCGCACGTTCCTTTTCCGCGTGCAGGCTCCCCATCTTTCTGCAGGCGAAAGGGTTGCCCTCGTCGGCGACCAGCCTTCGCTCGGAGCCTGGGATGTGCGTCGCGCCTTGCCCATGACGCCGTCGAGTCAGCAGGAATGGCTGCTCTCCATCAGTGCCGACGGCCTGCGTCTGCCTTTCCAATATAAATATGTTGTGACAGGAGAGAAGCATTCGGCAAGGTGGGAAGAAGGCGACAATCGACAATGTCCGTCCGTCGTGCCAGAGCAGAACCACGTCGTCTGCATGATGGATGGCGAGGTCCGTCTGTCGTCATCGCCTTGGAAGGCAGCGGGACTGGTCGTTCCTCTGTTCTCTTTGAAGTCGGAAGGCAGCCAAGGCGTAGGCGATTTCGGCGACCTGAAAGAGATGTGCGACTGGGCAGCCCGTGCCGGAATGCACGCCGTGCAGCTCCTTCCCATCAATGACACCACGCAGAATCGCACGCCGACCGACAGCTATCCCTATAATGCCATCAGCGTCCATGCCCTGCATCCCATCTACATCGACCTGCGCAGACTGCCTCTTCGCGATGCCAAGATGCTCGAAAAGTTCAAGAAGCGCTGGCAGAAGCTGAACGCATTGCCTGCCCTCGACTATGTGGAGGTCATCAAAATGAAGGAGGAGTACCTGCATCTGCTCTATGAGGAGGAGACCCTCTCTAACTCTCCCTTAAAGGGAGAGGACTCAGCGGCGGAACTCCCCCTAAAGGGGGATGGGGGGTCTGTAGTTGGGGGGTCTTGGTCTTGGCTCAAACCCTATCAAGTCTTCTGCCACCTGCGCGACACTTATGGCACGGCACGCTTCAGCGAGTGGCCCGAACTGTCTGCCTATAACAGCGACGAGGTGGATGCCTACGTCGAAAGGCACAGACATGAAGTCGGCTACTATGCTTTCGTGCAACATCTGCTGCACAGCCAGCTTGCCGAAGCCGCCGACCATGCCCGCCGCCTACGCATTTTCCTGAAAGGCGACTTGCCCATCGGTATCAGCCAACAGAGCGTGGAGGCATGGCACGAGCCGCATCTCTTCAACATGAACATGACGGCTGGTGCTCCCCCCGACGATTTCTCCCCGTCCGGACAGAACTGGGGTTTCCCCACTTACAACTGGGAACGCATGGCAGCCGACGGCTATCAGTGGTGGAGGAAACGGCTGCAAGGCATGGCACAGTACTTCGGTGCTTATCGCATCGACCACATCCTGGGCTTCTTCCGCATTTGGCAGATTCCCAAGGGGAACCCCGATGCACTGCTCGGACAGTTCTCTCCTGCCTTGCCTCTCACGAAGGAAGAAATCGCTTCCTACGGCGTGACCTTCCGCGACGAACTGTTCGTGCCGCACTGTCAGCCAGGACTCTTCCACCCCCGCATCGGCGTGATTGGCCGGGACGCATGGAATGCTCTCGGAAGCTACGAGCAGAATGCCTTCATCCGCCTCTACGAAGACTACTTCTTCCGCCGCCACAACGACTTCTGGGCTGCTGAGGCCATGAAGAAACTGCCCGCCCTCATCGACGCAACGAACATGCTGGTGTGCGGCGAGGACTTGGGAATGGTGCCGGCCTGCGTCGGCCCCGTCATGCAGAAGCTCGGCATCCTGAGCCTCGAGATACAGGCTATGCCGAAAGCCTACGGCGTCCCATTCGCCTCGTTGCAGGAGAATCCCTATCAGAGCGTCGACACCATCTTCACCCACGACATGCCGACGCTGCGCCTCTGGTGGAGAGAGAACGTCCGTCGCTCACAGCTTTTCTACAACAATGTGCTTGGGCACGACGGCGAAGCCCCGGCCGACCTCACCCCAGAGCTTTGCGAGGAAGTCGTGGCACAGCACCTCGGCAGTCCCTCAATGCTTTGCCTCATCAGTCTGCAGGACTGGCTTTCGGTGGATAAAGACCTGCGAAATCCGCATCCGGAAGAGGAGCGTATCAACGTACCAGCCAATCCCAAGAACTACTGGCGCTACAGGATGCACCTGCCCATCTCGCGCCTGCTCTCGGCCGACACACTGACCGACCGCCTACACTCCCTCATCTCACGCTCGGGAAGACTGTAGAGAGGTAAAGACCCTCTCTAAAAGGTGAAAAAGTGAAAAGGTGAAAAAGAAACGCCGCACGCGGAGATTGCGATTCTCGCGTGCGGCGTTTGTCATTTCCGCGTGCGGCGATGCCAATCCCCGCGTGCGGTGTTCTGAATTCCCCCTAAAGGAGGTCAGGGGGTCTTCGTGCGGAAGTCCCCTCCCCCACCACTTTGGGTGATGGAGAATGGGACTTTCCTTGGCGTCACTTCTTCAGTTCCTTCTTGTTCTTCGTCACGACGATGCCACGGTAACTGTCGCCGACGCGCTGGCCGCCAGTGTTGAACATGCCCTCTCCCTTTAAGGGAGAGCCGGAGAGGGTCTTTATTCCTGTGATGAAGTCCTGCGGCACGATGAGCGTGTAGGACGTTGCCGAGGAAGCATAGTGGTTGGTCTCGGCAGAGGTCGCCGTGATGACGGCGGTGCCGGCTCCCATGAAGGATACGGTGCCAGTCTTGGGATTCACCCGTACAACCCTCTCGTCGGAGCTGCTGTAGGTGACAGGCAGCTTGCCCGGTATCGTGATGAGTGCAGGCTCCTTGAAGGGCTCTTCCACGCTTGCCGTCACTTCCGTCTGCTTGAACTTCATGGTCGGAGCGTTCTTCCTGTAGATGGCGCGGATGGTGACGTCGGCAGGCGACATGACGAAGCGTGTATTCTTCGTCCTGGATTCATGCACATCCTCCTGTATGTCGTCGGAGCCTTTTATCACCTCCCAACGCAGGAAGTCATGCTTCCATTCGTCCTCAGGCTCCAGCTCTACGAACTCACCGCCGCGCACCTTCAGCATGTTGCTCCTGTCCGTGCTGTAAGTCCACTCGGGTCTGCTCATGGTGAAGGTCGTGGCCAAGCCGTCTTCCACGGTCAGCAAGTACTTCTCGGGCGTCTTCTTGATGATGCAGGTGGCTTTAATCTCGGGAACAGTGAAGCTTTCGATGGTCTCGTTTGCCGGTGTGAGAAGGTCTGTCACTACTACGTCGTATTCCATGTCGCTACGTTCCCATTTTACATTGTCGATATTAGGCTTGGCGGTGATGGTCATGCCGTCCACGGTCACGTCGAGGTAACCGTTGGGCTCTTCGGCATACTCAATGGAACCGATGCTGTCGCGGCCAGTGGACTTGAACGTGATGGTCTGCGACGGAACAGGCTCTCCGTAGGTCCATTCGAAGCGGAGCTTCTGCCTTTCGGGCTTCAGCGTGTAGTCCGGACCGCTGTAGTCAGTGATGCGTGTCTCGACGTGCGAATAGTCGTAGGCGCAGACGCGCTGCTCCATGCCCTTCACCTTCGTCGTGGCCTCGCGCACTACGTACCATGACTCCCAGTCATGCCCGTGGGCTTCTACGCGCTCGCCCTTCTGAACAAGCTTGTTGCAGTAGATGCAATAGAGATCATCCTCGTATCCAGCCTTGGTGCAGGTGGGGGGATTCGTCGCCTCCACCCATTTCTGATAGCTAGTCCAAATATATCCAGGCCTTATGTATTGATTGTTCTTGTCGTGTTTCCCATGGCGGAGGGGCGTCGGCTCGCCCTTAACCGTCTGGCCGCAACGGTTGCAGAGGAAGTCGCCCGTGTAGCCGTGCGTAGCGGTGTTCGGCTTTCCATACTGATTATAATCCTGAACCCATGTCGTGCAGTACTCCACGACTTCGGTTCCTGCGATAGGCGTGCTGGGCAGGTCGTGCCCAAGTGCAGGAATGCGTGCGCCTTCCTCAAGAACCTCGTCGCAGTCAGCGCAGAGCGTGCTGGGCTCGTAGCCGTGGCTGCTGCAAGTAGGCTCCACGCGAGCGGTTTGCTTCGTGCTGCCGCTGTGGTCGCATGCCTCGGTGACGGCAAAGATGGTGGCCGGGCCGTCGGGCATCGTGAAGCCATATCGGCGAGTAGTACGGCTCAGGCGGAAGGTAAGGCGAGGCAGGTCGATGCTACTCCGACCATTGTCCCAAGGAATGTTCGTCTCGCCGATCCAGCTTGCGCCGTCCACCCACTCTACGAACTTCTGAGGCTGATTGTCCCCGAGCGACCTGGCAGCAAGCGCATCGTAAGCAACTTCTATCTTGTCGCCCTTCTTGGCATAAGCGGCAGGAATCCATTTTATCACCTGACCAGCTCTGTTAGTGAGTCCCTTGTAAGCTGTGCCGCCTGCAATCATGATGGGCCATGAGCCAAGGGGATAGAACTTTTCTTCCTTGTAGGAACATATATCACAGTAGCGCACAATCCTTCCGGCGATGGTGTCGTTGCCTTGAACCTTGGCATCCCTCATGCATTCAAACATACCCCAAACGTGTCGGTCGGTCTTCTTCTCATTGCAGCCCTTGCACTTGATGGTGTGCGAGTTCGGTCCGTAGCTGCCCTTCTTCGGGTCGGGACCCGAATGACCGTTTGGCAAGACAATACTTATTTCTCCGAACGTGTACCAGTCATGTACGTGCGGCAGCTTGTCGGTCTTCTCTGTCTTGAAGAAGCCGCAGGCGCTGCAGATAATCCTGTTCTCGCCCCTCTTTGTCTCGGTTGCCGGGGTAACCACCTCGCTCTCATCGAATACATGGTCGACGGCAGCATCGGGGCCGGCAATGCCGCAGGCGCAGACGAACCAGTGCTGCGACATATTGTACTTCGCTATGTCGTAGCTGTGGACGTGGTCGGGCTCAACCATCGGGATGCTCTCGCTCTTCTTGTAAGCGCAGTCCATGCACTGCTGCTCGCGCAATCCTGTCTCGGAGGATGTGGCAGGACGTACAAGCGTCCACTCCGTGAAGCGGTGCTTGGAGGTGGCTTTCACGACGCTGCATCCTTCGCCGAAGCAGTGGTTCTCGTGCGTTTCATTGTCCTTCTTGGTGTAGCGCCCGAAGACATGTTCTGCCTTGAAGTAGGCGGCGTCGGAGGTGACGCTGCCCTTGCTGTTGCTTACTATACAATAGATGTTGCGGTTCTGCCTTTCGCAGTCTTCGCCATAAACCAGCGTCTTGAGCGTCGGCGTCTGCGTGCCTAGTGTGTAGCTGTCGTCGCTGAGTTTAGTGCCGCTGCCGGTGCCGTAGCGACAATACCACTGATAGGAGAGTCCTTCGCCGCCTGCCTTCACCTTGAAGGTGGCGTAGCGGTCATCTTCTTCCTCCTTCCATGCTGCGGTGTTGGTCTTGCCTGTGTAGTCGGTAGGCTGTATAATAATGTACGGACTGCCGTCGGCGGGTGCTTCAACGTAGGGGATGGGGACGATGCCCATCTTGTAGTTGCAGACGATGCAGTTCACCTGAGCTGTGCCATTGGTGTGCGTGGCAGCGTTGGGTGACGTCAACGTGACAGGCTCGCCGCCTGTGTGCTGTGCCTTGTCGACGGTGAGTCCGCAGTCTTCGCAGACACGCCAGTGGGCATTGCCGTTGATGGCGTAGTCCAAGGTGACATTCGAATGGGTGCATTCCGGATCGTGCTCGCAGAGTTCAAGGCACTGATCGTCCTCATAGCACCAATGCTCTTCGAAGTCGTCGCTCACGACGCAGAAGCCGTGGTCGCAGCCCATGGACTGAGTGTTGTCGTCACAGCAGACGAGACAGAGCTCACACTCGTCGCAACGATCTATGGCCTCGAAGCAGTCGCCGCACTGGTTGCAGATGAAGTGGTCGCTGTCATCGTCGTTCTCAGGACAGAAGTCGTGCTCGCAGTGCTCGCGGCAGTTTTCGCAGAGGCCGCAGAACTCGCATAGTTCGCCGTCGTCGAAGCACTCACCGCAGTCGGGGCAGACGTGGTCGTCCCATTCAGAGCCGTCTGGACAGAGCTCGTGCTCGCAGTGATAGCCAGTCTGACAGTTGATGCAGAGACCGCAGTAGTCGCATTCCTCGTCCTGAGGACACTCGCCGCACTCGGGGCAGAGGTGGTCGTAGAACTCTGAGGAGGCGGTGCAAATGCCATGTATGCAGCCTTCTCCCTCAGACTCGCTCAGGCAGCACTCTTCGCACATGCCGCAGTCGTCGCAAATGTAGATGCCTGCGCCGTCCACGCATCTTTCGCAAGCCGGGCATAACCATCCGTTGTCTTTACAACAGTTGACGCAGTGCTCCCCATCGTCGGCGCACCATTGCACCTCGTCGCCAAAGCAGTAGCCGCATTCGGGGCAGTGCTCCTCGTATACGGCACAGCTCTCGCACATGCCGCACTCATCGCAGATGTCCTCGTCGCAGTTGAAGCATATACGACAGTGCGTCTGGTCATCGGCAGAGGCATCGGGCATGCACTCGCCACAAATGCCATGGTCGATGCAGGCGTCGCCCGATGCGGCATCGGTCTCGTCACCGGCTATGAGCAAGCACTTGCCGCACTTCTCGCACTTCGATTCGGAGCAGTCCGTACAGTGCTTGTCGCCCACACCGCAGTCACACTCTACGGCGCCTTCGCCGAAGAGTTCGTGGCAATAGCTGCAGGCATCGACGTCGCCGGATTCGATGAGTTCGATGGCACAATCGTAGTGTATGTACTCGTCAAACAGATTGTAGATGCCTACGTGGTACTCTCCATTGTCGATGCATCCATCGCAGAACTGGCAATGGTGCTCGCGATAGCAGTCCATGTTGACATCTTCCGAGCAGCAGCCGCAGTCGCTGCAGAAGAGGTCTTCGGCAGCGGACTCGGCCTCGGCAGAGTTGTCGGCGTAGATAATGTACTCGTTTCCGCATTCTTCGCACCAGGCAACGGCTTCGCCCCACGTGTCGGTCCACTCCCAATCCCAGGCATTGGCCTTCAAGAACGGGAACAATGCAATGGCCAGGGCCATTGTGATTCTCGCAAATGTTAGGTTTGTCTTCATAGTGGTGTAGTTTTATTGTTTATTATATATATATTAATAATGTATAGGCAAGGATGCTTCGCTACGAGGCGAGGTATTCCTTGATCTTCCGTTCGATGAGTTGTTCTATCTGAGGCTCTATTTCCTTCCACTTGCGACAGAAAAGTCTGTCCACCACAGCCTCCTGCTGAGCGAGGAAGCTGAGGTAGTCTGATGCGAGCTGGTGAGCGGCTCGTTGTTTTTCTGAGAGTGCCATGACAGAAAAATGAGTAATGCAGAAATGAAGAAAATTATAGATTCCTGTTGCAAAATTACGAATTTTTTGCCAAGGGTCAGTTGATAAAATCTTCCAAAATACTTGTTATTTTCTTCCAAAATGCAGAAAAGTGAACCCGAAGATTCACTTTTCTGCCCATTTCATCGCGTTTTTTTGTATTCGGAAGGCGAACAGCCGTAGATGCGTCGGAAGGTGTGTCCGAAGGAACTTGCCTCGTCGAAACCGCAGAGATTTGCCACCTGCGAGATGGAAAGGTCGGGCTTTTCGGAAAGGAGTTTTACGGCTCGCTCCATCTGAATGGCTTGGATGAAGGACTTCGGGGACTCGCCTGCGGCGTCAAAGAGACGGCGACGGAATGTCTGCACGCTCATGCCAAGCTCGGCAGCAATCTGCTCTACGCCGAAGTTGCCCTGAGGCATCGCTTCGTTGACGGCTTCGATGACGCGCATGAGGAAAGACTCTTCAGACCCCCCGACCCCCTTTAGGGGGAGTTCCTTCGCTGAGTCCTCTCTCTTTAAGGAAGAGTTAGAGAGGGTCTTTTCCACTTCCTTTATCAGTTCCTGCATCTGCCTCTGCCAGCGACGACGGCTGTAGAGAATGGCAAGCCACGCACCGACTGCTATCAGCAGCAAGAGGACTGTGCCGAGGATGATGGTGCGGCGATGCGCTTGCCTCACTTCCTTGTTCTCCTGCTGCAACACGTCGTTGCTAAATTCGGCGTTGTAGCGCGACAGAGCCTCGGCGGTGGAGTGCGTGTAGAGGGAGTCCTTGAGCAAGTCGAAGCGGTCGAGTTCTATCTTCGCCGAGTCGGGATTCAGTTCCCAGTAGCTTTCGTAGAGTCCTCGGTGCGAATGGATTTCGTTGTAGAGGTCGCCCATGCGCGAGAAGAGGTCGGCGGCTTCCCTGTAATAAGGTATGGCCTGCTGCTGCCGTTCTTGGCAGAGAAGGGACATGCCGAGGTGGTTGAGGGCGATAGCGTAGGAATGATAGTCGCCCATCTGCTTGAGCTGTGGAGCTATCTGGCGGTAGATGGCTTCTGCCTCCTCGTAGCGATGAAGGCCGAGCAGTGCCGACCCTTTCTGCGAAAGGCGTATCAGGAGCTTTTGGGGGCGGTTCAGTTGTTTCTCCAGCTCGATGGCCTGCTCAGCGTAGGAGAGTGCCTTCTCGTCGTTACCCAGCGTGTGATAAATCTCTGAGGCCATGCCCAGGATGATAGCCTTACGGCCCGGATTGTCGGCTTGCTCTGCATGTGCGAGGGCTTGGAGGATGATGTCTTCTGCCTCTTTAGCCTGATATCCTGCCATGTAAATGCCGGCCAGGGTGTTGAGGCTCGAGGATATGCGGTCGTGGTTGCCTCCTTGCATTTCTATCTCCACGCTTTGCCTGGCATAGCTTGCCGCCTGCTTGAAATCGCTGAGGCGGACGTAGATGCAGCCAAGGGTGTTGAGGCAGTCGGCCTTCTCGGGATTGGACGGATGGTACTTCGGCAGGGCTTTCAGGGCGTAGGCTTCGGCCTTCTCATACTGCTGTTTGTCGTAGAACCATTCGGCTGCCCAGTACCACACTTGCTGCTGCAGCGAGTCGGGGGGTGTGCCTATGGGGAAACGAACTTGTTCGTCGATGAATTCTTCCTTCAGGAGTTCGTCGAAGAAGCCAGTGGCTGTGGCCACATCGGGCTGCTCGTCGAAGGTTTCTAATGCTTTGTCAATGTCTGCTGATGCTCCTGCTGTCGTCAGGAAAGCCAGCACGATGGCCGTCGCCTTTAATCTCATGTTGTTTTTTTTAGGTATTATATTTTTAATAAAAGACCCCCGACTACAGACCCCCGCCCCCCTTTTAGGGGGAGTTCCCGCCGCAGAGTCCTCTCCCTTTAAGGGGGGAGTTAGAGAGGGTCCTTCCTCCCCCTAAAGGGGGATGGGGGGTCGTTATCTTATGCCACGCTCGTTGAGTGCCTTGACGTAGCGGCGGGCGTTCTTGTAGTGCTCCTGCAGCGTTGCTGCGAAGTTGTGCGTGCCCGAGAAGTCTTCCTTGGCACACATATACAGATAGTTGTGCTCTGCGCAGTTCAGCACGGCCTCGAGTCCTGCGATGCTTGCAATGCGGATGGGTCCTGGCGGCAGTCCCTGGTGGAGATAGGTGTTGTAGGGGCTTTCCATGCGCAAGTGCTTGCTGAGGATGCGACGCAGGGAGAAGTCGCCCACGGCAAACTTCACGGTGGGGTCAGCCTGCAAGGGCATTCCCCGACGGAGGCGGTTGATGTAGAGTCCGGCTATCAGGGGTTTCTCCGCATCGTTGGCGGTCTCCTCGTCCACGATGCTTGCCAGGGTTGCCACCTCCTCGTGTGTCAGCCCGACGGCCAAGGCTTTCTGCTTCCGCTCGGCAGTCCAGAAGCGCAGGTTCTCGCGCTCCATGCGCTCCACGAACTGGTCCACCGACGTGTCCCAATAGACCTCGTAGGTGTTAGGGATGAACAGTGCCGGGATGCTCGCCGTTGTGTAGCCGCGATGGGCGCAGTAGGTGCTGTCGGTCAGCGCGGAGGCTATCTCGGCAGAGTCCACCATGAGGCTTTGCGAAAGCACGGCTGCGAGCCTGTCCACCGTTCGCGATGTCGGCACCACGAGCTGTATCGGTTCCTGCATACCTCGGGCCAGTTGTCGGTAAAGGCTGAGGCATTTCGTGCCGGGGGCGACACGATAGCGTCCCGTACGCACTTGATAGTCTGCTACCTTATTATATATGTTCCATCTCCAGCCCAGTCCGCTTTTCGTTCTGACGCTGTCGGCCGTGTCGTCGCGGTCGACATATATCAGCCGCCCACGCTCGCCGTCGCCTGCCGGAGCCTCAGTCGCCAGCAGCAGGAAGACGAGGAATGCGCCGCCTGCCGCCACGAGACCGAGTGCTCCAAAAAGCCATAGAATCTTCCTATTCATTGTAGATAGTGTTTGTTTCGGTATGCAAAAGTACGCATTTTTGCGTTAAAATCCAAAAAAAACACTGCCGAGCCAATAATTTTTCTCTTTTCACTTTTCACTTTTCACTTTTTGTTGTATCTTTGCAACCGCAAACGCCACTATGGCTCAGTTGGTAGAGCAACGCATTCGTAATGCGTGGGTCCGGGGTTCGAGTCCCCGTAGTGGCTCAGGTGGGAGCATTTGGAGAGAGTCCTTTCGGAGGGCTCTCTCCTTTGTTATAGCGCGGGAAAGTAGGGGCAGGCTGCCGGGTTATGAAACGCTTGCTGCTGCGTTTGGGAACGCTTGCTGCTGCATTTAGGAACGTTTGCTGCTGCGTTTAGGAACGCTTGCTGATGGGATATTAAAGAAACCCTGTAGGAGCGTTAAAAGTTAAAAGTTAAAAAATTAAAAAGTTAAAAGGTTGAAAAGTTATAATCCCACAGGGTTATCACGATAATCCCGTGGGGTTATGGCAATAATCCTGCAGGGTTTTCACGATAATCCTGCAGGGTTTTCGGGTTCATGCTTTTCCTCTTTCAGTTTTTCCCCCGCATGATTGGGCGGACGCGCCACGGAGCGTCCCTACATTTCTCCTGTTCTTCCCCCTGAAAGGGAAGTCGGAGAACTCATTTTCAACCTTTTAACTTTTCAACTTTTCAACTTTCTAACCTTTTTCGTCCATGACGGCTTTGAAGTAACCGACGCTCTCTGCGATGCCGAGGAACGGGTCGGTCATGTCCTTCTCGTACTCCAGGCTGACCGAACCGCTGTAGCCTACCTTGCGAAGCATCTTGACGAAGCGGTGGAAGTCGATGATGCCTCGGCCCAATTCCACGGCGTGTCCGGCCTTCGTGGCAGCGGTGACGTCCTTGAGGTGAATGTCGAAGACCCGCTTGGCGTAGCGCTTCAGGTCGCGTATCGAGTCGGCTCCATAGCGAAGGTTATGGCCGATGTCGAGGCAAATGCCGAGGCGAGGGTCGCGATCCTTGATGTCGTTCCAGATGGACGTAGCGTCGGGATAGAGCGTCATGTCGGGGCCGTGCAGATGAATGGCGTAGCGTATGTCGGTCTCCCTGACCTTTTGCTCCACTCTCTCCAGCACGTCCATGCGCGGAGCCTTGTCGCCCCAGACGCCAGGCACGCCCACAATGAGGTTGACTCCTACACGCTGGGCGTAGGCAAAGGCCTCATCGACGGCCGCCGCGTCCTTCATATAGATGGGACCGACTGCATATCCCACGACGTCGTGGGCTGCAAGTTTTGCCTTGAAGCTTGCTATCTGACTCTCATCGGCACTGAGCGGCAGGTGGAAGTCCTTGATGCAAAGATAGTGGACATCAATCTTCTTCATGAAGGCAAGGGTGCGGTCGATGTCGAACTTGACGAAAGTGTAGCCAGCCATGCCGAGGTGGAACGTCTCCCCCACCCCGTTGTCGCCCTTGGCCTGCGGCTTGACGGTAGAGTTCTTACGGTCGTCGGCATCATCGGCCTTTGTTTCGGCCCGGGCCGAAAGGGCGGAAGGTGCGGCAAGCAAGGCTGCTCCGGCCAGACTGCCACGAAGGAATGTTCTGCGGTTTATCATATTCTTTTCATTTAAGCGGACATCTCATCGGATACGCCACGGCGCATCCATACACATTATTATATTATGTTTGACGTACAAAATTACAAAATAATCCCCAATCCCTCATCTCTAATCCAAAAATATTTCGTAACTTTGCAAGCAAAGGAACATAAATTCGCTAAAAATCCCCATGAATACGCACAAAACCTACGTTGCCTACGACGCCATCGCCGTGCTCGACCACGAGAACAGCAACCTCGGCACGTTCCAGCAGCTGCACGCCTGGCAGAAGATGCGCCCAAGCCGATTCCGGTTCCTCAACATGGATGAGATAAACTTCTCTTCGGAACACGACGACCTCGTGGACAGCACCGTCAAGAACCGTCTGCTCGGCCTCATGGCAAAGGCCGACAATCTGCTCGTGCTCGTCTCCCCTGTCACCGACACCGAGTCGCCCATCCTCAACTGGCAAATAAGCAAAGCCGTCAACCGCTACCACCTTCCCGTCATCATCGCCTACGTCGGCAAGCAACAACTCGGCGACACCTCGGTGCAAGACAACTGGCATCTGCTGCCAAACAAGATAAGAAAGTACATAGGGCGCGACAGTGCCCGCATGTGCCACATTCCCCTCACGCAGGACAAACTGGAGCGCGCCCTCGGAACCTTCTCCGTTGGCTCACAAAACTACCCCTGGAACTCGACAACCATATTCTGAAAATGAACGGACAGTACATCACATGCATCGAGATAGAAGCCCTCTGGAACGGACACAAACACATCCGATGGGAACTGCAGCCCGGAGTTAACATCCTGAGCGGCGTGAACGGCGTAGGCAAGAGCACAATCCTCAACCGCGTCATCATGCACCTTCTCGACATCAACCGCGACACTCGCAAGAACGACGGCGTTCACCTCACCTACTTCCCCAAGGAAGCGAAGTCCGTAGACTTCGACGTCATACGCTCCTTCGACCGACCCATCCTCTCCAGCGAACTGATGAACAAGGTCACCGACGTACAGCTACAGACAGAGCTCGACCTGCACATCTACCAGCTGCAACGCAAATGGCTCGACTACCAGGTGAACCTCTCCAAGAAAATGGTGGAGCTCTTCACCAGCGGCGCAGCAGACGCTCAGACAAAAGTGCAGGAGCTGGCAAGCGAGAAGACACACTTCCAGGACATCGTGGACGACCTCTTCCTCGAGACAGGCAAGACCATTAAGCGCGACCAGAACGAGATTTACTTCGATTCCTACGGCGAAACCATACCACCCTACAAGCTTTCGAGCGGAGAGAAACAGATGCTCATCATCCTCCTCACGGTGCTCGTGCAGGATCGCAGGCCCTTCGTCCTCTTCATGGACGAGCCCGAGGTCAGCCTCCACGTCGAATGGCAGCAAAGGCTGCTCGAACTCCTCGTAGGCCTCAATCCCAATGCACAAATCATCCTCACCACCCACTCGCCAGCCGTCATCATGAACGGATGGAGCGACCGCGTGACCGACGTGGAGGACATTGAAATCAATTCATAATTCATAATTCTCAATTCATATTGCCGTGCACCAGGAATTATAAATAAAAGGAACTGGCTACAGAATTATGAATTATGAATTCTTAATTATGCATCAAAAAGATGGCAAAGCGTCTGCAAGAACACCTCAACTCAGCATACATCGAGCTGGCATCCAAGCTTCGACCCAAAAACGCCGCACAGAAGATTGTGGCATACGTGGAGAGTTACGACGATGTGTTCTTCTGGCGTTCCGTCCTGCAAGACTTCGAAACAGACAAAATCAAGTTTGAAGTGATGCTCCCCTCAAGGTTCACCCTGTCGAAAGGCAAGAAGGCTGCACTGATGAACAAACTCGGTCCGAGGCTGGGAGACTTTATGATTGCCTGCGTAGACGCTGACTATGACTACATCATGCAAGGCGCCACACAGATCAGCCGCACGCTCCTCTCCTCGCCATACATCATCCATACCTATGCCTACGCCATCGAAAACTACCAATGCTACGCACCCTCATTGCACACAGCCTGCGTGATGAGCACCCTCAACGACCGCACCGTCGTCTCGCTTGAAGCGTTCATGGAGGAATACAGCAACATCATCTGGCCACTCTTCGTGTGGAGCATCTGGGCACACAAAAACGGTCAGGCAAGCAATTACAGCATCACGGCATTCGCCCAAACAGTCACTTTCCACGACATCAACCCGTATCATCCCGAACAAGCCCTCGCCAACCTGCGCGACAGGGTCAACAAACAAATCGCCTGGCTGCAACGAAAGTTCCCGAAAGCCAAGGAGCCGTACCTGAAGCTGAGGAAGAGTTTGCAGGAAGACCTCGGCATCCGTCCGTCCGAAACCTACTTATATATACAGGGACACGCCTTGATGGAGGGCGTAGTATTGCCGTTGCTCAACCCAATTTGCAACATGCTCCGGAGGGAAAGGGAGAAGGAAATCTCCGGACTGGCAATGCATGGGCAGCAGAAACAGAACGAGCTTTCAGGCTACCGTCACAGCCAATCGCCCATTGACCTCATGCTTCGCAAGAGCACAGACTTCAAGGAAAGTGCTCCCTATCAGAAGCTTTCGAGCGACATCCGTCAGCTTACAGAGCGCATCAGCAAGCGCCGGTTTGCATGAGATAAAGGTCGTAGAGCTCCTTCAGGCAGGCAAACTTCTCTCCAACCTGCTTTTCTATGTAGGTTCCACCATAATAGAAACAGGCAAAACCGCCCGAGACGATGCCCCAACGGCAAGCCTCTTTCAGGTCGAGGCGTTGACCATTGGCCGTTGACCACCCGACATTCTGACATTTATCGTTTGCCCTTTCTTCTTTCTCGGAAGTGGGATTGAGGAACAGACTCATTTGCCTTGCCAACGAACCAATGACGCCTCCGGCAAAATTGTCGCCGCATCCTGTGCTGTCACCTTTGCGTCCTTGCCTCAAAGCCTTCCCGACGGCTTCTGAAACGGGCATGGTTTGTTCCTCCACCCTGCCGAAGATGGGGCTGTCGGCCCACAGGCTGATGTCCCTCGCGCCGTTGGTGATGACGACGGCACCCGTTCCTTTCTCACGGAAGAAAGCAAGGGCTGAGCAGACATCGTGCTTTCCGCTGAGACGAAGGGCTTCCTCGTGGTCCGCTATCAGCAGGTCGATGTGGCGGTAACTCTCGTCGTTGTCGCCCATCGGCCAGCGCCTTTCGGGATGTTCCTTCTCGCTGATAAAGTCGAAGACCGTGCCCACGACGGTGAGACGGCCTTTCTCCTTGACCCTCTTGAGCAAAGGTGTGAGCCCACGATGAATGCGGGGTACGAGCGCAGTGGAGCCGAATATGCAGATATCGCTGTTGAAGAAGTGGTCATCGACCTCGCTTGGAAGGTAATGCCAAGACGCTCCGATGGTATTGACGAAGGTGCGTTCGCCATGCCCGCCGTCGAAGTTCGGGTCGGAGAGGACGCTTGTGGAGGCTGTCTCGCTGTGCTGTTCGATGCGGTATCGGCTGAGGTTGAGCTTGGTCTGGCACAGCCTCTGCATGATTTTGTCTGCGACTTCATCGTCGCCCCGACAGCCGTAGAAGCAGACATCGCTCTCCTTGTAGGCCACTTGCGAAGCATTGATGAGGGCGACGATGCAGGGTCCGCCGATGTTTTCCTTGTCGGCCTGTCGTCCATCGGTGAGCGATGGCAGGATGTCCGACACGAAGGATTGGCCGGCGAAGCGTTCCAGTTCCTCCTCGAAGGTCAGCTTTCCGGGTTCGAGACCGCCGTCGCCAGGGGTCTTACTCAAATAGCGGCGGAAGGTTTCGGACTGGAAATCTACATTATCATATATGCGGTCGAGCAGGCAACAGCCTACGCCACTGATGCGAACCTTGTTCAGTTTCACGATTTGACAATTTGACAATTTAACAATTTCACAAGTTTACGAGTTGACAAGTTTACGAGTTCACGTTTTAACGTTTTAACGATTTAACGTTTTAACGACTTCACTTTTTAATGTTTTCATTCATCCGAGGAACTTCGAATAGTCCGAACAGAGCAGGTGGAGCGGCTGTTCGTCCTCTTGGATTTCGGGGAAACGGCCCACGGGTTCGTAGAAACGATTGTCGGAGGTGTCGTCGTTGCACTGGCTCACTTCGCCCACCATGACCTTGCCTTTGCCTTTTTCCCCGTAGAATCTGTGGTAGAGGTACTGTTCCATGCAGATGCTTTGGCCCGGGTGGAGGATGATTTTCCCGCCGGGTTCCACGGTGTGCTCGATGCCGTCTATGCGGAAATGCACGGTGGTGTCGGCAAAGCTCTCGTCCTTTGCCGCGTTATAAAGCTCGACGACCAGGTTGCCACCGCCGCGGTTGATAATGTCTTCCATCTTCGACCAATGGAAGTGCATCGGGGTTTCCTGCTCCTCACCCACTATCATTATCTTCTCCGCATAGGGCTTTTTGTCGAAGCCGTACTTACCGTTCCGGATGGTGAAGAGGAAGAGTCCGCGACGATTGAAGTCGCCCGAACCGAAATCTGTAATGTCCCATCCGAGCATACGCTCTGTGATGTAGCCCACTTTGTCACGGTTTGTCCGCCAGTCCTGCAGACTCCATTCGGCCCATTCGGGCAGGGCGAACTGTCGGGAGGCAAGAAATTGCTTGGCCTCACGAATGATTTGATTGATTTCGCTGCGTTTCATCTTTGGAATATACTATTTGACAATTTCACAATTTGACATTTTTACGATTTCACAATTTAACTTTTTAACCTTTTCACAGCATGAAGGGGGGGCGGACGCGCCACGGCGCGTCCCTACATTGCGGGAGGGGCGTTCAATTTGCCTTGCCGTCGCTTTCGAAGAGGCGGATATGCTCCTCGACGACCTCCCTCGACGCGTCAATCATGACCTGTTTCAGCGGTATGTATTGCTCGTCGGGCTTCTGGGAGAGTCGTTCTCCGATGCGCTTCATGATGCCTCGCTGAATGGCAGTGGCGACGTTTATCTTGCAGATGCCGTTATGAATGCAAGCCTTGAAGTCCTCCTCGCTCGTGCCGCTTCCGCCATGAAGGACGAGGGGAAGGCGGTTGGCCTCGTGGATTTCGATGAGACGCCGAATGTTGAGCCGAGGCGTATGGACGTAGTGTCCGTGGAGATTGCCGATGGCTATGGCCAAGGCATCAATGCCGGTGGCCCGGACGAAGCGCACCGACTCATCGACATCCGTGAAGACATCGGCCGTGTCCACGCCTGAGTCTCCCACCTTGCCGAGCTCGACTTCCACGCTGACGCCAGCGGCCCTGGCAATGCGCGCCACTTGGCTCGTGACGGCGACGTTCTCGTCGAAGGGAAGCGCCGCACCGTCGAACATCACAGAGGTGAAGCCCAGGCGGATGGCCCGCACGCAAGTCTCCAAACTTTGCCCGTGGTCGAGATGGACACAAACAGGCACCGAGGCCCGCCTTGCCGCTTCGAGATAGAGCGGAGCCATCAGCTCCATCGGCGATTCGGGGAACTGCACCTCGGCCAACTGCAGGATGATGGGCGAACGAAGGGCTTCGGCAGCCTCCATAGCCCCCATCACATTCTCCAGACTCAGGCAGTTGAACGCCCCCACGGCATAGTGCCTGAGGTTAGCGTCGCGAAGGATTTCACTCAGAGAAACAAGCATAGTCGTTGGTTTTAGTATTGATAGTTTCCGAAGGCGAATATACTATTATTTATAATAACAGCAATGGAAAAAGCAAAAAAACTTTTCCCTGCGCTGCAGAAAGACACGGTTGGGAGGAATCATGCAGCCGCTTGGAAGGCAAAAGAAACGGGGCGGACGAACAACCCTGTACGGTTATTGCCAAAACTCCGTTGGGCTGACGGCCGAACCCTGTTGGGTTGTCACGACAACCCTGCTCGCTTCCTCGGCAAGCCCTACTCTGCGGGCAACGGCAAACTTTACCATGACGCAACTAAAATTTTTTCTTTTTTCCTTTGAGCCTATTCCTTTTTTTTATATATTTGCAAGGAAAAACATACAAAAACCATAAAAACCCACCACAATGAGCCAACTAATTTCAGGACTTGAGAGAAAAAACTTCCAAGCCACGGTGCAGGGTAAAGAGACCGACCTCTTTGTCCTCACCAACGCAGACGGCATGGAAGTGTGCATCACCAACTACGGCGGTGCCATCTGCGCCATTATGACCCCCGACAAGGAAGGCAAGATGGCAAACGTCATCCAAGGGCATGACTCCATACAGCACCTCATGGACAGCCCCGAACCCTTCCTCTCTACCCTCGTGGGCCGCTACGGCAACCGCATCGCACGCGGACACTTCACCATGAACGGCAAGGACTACAGCCTCGCAGTCAACAACGGACCCAACCACCTCCACGGCGGCCCCACGGGATTCCACGCACGCGTCTGGGACGCAGAGCAAATCAATCCGCAGGAACTCGTGCTCCGATACGTCTCAGCCTACTACGAAGAAGGCTTCCCCGGAGAGCTGCACATGAACGTCAAGTACAGCCTCACCGACGATGGCGAACTCATCATCGACTACCGAGGCACGACCAACAAGAAGACCATCGTCAACATGACCAGCCACGGCTTCTTCTCCCTCGCCGGCATCGCCGCGCCCACCCCATCGGCACTCGGCAACATCCTCACCATCAACGCCGACTTCTTCATCCCCATCGACGAGACATCCATCCCCACAGGCGAAATCCTCAAGGTGGAAGGCACACCCTTCGACTTTCGCACACCGCACGCCGTGGGCGAACGCATCGGCGACACCAGCTGCCAACAAATCGTCAATGGCACGGGCTACGACCACTGCTACGTCCTCAACAAACGCGAGCCAGGCGAACTCTCCTACGCCGTGAAGTGCGTAGAGCCACAGAGCGGACGCAAAATGGAAATGTGGACCACCGAGCCAGGCGTACAGTTCTACTCGAGCAACTGGCACAGCGGCTTCGAAGGCTGCGGCGGGGCCACCTTCCCCAAGCACTCCGCACTCTGCTTCGAAGCACAACACTTCCCCGACTCGCCCAACCATCCCTACTTCCCCAGCACCATTCTCAAGCCAGGGGAAATCTACAGGCAGAAAACCGTCTACAAGTTCGGAGTGGAATAAACACCGGAAAACAAACAATAACTAATCAATAACCACTAACCTATTAATTAAATGGAACAAAAATCTAAACAATGGGGTGCGATTATCGTGATGATTGCACTCTTCGCAATGATTGCCTTCGTGACAAACCTCTGCACACCCATGGCAACCATCATTAAGAACCAAGGCGAAATCAGCAACGCTCTCGCCCAGATCGGCAACATCGGCAACTTCATCGCCTACCTCGTCATGGGCATCCCCGCAGGCATGATGATTGCCAAGTTCGGCTACAAGAAGACAGCCCTCATCGGTCTTGCCATCGGCATCGTGGGCATCCTCATCCAATGGTGCAGCGGCCTCATCGACGCAGGCGACGGTTCCAACATCGGCGTAGTCTTCGGCGTTTACCTCCTCGGAGCATTCATCTCCGGCCTCACCATGTGTATCCTCAACTGCGTGGTCAATCCCATGCTCAACCTCCTCGGTGGCGGCGGCAACAAAGGCAACCAGCTCATCCAAGTGGGCGGCGTGTTCAACAGCTCGGCTGCCGTGGCATGCTACATCCTCATGGGTGCACTCATTGCAGACGCTTCGAAAGCCAAGATAGCCGACGCCACGCCGGCACTATGGATTGCCCTTGCCATCTTCGCCGTAGCCTTCGTCGTCATCCTCTTCACAAAGATCGAAGAGCCAGAGCAGGCTCCTGTGGACTTCAGCCTCATCAAAGGCGCCCTCAAGTTCCGTCACTTCGCACTCGGAGCACTCGCCATTTTCCTGTATATGGGCGTCGAGGTGGGCACACCCAACGCCGTTCAGCAGTACCTCAACGAACCTGACAACCCACTACACATCCCCTCTGCAACCGTAGGAATGATAGTTGCCGTCTACTGGTTCATGATGCTCATCGGCCGATTCACTGGAGCTGCCATCGGAAGCAAAGTCAGCAGCCGCGCCATGGTCACGACAGTAGCCACCGTCACCCTCTGCCTTGTCCTCTTCGGCATGTACGCTCCCCAGGATGTCCTCGTTAACTTCCCCGGCGTAGACTGGGGCAAACTCGAACTCATATGGCAGCCTATCCCCGTAGGCATCTTTGCCTTCCTGCTCGTAGGCCTCTGCACAAGCGTGATGTGGGGAGCCATCTTCAACATGGCCGTTGAGGGTTTGGGCAAATACACCGCAGTAGCCAGCGGCATCTTCATGACGATGGTGTTCGGCTGCGCAGTGATGATGCCCCTGCAAGGCTGGGTTGCCGACATGTTCGGCTGGATTCCGAGCTTCTGGGTAGTGTTCGGTTGCGCAGCATACATACTCTTCTACGCCCTCATCGGCAGCCGCGTCAGCAAGAGAGCAGAGTGAAAATCAGACAAAGGAAACACCGTCATGGCGCCATAACGCTTCACCTGTGAATAACATCACAACGCTACAACGCCATAACGACATTATTTAATACTAATCGAAACATCATGAGACTTACAATTGAAGACGTAAGAAGTCGCTTCATCAAGCACTTCGACGGCACGACAGGCAACGTCTATGCCTCTCCAGGCCGCATCAACCTCATCGGCGAGCACACAGATTATAACAATGGCTTCGTTTTCCCCGGAGCCGTAGAACAAGGCATTATCGCCGAAATCAAGCCCAACGGCACACGAACCGTCGACGCCTACAGCATCGACCTCAAGGATCGCACGCAATTCTCCCTCGACGATGAGAAGGGACCCTCTGCCACTTGGGCAAGATACATCTACGGTGTCTGCCGCGAGATGATGGCTTTGGGCGTTCCCGTAGAAGGCTTCAACACAGCATTCGCAGGCGATGTACCCCTCGGCGCAGGCATGAGTTCCTCGGCAGCACTGGAGAGTACCTACGCATTCGGCTTGAATGACCTCTTCGGGCAGAACAAGATTGACCGCATGGAACTTGCCAAGGTGGGACAACGCACCGAGCACAAGTACGTCGGAGTGAACTGTGGCATCATGGACCAAGCTATCTCCTGCCTCGGAAAGAAGGGAGCTCTGCTGCGCCTCGACTGCCGTAGCGGCGAATATGAGTACTTCCCCTGGAATCCCAAAGGGTACCAACTCATCCTTGTCAACAGCTGTGTGAAGCACGAGCTGAAGGGTTCGCCCTACAATGAGCGCCGCCTGCAGTGCGAACACGTGGCCGAGGTGATTGCAAAGACACACCCCGAGGTGAAGAGCCTGCGCGATGCCAACTACGAAATGCTCGAGGAAGTGAAGAATCAAATCAGCGCCGACGAGTACAAGCGTGCTCGCTACGTCATTGGAGAAGTGGCTCGTGTGCTCGCAGTCTGCGATGCTCTCCAGAAAGACGACTACGAAACTGTCGGAAAGATGATGTATGAGACGCACCACGGCCTTTCGCAGGAGTACGAAGTGAGTTGCGAAGAGCTGGACTTCCTCAACGATATCGCCAAGGAAGAAGGCGTCACCGGCTCCCGCATCATGGGCGGCGGCTTCGGAGGCTGCACCATTAACCTCGTGGCCGACGAGCTTGCACCCAACTTCAAGAAAGTCGTGGTGGAGAAGTTCGAGAAGAAGTACGGCAAGAAGCCCATCGTCATCGACGTAGTCATCGGCGACGGCGCACGCAAGCTTTGCTAACGCCCTGCACTCTCCACAAATCAGGCAGAAAGCCTTCCTCCCTTACTCTCAAGGGAAGAGGGCTTTCTCCGTATTTACGGCACGCTGTCCTCACAATCACGGCACGCGAAGTTCTGCATCATCGCACGCGAAGTTTGTTGGCACGACAAGCGTCTGTGGCAGATTGAGTTAAGAAAGTCGTTCACTCCACATAGCGGCTGAAGAAGCTCCACACCTCCTCGCCCGTGTCAAGGTCGTCAGTGTGCCACGTATGGCCGCCGCCCACCACCTCATAGAGCCACACATCGCAGCCCCACGGACTGCCCGTGAAGCGGTGCTTCACCACACGGTTGCCCGCCTCGCCACGGATACTCTCCACCTGCTCCGTCACCTCATGCGTGCAACGGTTCCTTGCTACCCAGTAGCCCACGGCAAGCGGCGCCGGCATATAAGCACCCCAGCCGCCCTTATCCTCAAGGTCGCCCGACCACTCCGAAACGCGGTCCTCCGTCCCATGGACTTCCATCAGCGGCACAGGCCTCTCCGCCTCCAGCTCACGGTACATCCACTCCATCGTCAGGCCCGCAATCGGAGCCACCGCCCTGAACGTATTCTGGCGCGAGAACGCCATCAGATAGCACATCTCGCCGCCGTTCGACATGCCCGTCATGAACGTATTCCTGCGGCTCAGCCCATAGCGCCTCTGCACGAAACGCGCCATGCGGCACAGCGTCTTCACGTCGTCCACCTTCCACCCCCGCTGGAACGGATAGCCCACGTTCCACGCATTCTTCCCCTTCGCATCCTTCAGTCCCAGCGGAATGCACAGGGCAAAACCATGTCTGCGTGCAGCTCCAGCCATCGGGTTCTCCTTCCAAATGTCGCCGCCATGCCCGTGCAGCACAAACACCAGCGGCGCACCGTCACGCAGCCCGTCTGGCAGCAGCATGGCAAACCGCCGCCACCGACCGTCAACCCTCAACGAGTCCTCTACATATCGCTCCGCCCGCACTGGCAAAGCATGCACAGACAAAAGCCAAACGACCGTCAGACATCCACAAGACAGCCGCAGCGAGGACTTGAAGTAAAGGCAAAGTTGATTTAACATAACGCTCTGATTTCAAACAGGTCTCTCACACACAGATGGTACGCCTTCCTTGCGGTAGCCGCTCGCAGTGAAGACTGCCAGGAGGTTTCCTCCCTCATCGGTGACACGGACTTCGCAGAAGGGCAGATGGCGATGGTTGACAAGTTCACGGGCCTCGGCCATGACGATGCCACGGCTTGCTCCTCGGACGAAAGTGATGTTGGCAGAAGTGGTCACAGTGAGCGTTCCGTGGCTGTTCGTAGCAGCGGCGAAGGCCAAATCTGCCAGCGTGAAGAGCACACCGCCCTGCACCGAGCCGCCGGCATTCAGGTGTTCCGGACCGATGCGGACTTGCGTCCGCGCATAGCCTTCTGCTATTTCAATTATCTCGATGCCGTTCTGCCGCGCGAACTCGTCGTGCAGGAAGAATGCTTTCAGTGCCTGAATTCTGTTATTATCCATATATTATTGTACTTGTTTATGGCGGTGAGTTGTGCCACTCTGCTCTTTCTGCTCGTGCGACAAGGGAGGATACGAAAAAAGATTCCCAGTCTCACGACTAAGAATCTCAACCTTAAAAATCTAATACCATGAAAAACACTTTTGCTTCGCGGTGCGGACGGGACTCGAACCCGCGACCCCTAGCGTGACAGGCTAGTATTCTAACCAGCTGAACTACCGCACCAATTTCGTTATCTTTAGTGACCAAGCAGCTTTGCCGCCTTTTGTCACCCTTAGCTCGTTTTGCTCTCTTCGAGCGGAAAACGAGACTCGAACTCGCGACCCCGACCTTGGCAAGGTCGTGCTCTACCAACTGAGCTATTTCCGCGTATCGTGGGCAGGGACAGATTCGAACTGCCGAAGCCGTGAGGCAACAGATTTACAGTCTGCCCGTTTTAACCACTTACCTACCTACCCAGTCCACTGACTACCGTCAGAGCGTGACTCCTGCGGGATTCAAACCCACAACCTTTTGATCCGTAGTCAAATGCTCTATTCAGTTGAGCTAAGGAGCCGTCCCGCATGTATAACCGGGTGGGCGCTGAGGGATTCGAACCCCCGACCCTCTGCTTGTAAGGCAGACGC
>CAMVDV010000008.1 GCA_947166305.1 uncultured Prevotellaceae bacterium | reverse complement strand
GTTGGCAGGCTTTCTCACCGTCAGCTTCTTGTCGTTGAGCGTGCCGAGGATGAACTCGTCGTTGTTCTCGGGGAACTGTGAGGTGTAGAAGAACGAGTTCGTCTCGTCGCCACCGTCGATGATGCTGTTGTAGACGATGACCTTTCGGATGGAGTCGCGCTTGTGTTCGTTGGGAAAAGCGTCCCACGAAGGCTCCGTGATGAGCCCATCTGCCACAAGCTCCTCCAGATATTGCTGAATTGCCTCGTTGTTAGGCGCGAACACCGTGTAGACACCGCGCGCACTCAGCAGCTGGCTCACCTTCGAGTCGCTGATGCGGCTGATATTCACCTGCCGCAAGATGTCAACATAACTGCTGTAGGCAGGATGTTTCTCAAGATAGCCCAGGATAGTCTCTTCCTTAAAAACATAGCGCGCCGAGGTATCGACGTCCTCAGTGCAGTTCCAGAGGCTCACCATGCAGGCGGCCGCAAGCAAAAGATTGATAGTTTTGGAGAATTGTCTCATATCTTTTTATCCATATTTCCTCGCAAAGATAGCAATTATACTAATACAAAGCAACAAAAAGCGTCAAATCTTTTGCTTTTTTGCAGGTATAATTGTAATTTTGCAGCAAAATGTACATTATGTATAACCCTTAATCAAACTAAAAAGCATGAAGAAGAATCTTTATCTCGGTCTTGCTCTCGCAGCAGCAGGACTCTGCATGACTGCTTGCGGAAGCAAGACGGCCACGAACACCGAAGGCACCGACAGCACGACAGCCCTGACCCTCTCCGGGCTCAACCCCGACGACTTTGCCAGCGACTCCACGGCACTCTACATCCTCACCAACGGAAAAGGCATGGAAGTGTGCTTCACGAACTTCGGCGGACGCATCGTCAGCATCATGGTCCCCGACAAGGACGGCAACATGACCGATGTCTGCCTCGGACATGACAACATCGCTGACTACGAGAAGTACGGCGCAGAAGGCTGCAACTTCGGAGCCCTCATCGGTCGCTACGGCAACCGCATCGCCAAAGGCCAGTTCTCCATTGACGGCGAGAACTACCAGCTCCCCATCAACAACGGTCCCAACAGCCTGCATGGCGGTGGCCCCATCGCCTTCCACAACCGCATCTGGCAGGCCAATCAAATCGACGGACAGAACATAGAGTTCACCACTTTCAGTGCCGACGGCGAGGATGGCTATCCCGGCAACCTTGAGGTGAAGGTGACGTACACGCTCTCCGACGACAACGCACTGCAAATCTCCTATCAAGCCACAACCGACAAGGCCACAGTCCTCAACCTCACCAACCACTGCTACTTCAACCTCAGCGGCAACGGCTCGAAGGATTGCCTCGACGAAGTGCTCTGGCTCGATGCCGACCAGTTCACCGCCGTCGATGCCGACGTTGCCGTCACAGGCGAAGTGCTCAGCGTGGAAGGCACACCCTTCGACTTCCGCACTCCCACAGCCATCGGCGAGCGCATCGACGACGAGAGCAACCAGCAGATTAAGAACGGACATGGCTACGACCACAACTGGATTCTCAACAACAAAGGCGACATCACCAAGTCCTTTGCCACGCTCTTCGACCCGAACACCGGCATCGAGATGGCAATGTACACTGACCAACCCGGCGTACAGTTCTATGCAGGCAACTTCCTCGACGGCAGTTTCGTCGGAAAGAAAGGCGTGAAGTATCCTCGTCGCAGTGCCTTCTGCTTCGAGACACAGCACTATCCCGACAGCCCCAACCATCCCGAATGGCCCAGCACAACCCTCCGTCCCGGAGAAAAGTACCAGACCACAACCATCTATAAGTTCAGCACGAAGTAACACACACCATATATATTATGTATTGGCGCCGCACAGAAACATAGAAGCGCCGCATAATATATAAGAAACGCAGCGAGCCTGGTCTGATAACCAAGCTCGTTGCGTTTTTTTGTTTGTTGCACTATTCTCTGTTTGTGTCGGCAGAATAAACAGAGCTTGTCCAGTAGTCACCCTCCATGCCTACGTTGCGGAACAAGTTATCTCATCTGTTGCTCGCAAGAATGCGGCAAGATGTACGGGGGCGATGGGTGGCAGGAGCACTGACAAAAAAGATTACGACAAAAGTATTCGACGGGATAATATCACATTTATATAATTGATTCGTATTTTTCGTTTCTCTCTGTTTGTTGTTGCGGACGCGCCACGGCACGTCCCTACTTGGCGACTGCGAAACACGTTTGGTTTCAGAAAACGACGTGGTTAGTTGGCCGGCTAAACGTGGTTAGTTATCAAATTAAACGTGGTTAGTTGGCCGACTAAACTGCGTTAGTTCGATGCCTCCTGTCTTTTTCTCGCTTATCCCTTGCAGATGAGGAAATTATTTTTTACTTTTGCGGAGGAAATGGCAAAAGTCTTGCATCGGTTCTCTTTCAGGGAGAGGGGAGGAAGGTGGCAATGATAAATGCAGAGAGGCTAAGGCTGAGAATCACCCACTGCCTGCAGCCGACGACGGCGGCACTGCTGTTTCTAACACAGGGTTAAACTAATGAGAATCAACATTCAAGCACTAACAACTATAAGGACATGAACATGAGAAAGACTTTCCTCCCTTGCCTGATGGCAGGCATCGGACTGTGTGCCAATGCACAGGTCAACATCAAAGTGGATGTGGCCGAGAAGGGCATCGAAATCAGCCCAACGCTCTACGGCATCTTCTACGAGGACATCAACTTCGCTTCAGACGGTGGACTCTATGCCGAGCTGATAAGAAACCGCTCGTTTGAGCACGACGCGACGCGTCCTGTCCATTGGAAAGCGGACGGCAGCACCATCAGTCTTGCCACCGAGGACTTGCTGAACGAGAAGCAAGGCCATGCGCTGAAGGTCGTGACCACGGCAGAAGGCGGCGGCATCTGCAACGAAGGCTTCTGGGGCATCAATGCTGTGCAAGGCACGCAGTACAGACTTTCGTTCTGGATAAAGCCCATGAAGGGAACTCCGGGCGCTGTCAAAGCCTTGCTGACCAGCAGGGAAGGCCGGGTGTTGGGGCAGGCCGTCGTCAATCAGAAACTGAAGAAAGGCTGGCAGAAGCTGGAGGCAATCATCGTCCCCGAAGCCTCCGATCCGCAGGCAGCTTTCCGTCTGGAGTTCGGGAAGCCTTGTGAGGTGCTCCTCGACGTGGTGAGCCTCTTCCCGCCCACCTTTAAGGGACGCGAGAATGGGTGTCGTATAGACCTGGCCGAGAAGCTCGAAGCCTTGCATCCTGCCTTCATGCGTTTCCCCGGAGGGTGCTATGTGGAGGGCAACATCAAGCCCGAGAATGCCTATCACTGGGAGCGTACCGTGGGTCCCATCGAGCAGAGACCGGGTCACATGAATGCCAACTGGGGCTATCCCACCACGGATGGATTGGGCTTCCACGAGTTCTTGCAACTTGCCGAGGACTTGGGTGCCAAGCCTCTCTACGTGGTGAACATCGGCATCTGGCACGGGGGCTGTACGCCTCTCGACAGCCTGCAGCCGTGGATCGACGAGTGCCTCGGGGCTTTGGAGTACGCCAACGGACCCGTCACCTCACACTACGGCAGGATGCGCGCCGAGAATGGACATCCCGAACCCTTCAACATCGCATACATCGAGATTGGCAACGAGAACTACAACTGGCACATGGAGGACAACTCCGACCAGAGCGACCATTACCCGGAACGCTATCGGATGTTCTACGATGCCATCAAGGCGAAGTTCCCCGAGGTGCAGTGCATCGGCAATGTTGAGTCGTGGGGAACGGACACGCCCCGCTGGAGGAACAGCCACCCCGTTGACATCGTCGATGAACACTACTACCGAAATCCCCAGTGGTTTGTCAGCCAGTTCCATCGTTTCGACGGCTACGACCGCCGAGGACCCATTATTTATCCGGGCGAATATGCTGTGACACAGGGCTACGGCACTACCGGCAACATGAATGCTGCCATGGGCGAAGCCGTCTTCATGCTGGGCATGGAGAACAACGCCGACATCGTCCGCATGAGCAGCTACGCGCCTATCTTTGTCAACGAGAACGCCATCCAGTGGCGCCCCGACATGATAAGGTTCAACAGCAGCAGGTCGTTCGGCACGCCCAGCTACTGGGTGCAGCAGCTCTTCCCAAGCCACATCGGCAACCGACTCGTCAGGAGCGAGCTGTCTTGGAACATCCCGCAGACGGACGACGTGGCCGTCGTGCCCACAGGCATCGGCGTGGCAACGTGGAAGACGCAGGCCACATATCGCCATCCGCAGCTCATCGTGGAGGGCGCAGAAGTGCCTCTCTCGGACTTCGGGAACTGGAAGAGCGGCAACTCGAGGCCCAGAAATCAGGGGCAATGGACGGCAGCCGACGGCTTGCTCAGCCAGAAGAGCGATGCCGAGGAGTGCATGTACGTCTGCCCCGAAAGGGTGAGTGCGCGCCGATTCACCTACAAGGTGCAGGCCCGGAAAGACGGCGGCGCCGAGGGCTTCATGCTGGTCTTCAACTATGTGGACGAGAAGAACTTCGACTGGCTCAACCTGGGCGGGTGGGGCAACACGCAAACTTCTGTGGAGACCACCTCTGAGGGCGGCCGGAACAAACTGGACGGCGCACAGGCCGACCGCTATGAAACGGGTCGTTGGTACGACATCCGCGTCGATGTGGACGGCAAGGACATCACTGCCTTCGTGGATGGAAAGCAGGTCTATAAGGGCAGGAAGAAGTCTGCCAAACTGCATGGCGTCTATCAGAACAGCACGCTCGACGAGAAGTCGAACACGCTCTACACCAAGATCGTAAACCTCTGCGACGCGGGCACCACGGGAAGCATCGAGCTCATGAACGGCTCGGCCGAAACATCCGAACTGGTCAGGCTGGCAGGCATGACGGGTGACGACGAGAACACCATGCAGTTCCCCGACAACATCGTGCCCCGTCCGGCAAAAATCAGCGTGGAGGATTCCGGCCGACGGCTCACCTTCCATGTCGCGCCCTTCAGCGTCAACGTCATCACCACCAAGCTGAAATAAGCATCTCTGCCTGAGCCGATTGCGTTTCTGAACGCGATGGTCTGAATTTTCGCCTGCGACGATGGGCATTTTCGCGTGCGACGATTGGTGTTTCCGCACGCGAAGATTGCCATCGTCGCAGGCGGCGTTTTTCAGCCCCGCTTGCCGCATTACTAAAAATAAAAGTTCAATTACTACGAATAAACGTTAAATCTGCCTCATTCTCGAAAGTTTTCGATATCTAAACCTTGCGAGATACGTCGGGACTTCCTTACTTTGCCTTCGGAAACCAACAAACGGAACTATATGAAACGCAAGACTGAATCGCTCACCAAGGTTGAGTTTGAAGTGATGAACATCCTGTGGGACATCGACGGAGCGGCTTGTGCGTGGGACATCATCGAACGCTACAAGGAACCGAAACCTGCCTACACCACCGTCGCCACCTACCTGAAAGTGCTCTACGAGAAGGGCTTCCTCGACTACTACAAAGTGGAGGGTCAGGGCAAGACGCACCGCTACGTGCCGCTCGTCACACGCGCCGAATACACCCGCCGCACGATGCAAGGGGTGAAACGCGACTTCTTCGGCGGCAGCTTGAAGTCCATGCTTTGCTATTTCGTCCAGGAGGAAAACCTCTCGCCCCAGCAGGTGAAGGAACTGCTCGACTTGGTGAAGACAGAAGTATGAAGCCTGGCTTGCGTTCGGTCGGATTTGCAATCCGACCGTATCGAATATAGGGATTTATAATCCCGATAAAAGAGTTTCGCATTGCAAATGCTGATATTAAATGCTGTCGGATTGCAAATCCGACAGAACAACGTCCTTAATTCGTTAATTATCCAATCGTCAAAAAGTCACGTCTCATGCTTCTTCTCTATTCCATCAAGTCGGCGCTGGTGCTGACGATGCTCTATGTGCCCTATGTCCTGCTGCTTCGGCGGGAGAGTTTCTTCCGCTTCAACCGCATGGTCCTGCTGGGCATCCTGTTGCTTTCGCTCGCGCTGCCGCTGTGCAACGCCAGCTGGATGTCGCTCGACCGCCAGCCTGTCGTGCAGGCAGCACAGGTGCAGATGCTCGAGATGGGCATTCCCGTCCGCGTTCTTCCCGAGGTGCAAGTGGTTGCAGAGGCGCGGGCAGCGGATAATCTCGTAGTCTTTTCACTCTTTCACCTCCTTACATTTATATATATATCGGGCATGGTGTTGGTGCTCGGCGTGCGCCTCTGGCAGATAGGCCGCCTGCAGAGAGGGCTGAAGAGGGGCGTGCTTTGGCACAACGACGAACAGGGCGTCCGCATCTGTTGCCTTTCGGGAGACGTCGCGCCCTTCAGCTGGATGCGCAACATCGTCATCAGCGAGAAGGATTACGAAGAGGCAGGACGGGAGATTGTCCTGCACGAAAAGGGACACATCCAGTGCCGCCACTCCTGGGATGTCGTGCTGCTCACCCTTGTGCAGATGGTGCAATGGTGGAATCCGCTGTGCTACATGATGGGCATCAGCCTGCGGGATGTGCATGAATTTGAGGCCGACAGCTATGTCCTCCGGCAGGGCGTCTCCGCTCCTGCCTATCAGTTATTGCTCATAAAGAAAGCCGTGGGATCCGGAGCCTACGCCTTCGCCAACAATTTTAACCATAGTTTAACCAAAAAACGCATCACCATGATGAAAAGAAACAAGTCCAATCCCTGGATGCGGAGCAAGGTGCTCTATGTCATCCCCGTCGTCGCGTTGGCACTCTCTGCCTTCGCCACGCCTAAATTCTCCATTCAGAAAGATGTGAAACAGGCGGCCGCAAATGTATGTCCCCTTATCGTCCTCAACGATAGCATCGTTGAAATTCCAGAGGAAGCGAAGGACACACTCACCAACAGAATGCACGAAAAGCAGTTGACCGAACTGCTGAACATCAACATTGAGGACGTGGAAAGCGTCGCCGTGCTACAGAAAGAAGCGGCTACAGCAATGTGGAGCGACAAGGGTTCCAACGGCGCAATTGTCATCCGGACACGCGACGGACGGCAAGATGAAGCAGCTGCAGCCGCCAACGACACTATCTATAATGTAGTAAAGGAGAACGCAAAGTTCCCTGGAGGCGACCAGGAAATGTATAAATTCCTCGCGGAGAACATCCGTTACCCGAAGCTTTGTCACTCCTTCGGCGTGCAAGGGCGCGTCATTGTCAGTTTTGTTGTCGAGAAGGACGGCAGCATCTCTCATATAGAGAAAAGGCGAGCTCCGAGCCGGACGCTCACGCAAGCGGATGTCGTGTCCTACAAAAAGGACAATCCCGAAGCGGCAGAACAGCCTGAAGAGGGCATGGATCTTGGCGATTTGCTCTACGAAGAAGCAAAGCGCGTGATGGAGCAGATGCCCAGATGGGAGCCTGCAAGGGACGAACAGGGCAACGTTGTCCGCAGCCTCGTGTCGCTTCCTTTCATGTTCCGACTGCAGTGACAAAATTTTTCGCGTGCGACGATGGCCATCGTCGCACGCGAAAATGGCCGTCGCCGCACGCGACGTTTGCCATCGCCGCACGCGAAGTTTTCGAGCCCCGCGTGCGACGAAACGATATGTCGTTCATTAAAACCACGAATTACACGAATTGCACGAATTGGCTTCGCCTTTGGGAGGTCCCAGAATAATCCGTGTAATTCGTGAAATTCGTGGTAGAAAAAGCCTTTGCCAGTGTCCCTGTGCAGGGCTTATCGAATGAAGTGCATGGGCTTCCACTCTTCTCTTTCGGGATAGTCGGGCTGCCCGTCGTGGTGAATCTTCTTGAGGAGCCAGGCCATGTTGTCGGCCAAAGTGCGCATTGTCTGCATGCCTTCGACGTCTTGCCGCGCTTCGCCTGGCTCACGACCGTAGGCGATGTTCCAATACTGCGAACTGACGATGGGCATATTCAGCATTTGAAACATCATGTTGAGGCACTGGAATGTGGCCGTAGCACCGCCTCTGCGACAGATTGCCACGCTTGCCGCCGGCTTGTTCACGACCTTCGTTGTGGCCGAGAACAGAGCGCGTTGCATCACGGCGAGCAAGGCGCCGTTGGGTTGACCGTAATAGACCGGCGAGCCTACGATAAGGCCGTCGGCGGCATCGAGCTTCTCGACGATGCGATTACAGAAGTCGTCGTCGAAGACACACCTGTTGAGTTGCTTCGCGCGACACTGGCCGCAGGCGATGCAACCGCGCACAGGTTTGTTCCCGAGCTGTAGGATTTCAGCGTCCACACCGTCCTTCTTCAGCTGATTAGCTATCTCCGTGAGGGCGATGAACGTGTTGCCTTCCTTGTGAGGACTGCCGTTGATGAGTAATACTTTCATGGTTGTGTGGGGTGTTATGGTTCAGAGTTGTTCTTCGATAGGCTTTTCGAGGTCGGCAGGCTCGGCTGTCGGTTCGAACCGACCCACGACCTCTCCCTTGCGGTTTATCAGGAACTTCGTGAAGTTCCACTTGATGTCGGGCTTCGACGCATAGTCGGGATCGGCCTTGCTGAGCATTTGGTCCATGAGCTCGGAAAGCGGGTGACCGGGCTTGAAGCCTGCGAATCCAGCCTGACTCTCCAGCCATTTGTAGATGGGATGGGCGTTCTCGCCGTTCACTTCTATCTTCGACATCAGGGGGAACGTCACGCCGTGGTTCAGTCGGCAGAACTCCTCGATCTGTTCATCGGTGCCGGGTTCCTGATGTCCGAACTGGTCGCAAGGGAAGCCGATGACGACGAGTCCGCGGTCCTTGTACTTCTGATAGAGGTCTTCCAGCCCGTCGTACTGGGGCGTGAAGCCGCACTTTGATGCCGTATTGACGATGAGGAGCACCTTGCCCCGATAGTCGGAGAAGCTCACTTCCTTGCCCTTGTTCGAGAGGGCCGTGTAGTCATAGATCGTACTCATATTTCTTGTTTTGCATGAAACGAGGCAGACGGTGGCTGCCAGGGTTAGTAGAAAATGGTTGATTCGCATGGTGTTATATAAATAATGTTGTGCCGAGCCTATCGTCCGAAGCAGCCGTTGGCGGGCTTGTAGCGTGTCTGTGAGCCGGACCCCTCGCGCAGGAGTCGTCCCTGGGCCGTGAGTCGCTGGAGCAAGGAACTGACGCGGTGCTTCGACAGGGTGTGCTCGAAGGCGAAGGCCACGTCTTTGTGCGTGATGCTTTCGTGTTCGGCGAAGAGGCTCGTCAGCCGCGTCTCCACCTCTTGCTCCGTGCCTAAACCAGCTCCGGCGCATGGCACTTGGCTCACATCGAAGTGCCTCACCTCCTCGCGCAGCTCGCGGTCGGGCAGGAACAGGATGTCGTCCACCCGCACGTTTCGCCCGTGATAGTTGCCGGCAGCCACTTCTATCTGTCCCTTCAGCGAGAGGCGGAAGGTGCCGATGCCCGGCAGGGTGACCGAGTTGCCGTTCTCCATCTCGTGCAGCATGATGCGCCGCACCTCGCTCAGGGCATGGGCGATGTCGCCGCCACGGAGCAGCGAGCCCCAGTGACGCTCGTCCTGAAATGCCACTACATCCACGCTCCGCCCTTGCTCCAGGCGAGGCTGGAGGCCTGGGACGACGCCCTCCTCTGCAGGACCCTCCTCAGGGAGAACCCTGCGCTTTGCCAGTGTAAATCTGATAGCCATAGTATTAAATAGTTATTGGTTAATGCGCCGTCGGCAAGGACGGCCTTAGGTTTTGCCCTGCAAAGGTAGCAAAAATTCCCCAATCCACCAAGAGTTTTGCCAAAAATCTTCTGCCGTGGGGTTTGACCCATGCGCATGGAACGATGGACCCATGCGCATGGAACCATCGACCCAAGCGCATGGGTCAACCATCTCCGCACGGGGCGTTGACTGGGGAGGCGAGCCGTGCGGATTCGCACGGAATGCCGGCCCGGGCGTCGGAAAGATCGGTATAAAGTCTTAATTAATGATAAATAAGTCCACAATCTTGCGGTGGATTCGGCTTTTTTTGTTATCTTTGCACGCAAATCAAACACAGAAAAGATATGGGATTCTTTAATTTCTTCAGCAAAGAGAAAAAGGAAACGCTCGACCAGGGACTCGAGAAGACCAAACAGAGCTTTCTCGGCAAACTGGCAAGGGCCGTGGCGGGGAAGTCGAAGGTGGACGATGAGGTGCTCGACAACCTGGAGGAAGTGCTGGTGACGAGCGACGTTGGCGTGGACACCACGCTCAACATCATCAAACGCATCGAAGCCCGCGTGGCAAGAGACAAGTACGTCACCACCGACGAGCTGAACGGCATCCTCCGCGACGAAATTGCCCAGCTGCTCACAGAAAGCGGCACGGGCGACACCGAGGGCTTCCAGATTCCCGACCGGCGCCCGTATGTCGTGCTCGTGGTCGGCGTGAATGGCGTCGGAAAGACCACCACCATCGGCAAGCTCGCCTGGCAGTTCAAGCAGGCAGGGCTGAAGGTGATGCTCGGCGCGGCCGACACTTTCCGCGCGGCAGCCGTGGAGCAAATATGTATATGGGGTGAGAGAGTGGGCGTACCCGTAGTGAAACAGAAGATGGGAAGCGACCCTGCCAGCGTGGCATACGACACCCTTAACAGCGCCATCGCAAGCGGCATGGACGTGGTCCTCATTGACACAGCAGGCAGACTCCACAACAAAAAAGGACTCATGGACGAGCTTTCCAAGATAAAACGCGTGATGCAGAAGCTCATGCCCGACGCTCCTCACGACGTCATGCTCGTCCTCGACGGCAGCACAGGACAGAATGCCTTCGAGCAAGCCAAGCAGTTTACCTCCGCCACCGAAGTGACAAGCATGGCCATCACCAAGCTTGATGGCAGCGCAAAGGGCGGCGTTGTCATCGGCATCAGCGACCAATTCAAGATACCCGTACGCTACATCGGCCTCGGAGAAAGGGCCGAAGACCTGCAACCCTTCAACCGTCGCGAGTTCGTCGACTCCCTTTTCAAGAAAGACAGCAGCAAGTAATGAAGCGCAACACAGTAGATATCGTCACACTCGGCTGTAGTAAAAACCTTGTGGACAGCGAGAAGCTCATACATCAGCTTGAGCTTAACGGCTACGAGGTGAGCCACGATGCCGAAGACCCACAGGGTGAGATAGCAATCGTCAACACTTGCGGCTTCATCGGCGATGCCAAGGAGGAAAGCATCAACACCATTCTGCAGTTCGCCCAACGCAAGAAACAGGGAATGCTCAGGAAACTCATCGTCATGGGTTGCCTCTCTCAACGCTATCTCCACGAACTTCAGGACGAACTGCCCGAGGTTGACAGCTTCTACGGCAAGTTCGATTGGGAACGCATCATTGCCGACCTGGGAAAAACCTACAGGCATGAAGCCGCCAACGAAAGGCATCTCACCACACCCCCACACTATGCCTATCTAAAGGTGAGCGAAGGTTGCAACAGGCATTGTGCCTATTGTGCCATACCCATCATCACTGGCAAGCAAAAGAGCAGGCCTGTGGAAGACATCGTGGCCGAAGTGGAGGCATTGGTAGCGCGTGGTGTGGTGGAATTTCAGGTCATTGCGCAGGAACTCACTTCCTATGGCACGGATCTCTACGGCCGGCAGATGATAGCCGAACTCGTTGAGCGCATAGCCGAAGTGCCCGGCGTGATGTGGATAAGGCTTCATTACGCCTATCCCGCCAGCTTTCCGATGGAACTCCTCAAGGTCATGAACCGGCACGACAACGTCTGCAAGTACCTCGACATTGCCCTTCAGCATATTTCCGACAGCCAGTTGGCAGCAATGCGCCGTCGCATCACCAAGGACGAAACGTACAAACTCATTGAAAGCATTCGTCGCGAGGTGCCAGGCATTCACCTTCGCACCACATTCATGGTGGGTTATCCCGGCGAGACGGACCTCGATTTCCAGGAGCTGCTTTCCTTCGTCCGCTGGGCAAGGTTCGAGCGCATGGGAGCCTTCGCCTATAGCGAGGAAGAGGGCACCTATAGCGCCATGCACCTCAAGGATGACGTGCCGGAGGACGTGAAGCATGCGCGGTTGAGCTTGCTTATGAGGGTGCAGCAGGAAGTGAGTTCGGAGGTGCAGCAAAGCAAGGTGGGGCGGACGATGCAGGTGGTCATCGACCGCGAGGAAGGCGATTACTTCGTGGGCCGCACGGAGTTCGACTCGCCGGAAGTGGACCCCGAGGTGCTTATCCGAAGGATTGACGCCCTCGGCCTGCGCCCCGGGATGTTCTGCCGAGCACACATCGAGAGCGCGGACGACTTCGATCTCTATGCAAGCATCGTGAGGAAATAGCAGCAAGGAACATCATATCAAACACATACCTTAGTCATGAACAGTAAGGAATTCATCAATTATCTGTCGAACCGCACGGGCCTGGGCAGCAAGGAGACGGCCTCGCTGACCGCCACGGCTGTCTCTGCCATCGTGAACGAACTGGCCGACGGCAACTCAGTCACCGTCCCGAGCTTTGGAATCTTTGAGGTCAAGAAGAAACTGGAAAGGGTCCTCGTCAATCCAACCACTAAGCAGAGGATGCTCGTCCCGCCCAAGATGGTGGTGAACTTCAAGCCCAACACGTCGCTGAGGTCGAAGATTAAGAACGAAGAGCCATGAATATAAAGGTAAATCTCCCCGGACTTGCCAAGACATTGGCACAGAAGCAGGACCTCTCGCTAAGGGATGCCGAGGGCTTCCTGCGCGAGTTTTTCGATGCAATCATACAGGCTGTCACCGATGAGGGAACGGTCAAGGTGAAGGGACTGGGCACGTTCAAGCTCCTCGAGGTGCAGGATCGCGAGAGTGTGAACATTAAGACCGGCGAAAGAATCATCATCCCTGGGCACTCAAGGCTTGCCTTCACGCCCGAACCATCCCTGCGCGACCTCATCAACAAGCCTTTTGCTGACTTCCAGACCGTGGTCATCAACGAGGGGACGAGCATTGAGGAAATGGAGAAAGTGCCTGCCGAGGACGAGGAGACTCCCTTACCCGAGGATGCTGAGGAACAGGCCGTTGAGGCTAAGTCGGAGCCTTCTGCCGAACCGGAAACGGCTCCTGAGCCACAGCCCTTGATGGCTGCTGAGCCCGAGCCGGAGCCTTCTGCCGAACCGGAAACGGCTCCCGAGCCGGAACCCTTGGCTTCTGTGGAAGCCGAGGCCGACCCTGAGCCGCCCATCGCCCCTCCCTCCGGCAGCGGAAACAACGGCCTCTCTCTCTGGAAGATATGCGCCTCCGTGCTGGGAGTCATGCTCCTGTGCGCGTTGTTCTACTTCATTGGCTACAATCAGTCGCGCCCTGTGCCGTCGCCTCCCAAGCAGGAGAAGCAGGCGGAGAAGGTCGTTCCGAAGGAAAAGCCTGCTCCCAAGGTGGAGTACGCACAGGTTCCCGGCGGACAATACAGGATTGTGGGCACCAGAAAGACGCACGCCATGAAGCCCGGCGACTACCTCTCCAAGATAGCCATCGCGGAGTATGGCGACAAGGACTTCACCCCCTACATCATCGTCCACAACGATTTCCCCGACCCCGACAATGTCCCTGTGGACATGGAAATCAAACTCCCTGAGCTCGAGAAGATTGAGTAGGGCGGCAAGGGCTGTCCGTTCTCTCCGCAGACCTTGTTATATAGCGGTATAAGGCAGGGCATGATGAGTCTGCATCCAGCAGTCTGAATCATGTCCTTCTCTTTGTTTCTTATTGTCGGAAAAAGAGCCACTTTACTGACAAATTGCTATTTCAGGCTTTGTGGGAAAAAGGGGCAAAATAGAGAAAATGGCATCTTTTTATAGGGCGAAAAAGGCTTCTCTTGGCCGAATTTCACATCCTCGCAGCAGGAAAGGTTTATCGTCGCAGCCGGAGTTCTGAAACGCCGCGTGCGGCGTTTCATGTCTCCGTAGGAAAAATTTGCGGTGAAATGGGCGGAAATTTGCTCGTTTTGCAGCGTTTATTTGGACTTTTCAAAGTCAGAAAGAAGATAAGACGCAGACGGTCAGCGTGTTGCGAAAACGCGAAAAACAGCCGTTCTTTTTGCCCTCGGCACGGGTCGGGCATTTTCGGGCCATTCTCAGCGCGTCGGGAAAATGCAGAGTGTAAGCAGAAACTGCGTTTTCCGTTGCAAAGTGTCAAATCGGGTCGTGGCCTAAGCCGAAGTGGATGCAGACAGGGAAGGTGCGTCGCCGTTTCCTGTGGATTGTACTGTTTTAACAGAATTAAACATCAGGATAACTTTATTTATCATTTCCGGCTTGGCAGAAAGTGCAGAAAGCAGTAATTTTGTGCCCGAATTGACTTTCAAACTCCCTTCGTCGGGAACGAAACGGTAAATGGTAAATGGTTAAATAGTAAATATAAGATGGCAGAATCAATTGACATTCGCGAACTCAACGAACGCATTGAGAGACAAAGTGGCTTTGTCACCAACCTGGTGACGGGCATGAATCAAGTAATCGTGGGACAGAAACATCTGGTGGAGTCCCTGCTCATCGGCCTGCTCAGCGACGGACATATCCTGCTGGAGGGCGTGCCTGGCCTGGCAAAGACGATGGCTATCAAGACATTGGCACAGCTGGTGGACTCTAAGTTCAGTCGCATCCAGTTCACGCCCGACTTGCTTCCGGCCGATGTCATCGGCACGATGATCTACAGCCAGAAGGATGAGAAGTTCCTCGTGGAGCAGGGTCCCGTCTTTGCCAACTTCGTGTTGGCCGACGAGATAAACCGTGCGCCGGCCAAGGTGCAGAGTGCCTTGCTCGAGGCCATGCAGGAACGGCAGGTCACCATCGGCAAGAATACATATAGGTTGCCCAAACCGTTCCTCGTGCTTGCCACTCAGAACCCCATCGAACAGGAAGGTACCTATCCACTGCCCGAGGCTCAGGTGGATCGCTTCATGCTGAAGGTGGTCATCGACTACCCCAAGCTCGAGGAGGAAAAGCTCATCATCCGCCAGCAGATAAAGGGTGAGCAGCCCGAGGTGAAGCCCGTGATGGGAACGGACGAGATTTTGAAGGCCCGCGACATTGTCCGTCAGGTCTATCTCGACGAGAAGATCGAGCAATACATCGCTGACATCGTCTTCTGCACACGCTATCCCGAGAAGTATGGTCTGAAGGAAATCAAGGACTACATAGAGTTTGGCGGCTCTCCCCGTGCAAGTATCAATTTAGCCTTGGCTGCGAGGGCGTATGCTTTCATCAAGAGGCGCGGATACGTCATCCCCGAGGACGTGCGCAGCGTGGCCCACGACGTGCTTCGCCACCGCATTGGCCTCACCTACGAAGCCGAAGCCAACAACATCGTCAGCGAAGAAATCATCAGCAAAATCGTCAATAAGGTGGAAGTGCCCTGATAGACCCACCCCGTCCCTCCCTTAAGGGAGGGGGAAAAGTTGATGTTAAAGATGAAATACGAAACAGCATCACCAGACATCTATCCTTTGCTTAGAGCTTTTGCCCGAGAGAACAGAAAGAATGCAACGGTGGCGGAACGGGTGTTGTGGGAGCATATACGACACGACGCACTAGGTGTGAAATTTCAAAGACAACACATTATCGGCGACTTCATCGTGGATTTCCTTGCACCAAACGAAGGACTGATTATAGAAGTTGACGGTGCATACCATTCGGAACCTCGGCAAAAGGCAAACGACGAGCTGCGTACGGAAATGCTTGAAAGGATGGGATATAAAGTGATTCGCTTTTCAAATGAAGAGGTATTATGCGATACTGATATGACAATAAAGAAAATAAAGAAGGCCCTTGAATCATGAATAGAGACCAGTCAAATAGCTCCCTCCCTTTAAGGGAGGGTAGGGGTGGGTCTGCTGAGATTCTAAAGAAGGTTCGCAAGATTGAGATCAAGACGCGCGGTCTGAGCAGCAACATCTTTGCAGGCGAGTACCACTCAGCCTTCAAGGGTAGGGGCATGACCTTCTCCGAAGTGCGCGAATATCAGTACGGCGACGACATCCGCGACATCGAGTGGAACGTCACGGCGCGCTTCGGAAAGCCCTACGTCAAAGTCTTCGAGGAGGAACGCGAACTGACGGTCATGCTCTTGGTCGACGTGAGTGGAAGCCTCGATTTTGGCTCCGTCAAGCAATTCAAACGCGACATGGTGACGGAAATCGCTGCCACGCTTGCCTTCTCTGCCATTCAGAACAACGACAAGATCGGCGTCATCTTCTTCTCAGACAAGATAGAGAAGTTCATACCGCCCAAGAAAGGCCGCAAGCACATCCTGTATATCATCCGCGAACTCCTCGACTATAAGCCCGAGAGCCAGCAGACAAACATCGCCTACGCCCTGGAATACTTGACCAGAGCCATCAAACGTCGGTGCATAGCCTTCGTGCTGAGCGACTTCATCGACCAGCATCCCTTCCTGCAACCCTTGTCCATTGCTTCCCACAAGCACGACGTCGTGGCCATCCAGGTCTATGATAAACGCGTGGCAGAACTGCCCGATGTGGGCCTCCTCAAGGTGCATGATGCCGAGACAGGACGGGAGCAAGTCATTGACACAAGCAGCCGAGCCGTCCGCAACGCACAGGCTCAGTGGTGGAAGCAACAGACGATGCGGCTCAAGGACACCTTCAGCCGGAGCCAAGTCGATGCCGTCAGCGTCCGCACAGACCAAGACTATGTGACTGTGCTGCGAGGACTTTTTGCAAACAGAAAATAGAGATGAGCGTGAAAAGAAAGTTTTTTATTATAGTATGTTGCCTTTTGGTCGTCTGCTCGAAAGCACAGGTGCAGGTCGAGGCAAGGCTCGATTCGGCCCAAATGTTCATCGGACAGCAGATGAACCTGCAGCTCAGTGTCACCTTCGACGCTAAGCAAAAGCTCCAACTCCCCGACATCAAGAAGGGACAGGAACTCATTCCGAACATCGAAGTCGTGGATTTGGGCAAGCCAGACACCGCCGTTCTCGACGAAGGCAAGCGCCTCACGGTCAGCCAAGCCTACACCATCACCGCCTGGGACAGCGCGTTGTACCGCTTGCCGCCCATGCAAGTGATGGTCGATACCAGCAGATTCGAGTCAAAAGCCCTCGCCTTGAAAGTCTATACGGTGGACGTTGATACGCTTCACCTCGACCAGTTCTTCCCTCCGAACGACATCATGGAGCTGCCCTTCCTTTGGGCTGAATGGCGAATGGTGCTGCTTGGCGGCATACTTCTGCTGCTGATGATAGCATGCATCATCTATCTTTGGTATCACGTCAAGCACGGTAAACCCATCGTCCGCTTCGTCAGGAGAAAGAAGAAACTGCCTCCCCACCAAATAGCCATGACCGAGATAGAACGAATCAAGAGCGAACGGAAGTGGGCCGAAGAGGATAGCAAGGAATACTACACGCTGTTGACCGACACACTCCGCAACTATATCCGCGATCGCTATGGCTTTAATGCGTTGGAGATGACGTCGAGCGAAATCATCGACCGCCTCGTTTCAGAAAACAATGAAGAGGCTCTCGACGAACTCCGCGAGATTTTCCGCACAGCCGACCTCGTAAAGTTTGCTAAGTGGAGTACCCTTATCAATGAAAACGATGCCAATCTTGTCGCAGCCGTGGAGTATGTTAACCAAACGAAGATAGAACCCGACCCGAATGCTAAACCTGAACCCGAAGTCATCAAGGAGACTGACCAGAAACGGCTCACGCAAGTCAAGATAATGCGCGTCGCCATGATAGTCCTGGGCGTTCTCTCCGTGGCTTTGCTGGCTTGGGTAGTGTGGCGAACGGCCGACCTGTTAATGTAAAAGAGGTGCAAGGTCATGAGGTTGTGAGGTTTTAAGGTGCGAGAACCTGACACCTGAAAGCGAAGCGACCAGAGACCTGAAACCTAAAAGATAGAACTATGACATTTGAAAATCCATTATACCTGCTTCTTTTGCTGCTCACGATACCTTATATTATATGGTATGTGTTGCGGCATAAAGCATCGACGCCTGCCATTCGTGTGAGCAGCACAGAGGCTATGTTCCAGGCTCCAAAGAGTCTGAGGCAAAGACTCCTGCACTTGCCGTTCCTTTTGCGACTGGCTTGCTATGCACTTGCCGTGGTTGCTTTGGCCAGACCGCAGACCTCTAACAGCTGGAGCAGCAGGCATACCGAGGGCATCGACATTATGTTGTGCATGGATGTCAGCACGAGTATGCTGGCCGAGGACCTTCGTCCCAACCGTATAGAAGCGGCGAAGAATGTTGCCCTCGAGTTCATCAGTGGCCGTCCCGACGATAATATCGGCCTGACACTCTTTGCCGGAGAAGCCTACACGCAGTGCCCAATGACCGTGGACCATGCTGTCCTCCTGAACTTGTTGAACGGGATGAAGGTCGATATGGCACAGCGTGGTCTCATCGACGACGGTACGGCTATCGGCATGGGCCTTGCCAATGCCTTGTCGCGCCTCAAGGACAGTAAGGCGAAGAGCAAGGTCATCATCCTGCTCACCGACGGCACCAATAACTGTGGACAAATTAGTCCCAACACGGCGGCGGACATCGCGAAGAGCTTCGGCATACGCGTCTATACCATCGGCGTCGGCACGAATGGCATGGCAAGATATCCCTTTCCAGTGGGCGGAACCATACAATACCAAAACATCCCTGTGGAGATTGACACAAAGACCTTGGCTGCGATTGCACGCAAGACAGACGGCGAGTTCTATCGCGCCACGAACAACCAGAAACTTCGAGAGGTCTATCAGGAGATCGACAAGCTGGAAAAGACCAAGATGAACGTGCGCCAGTACTCCAAACGCTACGAGGCATTCGGAATGTTCATGCTTCTGAGTGTCCTCTGTCTGCTGCTGGAAGTGCTGTTGAGGAATACCATATTGAAGAGAATCCCGTAGAAGCCCCTCCCCGCTCCCTCCGGACCCCTCCAAACCTCCCCTTAAAGGGGAGGCTTAAAGAGTGAGGGACCTCCTAACTTCCCTGCGGGGGAATAAAATACTAAAATAACTAAGACGCAAATAAACAGTAAATAGTAAATCGTCAAATAGTAAATTGTCTCGATGTTTCGCTTTGCAAGTCCACAATACCTTTACTTGTTGTTGGTGCTCTTGGCGCTGACGGCTATACATTATTATATTATATATAGGAAGAAGCAGCAGGTGAAGCGCTTCGGCGACCCTGAGCTGACCAAACAGCTCTTCCTTGGCGTGTCACGCTGGAGGCCGGAGGTGAAATTCTGGCTCGCCGTCGGTGCATTGGCTTCTTTCATCGTGGCTTTGGCCCGTCCGCAGTTCGGCACACGCCTTGACACTCGCGAGCGTATGGGCATTGAGGCCATCATCGCACTCGACGTCAGCAACTCCATGCTGGCAGAGGATGTGAAGCCCAACCGACTGGAGAAGGCGAAGATGATGGTGAGCAATATGGTGGACGGCATGAAGGACGACAAGGTCGGACTGATAGTGTTTGCCGGACAAGCCTTCGTGCAGTTGCCCATCACGAGCGACTATGTGAGCGCCAAGATGTTTCTGGAGACGATATCTCCCTCGATGGTGAGCGTGCAAGGCACGGACGTGGCGGAGGCCATCAACCTTTCGATGCGTAGCTTCACCCAGCAGGAAGACGTCTCGCGCGCCATCTTTGTGATAACCGACGGCGAGGACAACGAGGCACGGGGCGTGGAGGCTGCCAAGGAGGCCGCTGCCAAAGGCGTGCGTGTCTACGTTCTGGGCATCGGAAACCCTGGCGGTGCACCCATTCCCATCCCTGGCACTGGGCAATACATCATCGACGATGAGGGCAACACGGTCATTTCGAAGCTGAGCGAAGAGATGTGCCGTGAGATTGCCACGGCAGGCAATGGCAGCTACATCTATGTTGACAACAGCAGTTCGGCACAGAAGAAGCTATCCGAACAGCTCGACCGTCTCTCGAAGACGAAGATGGAGAGCCAGGTATACAGCGAGTACGACGAGCAGTTCCAGGGCTTCATTCTCATTGGATTGCTCCTCCTTCTGCTCGATGTCCTGCTTCTCGAGCGGGAGAGCAAGACGACCTGGCTGGGCAATCTCTTTCGCCGCGGACGCTCCGTCGGCACGATGCTGCTGCTCTTCTTCAGCATCGCGGCCGTGGCGCAGACCGACAGGGACTACATCCGCCGAGGCAACCGACTGATGCGCGACAGCGTTTACGACAAGGCGCAGGTGGAGTACCAGAAAGCCATCGAGAAGGACAACACGAACCCCATCTCCCACTTCAACCTGGGCAACGCCCTTCTCTACCAGAACAAGGCCGAGGACGCCATGAAGGAGTACGAGACGGCGGCAAGGCTGGAGAAGGACAAGACGCGACTGGCACAGATCTACCACAACATGGGCGTCCTGCTGCAGAGTGCCAAGCAGTTCGACAAGGCCGTGGCTTGCTATCGGAACTCCCTCCGCAACGACCCTACCAACAACGAGACGCGCTACAACTACGCACTCAGCCTTTTCCAGCTCAAGAAGAACCAGAACCAGCAGGACCAACAGGACCAGCAGAAGGACGACAAGGGGAAGGACGAGAAGCTGGAGAAACAACAGCAACAGCAGAAACAAGAACAAGATAAGAAAGACCAGCAGCAACAGCAGCCGCAGCCGGAGCAGATGAGCCGCGAGAACGCCGAACAGATGCTCAATGCTGCCATGCAGGACGAGAAAGCCACGCAGGAGAAAATCCAGAAAGCTCAGCAGCAACGTCAGCATCGACAACTGCAGAAACAGTGGTAGCACGCGACGATGGAAAATGAAAAAATGAAGAAATGAAATAATGAAGGCGGGGAGCCGCCAACGCCGCACGCGACGATGCCCATCGCCGCACGCGACGATTGCCAACGCCGCACGCGACGATCTTCAACGCCGCACGCGACGATTCAGAACATAGCACGACAAGTAGAAAGAGACACGATATGATGAGACGACTTTACACGTTAATCACTCTGTTATTCCTTGCGTTGAGCCCTGTCTTTGCGCAAGTTACGCTCAAGCTCCAGGCTCCTTCGCAGGCCGAGGTGGGGCAGCAGATTCGCATCAGTTATGTGGCCAACACCCAGGACATCGACGATTTCCAGGTGGGAGAATTCACGGGCTTCAACGTCCTCTACGGACCGAGCACCAGCCGCTCCAGCAGTTTCTCCATGACCAACGGCCGCACGTCTCAGAGCAGTTCCACGACGTTCACCTACGTCGTGGTGCCCACCTCCGAGGGAAACCTCAAGGTGCCCGCCGCCACCGTCAAGGTCGGAGGGAAGACCGTCAAGAGCGCTTCGGCCAGCATCGAAGTGCTGCCCGCCAGCCAGCAGCAGGGCGGTCAGCAGCAAGGACAACAGCAGGGAGGCGGCTCCCGTCAGCAGCGTCAGCAGCAAAGCCAGCCGTCGGGCAGTCAAATCTCTGGCAGTGAGCTGTATATGACCGTGACGGCCAACCGCAAACGCATCTACGAGCAGGAGGCCGTCATGCTCACCTACAAGCTCTACACACTGGTCAACATCCAGCAAATCTCCGGCGAGATGCCTCAGATCGACGGCTGTCATGTCCAGGAACTCGACCGCGAGGCACAGCTCTCGCTCAAGTATGAGCGCGTCAACGGACGCAACTACGGCACAGCCGTCTGGAAACAATACGTCATCTTTCCGCAGAAGACGGGCAAAATCAAGATTCCCGGCATCACCTTCGACACACAGGTGGAGGTGCAGAACCACTCGATGGACCCCTTCGACATCTTCTTCGGCGGCGGGAGCCTCTCGCAGATGGTCAGGAAACAAATCACGGCGCCGGCCGTCGAGATTGACGTCATGCCTCTCCCAAGCCCTAAGCCCGACGGCTTCTCGGGTGCCGTGGGAAAGTTCTCCGTGTCCGCTTCCCTCACCCCCGAACAGGTGAATGCCAACGATGCCGCCACGCTTCGACTCGTCGTCACTGGCCAAGGCAACATGAAACTCATGAAGGCACCCAAGATTTCCTTCCCGCAGGACTTCGAAGTCTATGACCCAAAGGAGAACAACAAAACGCAGAACACGGCCACAGGAGCAAAGGGTAGCATCACCTACGACTACGTCGTCGTGCCCCGGCACGGAGGAAAATTCTCCATTCCACCGGTAGAATTCTGCTATTTCGACCCCGATAAGGAGCAATACGTCACGGCCCGCACCGACTCATTCCACCTCGCTGTGGCCAAGGCCAAGGGACAGCCAGTGGCCTACGCACGCGAACAGGAGGACCTCAACGTGCTCAGCAACGACATACGGTTCATCAAACTGAACGAACTGAAGAGCGAGGAGACCGACGACTTCTTTGGAACTTCCTCATATTGGCTCACTTACCTGCTCCTCTTCCTTGCCTTCGTCGCCGCTTTCCTCTGGCTCCTCCGCCAGCAGAAGCTCAACCCGAACTCCTGGACCGTCAAGGGTAAGAAGGCCGGCAAAGTGGCCTCACGCCGACTCAAGAAGGCGTCGAAGCTCCTCCACGCCAGCGACGATGCCGCTTTCTACAATGAGGTGATGCGCGCACTGCTCGGCTATGCAGGCGACAAGCTGTCCCTCCCCACCAATGAACTCACGAAGGACAACGTCATAGCGAAGCTCACGGAGCGTGGCGTGGAGCAGGGTGTCGTCGATTCCTTCATTGCCGTCCTCAGCGATTGCGAGTTCGCGCGATACGCTCCCACAAGCGATGCCAACCTCGCCAAAGAGAAGATCTATCAACAAGCCTCCGAGGTTATCACTCAGATGAACGCCTCAATGAAATAGACCGCCGTTCTTAGTTTATAGTAATTGTTAGGCAAAACTCCTAAAATAACCAAATATCCAAATCGTAAATAAATAGTAAATAGTAAATCGTCAAATAGTAAATTTCCCGATGAAACGGCATATTTTTGTAATTCTCCTTGCTCTCTTCACCCTCTCGGCACAGGCTTCCAGCCCGGCCGAAACGAAGACTTTGGCCGACTCCGCCTACGTTCGTGGCGACTTCGAGAAGGCCGTCAAGCTCTACGACCAGCTTGCCCAGCAGACTCCTACTGCCGATGTGTGCTACAACCTCGGCTGCGCCTACTATCGCACCGACGACATCGCACACAGCATTCTTTGGTTTGAACGTGCCCTCAAGCTCGACCCGAGCAACAAGGACATTGTCCATAACCTCGAATTGGCGCGCACGAAGACCATCGACAAGATCATCCCGCAGCATGAATTCATTCTCTTCACCTACTTCCGCAACCTGACGAATTGGCTCTCTCTGCGCACCTGGACCTGGGTAGGCCTGCTCTCCTTTGCCCTGATGCTCGTCAGCCTGCTCATATTCTGGGGCGCTGGAAGCATTATCAAACGAAAAGTTGCCTTTTCATCGGCAATTTTTATGTTGGTCGTCACCTGCCTCGCCAACGTATGCGGCTGGCAGCAACGTGCCTTCAAGCAGACCCATTCGAGCGGAATCGTCACTGCCCCTGCCGTCACAGTCAAGAGCACTCCGGCCGACAACGGCAACGATCTTTTCGTCCTTCACGAGGGAAGTAAGGTGGAAATCCTCGACGCGAGCCTCAAGGAATGGTGCGAGGTTTCCATTGCCGACGGCAAGCAAGGCTGGATTCCCAAGAAGGCATTCGACCTCATCTGAGGCATCGTCCATCACTCCTTTACGCAGTTCCGATGAAAGTCAAAGCCACCCTCCTCACCATGCTTGTGCTCCTCATGGCCTGTTCGCAGGTCGATGAGCACGACATGGCACGCATCGAGGAGAGCAACGGACTGGCCTATCGGCTGCGCTACTCTGATGTCTCGGCCTCGCTCAAGGCGGCTAAACAGGCCTTGGCACTTTCCGAAGGCGACCCCGACGGCAAGGCAGAGGCATTGAACAACATGGCGTATGTGGCCTATCAGCAGATGAAGTTCGACCAGTCCCTGCATCTCCTTGGCCATGTTCATGCCTTCAGCCGCAATCAGATAGAACTTTTGTGTGCCGACGTGCTGACCATGAAAGTCATGCAACGCATCGGCCGAGGCAAGGATTTCTTCGATGCACGCCTACGCGCTGGCAGGCGACTCAGTCGCATCCTTTCTGAGGAGAACCAGCTCTCGGAGCATCAGAATCATCGCCTGCACTATGCTCTGACAGAGTTCCACATTGTGGCCTCTACATATTATTATTATTTAGGACAGGACAGTGCTGCCCGAAGCGAGATACAGGAGGCGTCGAGATATGTCAATCTCGATGCGGACACAACGCAGTGGCTGTATTATCAGTACATGCTTGGCAGCGGCGGACTCATCGAAGGGTTGCCGGAGGAAGTCACCGTCGCGGAGTTCAACCACCTCTTCCGTGTCTATACTTTGGCAAAAGCCAATGGCTACAAATACTTCGAAGCTAATGCCCTGCAGTCACTCTCCGCGATGATTGCCGACTCGGTGCGTGCCATGAATGTCCTGCAGCAACGTGCCGATGCCTATGCCTTTCTTTACGGTGAGCATCTCCGTTGGCAGACAGACGACCTCCCTTCGCCCAGAATGCAGTTCGCTGCTGCACTTTCCCGCCATTCCATCGCGCTTTTTAGGCAATACAACGACCTCTTCCAGACTGCTTGTGCCCTCCGAACCTTAGGCGAAGTCTATTTTACGGCAGGTTCCTACCACGCGGCATTAGCATCCTTTGGCAAGGCTTTGCACCTTGCTCGCGACCACAGCCGTTCGCCTTATCAGGTGACGCCGTGGCTTGCCGGCATCCACGAGAACCTCAGCCTCACATACAGTGCGCTTGGCGACAAGGCTTCGGCCGACGTTCATCGTAACACGTATCTCGATCTTCTCGATGAATCAAGGCAAAACAAGGAACTTGACAGCCGTAAGGCTCTGCTGAAACAGGAGGCTCGCAGCGAGCAGATACAGTTTGTTTTGCTTCTTTTGCTTGTTGTCTTGGTGGCGGTGCTGGCTTATCTTTATGGTCGTCAGCTTCGCAATCGGTCACGTTCCTTTGAAAAACAAGTAAGGGAGATTGCTTCGAGCCACGAATCGCGGCAGGCTCTTCTACGGCTTGAACAGCTTCAGCAAGAGAGCGACGAACATTTGGAGGAAAGCAGGGAAGAGGGTGAGGTGGCAGCACAGCGACTTCTTGCGCAACAGCAACGCCACATCCTTCAACGCACAAAACTTTCGGTAGCTTATGCCATCATCCCTTACCTCGATCGCCTCATTGCTGAAGTAAAAAAGCTCGATGAAATGGGAGAAAATGCTTCGCCTCGACTCTCCTACATCCAGGAATTGTGTGCTGGCATGATGGTCGTGAACGACCGACTCACTTCGTGGATTCAGATGCAACAGGGAAGGCTCAGCCTCCATGTGTCGCGTTTTTCTCTCAACGAAGTGTTCTCTGCCGTCGCCATGCAGCAATCTTCCTTTGCCCAACAGCAGATAAATCTCGAAGTTCCCGCAACGGATCTCCAAATAAAGGCCGACAAAACCCTCACACTCTTCATGGTTAATACGCTTCTCGACAATGCGAGAAAGTTCACACCGGCAGGCGGTAAGGTGACAATAATGGCCCATTCCATCGAGAATTATGTTGAAATCAGCGTCAAGGACACAGGAGTTGGACTTTCACAGGCAGACGTGCAGACGCTCAACGACAGCAAGGTCTATGACCCCAACCGCATTGGTAGCACGAAGGCGGGCAAGGGTTTTGGCTTTGGCATCATGAATTGCAAGGGCATCATCAATAGCTATAAGAAACTTTCGGCGCTTTTCAGCGGCTGTGACTTCGGTGTGGAGAGCACGGAAGGGCAGGGGAGTCGGTTCTGGTTCCGCTTGCCTCGGGTGCTTTCCCTGCTGCTTGTCTGTGCTCTCAGCCTGTCGTTGAATGCCATGCCGCAACGTTGCTATGAGCTTTACGACTCCACGTTTGCCGCTAATTTGCAGGGACGTTATGCCGAAGCCTATGCCTTCTCGGCCCAAGCCATCAGTGAGGTAGAGGCTCCTGTCGATACGCCTTTGCTCGTATCGCTCTTCAATGAACAAGCCATCGCAGCGCAAGCCCTCGGAGATTGGGAGGCGTATAGAGAGAGCAATGCAGAGTGTGTGCGACTTCATCGCCTTTACAGTACGGACGGAACGCTGGCTTCCGACTGCCAAAGGCTGGAGAAGATGACGTCCGACTCACGCGTTCTCTACGTTCTTATCGTGCTGTTGCTCATCGCATCGCTTGCTTTGTTCTATCGCATCGTGCTCCGAAGCAGGCTTCGCCACCGTGCCTCGCTCGACGACATCTACCGCCAGCTTGTTGCAGCCCTGCAGTCTTATCCCCAGAGTGCCGCTGCTTCGGACGCTGCTTTGCAGGGCATTGCCGATCATCTCGAGCAGCCTCAGATGAAACAGCCTGTGCTGAAGCTCAAGCAGACGTTGGCCGAGGGGATGGAAAAGGTGCGGCGAACAGAGGAAAACATCCGTGAGGCAGAGGACAAGACGCAACGCCAACGTTTCGAACACGACCGCCTGTATGTGATGAATCAAATCCTCGATAACGCGCTCAGCACCATTAAACATGAGACGATGTACTTTCCGTCCCGCATCAAACAGTTGGCCGACGAGATGCAACAGACAGGCGTCGATGCCGCTTCCCACCGCAACTTGCTCGACCTGACGGCTTACTATCGGCACATCTATATGCTCCTCTATGAGCAGGCACAAAGGCAGACCGACCAGTCGCCGCTGCGTCTGCAGGTTGTCGAAGTGAGCCGGCTCTTTGCTTATGCTGAGTCGAACGGCATCAAATGCAACGCCACGAATCTCAAGGTGAAAGGCGACGAGATGCAACTCCGGCTGCTGATAGACCAATTGCAGGCTGTGGCGATGGCCAACGCCGCACTCGAAGTTGAGCAACGCGACAGCATGATATATATAATATGTAGTGCGGAGGAACAGAAGCTCACGCAGGAACAGCTCTCCAGCCTCTTCTCTCCGCAGACGGAGCGGCTGGAATATCTGGTCATGCGGCAGGTGGTGCGAGAGCACGACGCTGCCTGCGGCCATCCCGGACTGCGCCTCGTGGCAGAGAACACCGAGCGAGGCTACAGGATTCTCTTCTCGCTTCCGGCGGCAAGCTGATACCAATAGAAACAACTTAACCAAGAAGATATGGACAAATTCAAAGTAATTATTGTCGAGGACGACAAGCTTGAGCTCAAAGGCACACAGCAGATATTGCAGACTGAAGTGCCCGAAGCGGAGATTATCGGCACCGCTCAGGGCGAAAGCGACTTCTGGAAACTCCTGCGCGAAGGGCAGCCCGACCTCGTACTGCTCGACCTTGGGCTGGGCGGAAGCACCACCGTTGGCGTTGACATCTGCCGACAGTTGCGCACACGCTATGCCGACATGAAGATACTGGTGTTCACGGGCGAGATTCTCAACGAGCGCCTCTGGATAGATGTGCTGGGGGCGGGAGCCGACGGCATCATCCTCAAGACCGGCAACCTGCTGCAGCGAGACGACATTGTGCAGGTGATGCATGGCCGGCACCTTGTCTTCAACGAGCCTTTCCTCGAGAAGGTGATGGCACGATTCCGCAAGGTGGTGTGCAAGGAGCAAGCCTCTGTGGACGCATTCCTTGAGTATGAGATAGACGAATACGACGAGAGATTCCTCCGCCACCTGGCCCTTGGCTACACGAAGGACATGATAGCCGGGCTGAGACAGATGCCTTTCAGCACGAAAAGCCTTGAGAAACGTCAGGTGGACCTCACGAACCGTCTGTTCCCGGAGCGTGAGCGGAGTGGTGTCAATGCCGTCCGTCTTGTGGTTCGGGCCATACAGTTGCACATCATCGACCCTGACAATCTTGTGGCCGATGAACAGTAATGAGCGCAACTTCGTAGTCCTGCTGCTCGTGGCAGGCGTGCTGCCATTCCTCTCGTGGGCTTTGTCGGCACTGGGATTGCCGTGCCGCAGCATCTTCGACGACGAGGGCTTGCGGTGGCTCTTCCGTCATGCTGCCGACTGTCTGCACAGCCGATTGGTGATGCTTGCCCTGTGTTGTCTGATGATGCAGGGCGTGATAAAGGAGAGCTTGCTGCCCCTTGGCGAGACACTTCGTCGGCCTCGTTTCCTGCGCCATGCGGCGATGTATGCCATCGTGCTCTTCGTCATCCTCGCCGCAGCCGTGGCTCCCGACAGTCCGCTGCTCAGCATCACGGGCGGTCTGGCAGGCAGTCCGCTGGTGGACGGCCTGTTCTTCCTGGGCTGGTTCTCTTTCATTGTGTTCTGCCTTGGCTACGGCAACGACCGTCACAAGCCTTGGACTCGTATGCTCACCTACGGCATCATCAGTCACCCCCTTGCCATTCCCTTCGCCATCGTCGTGTCGTTCTGCTGGCAATGCGTTGTGTATATGATGAGCTAAGAGAGGGGGAAGTTAAGAATTAAGAATTAAGAGTTAAGAAAGAGAGAGGGATAAGTTAAGAATTAAGAGTTAAGAAATTGGAGTTAAGAATGTGGAAAATGGAATAAAGGAATGATGAAAAGACTCCCGACGATATGCTGAATTTAGAAGATTTGAATCCGAGCCAGCGTGAGGCGGTGCTTTGCATCGACGCGCCTTCGCTGGTGATAGCCGGTGCGGGCAGTGGCAAGACGCGTGTCCTCACCTACAAAGTGGCTTACCTGCTGGAGCAAGGGATGCAGCCTTGGCGCATCCTGGCCCTGACTTTCACCAACAAGGCTGCCCGCGAGATGCGCGAGCGCATTGCCTTGCTCGTGTCACCCGAGAAGGCTTCTGCGCTTTGGATGGGCACTTTCCACAGCATCTTTGCCCGTATGCTCCGAACGGAAGGGCATCGGCTCGGCTACGACGCTAACTATACCATTTACGACACGAGCGACAGCCTGAGCCTGCTGCGCCTTATCATCCGCGAGATGTCGCTCGACGAGAAAATCTACAAGCCCGCTGCCATACAGAGCCGTATCTCTGCGGCCAAGAACAGGCTCGTGCTCCCGCAGAACTACCTTTCCGTCAGGGACTACAGGGAGAGCGATGCCTACACGCACCGCACGCTGACGCCCGAAATCTACAGACGTTACCAGGAACGTCTGAAGCAGGCCAACGCCATGGACTTCGACGACTTGTTGCTCTGCACTTGGCTCATCCTCGAGGGCAATCCCGAGGTGGCCGAACAGTGGCAGGAGCGGTTCCAATATGTGCTGGTGGACGAGTATCAGGACACGAACTTCGCCCAGCACCAAATAATCCGTCTGCTGACGGACAAGCGGCAACGCGTCTGCGTGGTGGGCGACGATGCGCAGAGCATCTATAGTTTCCGTGGGGCGGACATCGACAATATCCTCCATTTCCAGGAGACTTACCAGGGCGTGCGCCTGTTCAAGCTGGAGCGAAACTACAGGTCTACGCAGACCATCGTGAACGCTGCCGGCAGTCTCATCCGCAACAATCGCGAACAGATAGCGAAGCAAGTGTTCAGCGAGAAGGAGGTGGGCAGTCCCATCGCGCTCTTCTCGGCCTACAGCGACACGGACGAGGCCGGCATCATCCTGCGCGAAGTGCAGCGAGCGCACCGGGCCGGCATCCCCTACAAAGGCATGGCCGTGCTCTATCGCACTAATGCTCAGAGCAGAAAGATAGAGGACAGTTTCCTCTACGGCCACATTCCCTACCACATCTATGCAGGCATGTCGTTCTATCAGAGGGAGGAAATCAAGGACTTGCTCTGCTATCTGCGCCTGACGGCGAACCCCTACGACGAGGAGTCGCTGCGGCGCGTCATCAACAAACCGACGCGTGGCATCGGCGACACCACGGTGAAGAAGCTCTTCCTTGAGGCCAGGGCGCAGGACCGCCCGGTGTGGGACGTGCTGGAGCAGGCGTCGTGCCCGGGCATCAGCGCCGCCACGCTCTCCCGCATCGCTGCCTTCCGCGACATGATGCAGGGCTTCCGGGAGAGTGCACAGAGGGACGATGCCCACACCCTTGCCCTGCGCGTTGCCAGGGAGAGCGGACTGCAGCAGTACGTCTTCAGCGGTCATGAGCCGGACGACATTTCCAGGCAGGAGAACATGCAGGAGATGCTCGACGGCATCGCACTCTTCGTGCAGGACGGCCTTGAGCAGGGACGGGGCACGACGCTCACGGACTACCTGCACGACGCGAGTCTCGCCACCGACTTCGACCGCAACAACGTGGACAAGGATGCCGACCATGTGAACATGATGACCATCCATTCGGCCAAGGGACTGGAGTTTCCCGTCGTCTTCATAGCGGGTTTGGAGGAAGGACTCTTTCCGAGCGAGATGTCGTCCGACTCGCCTCGCAGCCTCGAGGAAGAGCGTCGCCTCTTCTACGTTGCGCTGACACGGGCCGAACGGCAGGTCATCCTCACCTATGCCAAGTCGCGTTTCCGCAACGGCAAGATGGAGTTCTCCCGCCCCAGCCGCTTCATACGGGAGATTCCCGAGCAGTTCTATAGGCAGCAGGCAACAAGACCCTCTCCCAACCTCTCCCTTGTAGGGAGAGGGGCAGATACCAATGCAGGTGGAAAAGCAAACTATTCCTCTCCAAGCAAAGGATATGTCGGGAGAGGGCCAGCCCTTGCAGGAAGAGGGGCAGATACAAATACAAACGCCAAAGCAAACTACTCCTCTCCCTACAAGGGAGAGGTTGGGAGAGGGTCTGGTCTGGTTGGGAGAGGGTCCGGGAGGTCGTTGAGTGGGTCGGGCGTTGCGTCGTCGGGAGATACGTCTTCCCTCACCGCCGGCGCCGCCGTCCTGCACGAGCGTTTCGGCAAGGGCATCGTGCAGAACGTGGAAGGCTCCGGCATCGATGCCAAGGCCACGGTCCTCTTCGAGAACGCCGGTACGAAGGTGCTGATGCTCCGTTTCGCCAAGCTCACCGTGCTGTAGGAGCGAGAGTCCGCCGACGTGGTGTCTGCCAACGCAGGCTGCGGCGTTGCCAAACTCCGCGTGCTGCGACGGTCATCTCCGCGTGCGGCGTTGCCAAACTCCGCGTGCTGCGTTTTCGCTCCCTTGCAGGCGAGAGAACTTTTGCCGAATGGCAGCCCCTTCGGTTTGCCACACTTTTCCTGCACTTTTTCGCCCATGAGAATGCAAATACCGATATTTTTCCGTATCTTTGCAGGGAAAAAGAAAAGAAGAATATGTCACGAATAGATTGTTTCATCCCCTACGAGAACGACGAACAGGTGCGCCCGACGCTCGAAATGCTGGAGGCCGAACCCCTCGTGCAGAGTGTCAACCTCCTGCGCGAAGATGGCCCCGGACATACGCGCACCATCCGACACATCGCCGAGACGGCCACCGCGCCCTATACATTATTATATACTAAGTTCGACACCCTGCAGCTCGGCTTTCACGCCCTGACGCGACTGCTCACCATCGCCGAGGACAGCCAGGCCCTCATGATATACTCCGACCACTACAGCCTCGCCCCCCAAGCTTCTTCCCAAGGAGAAGTGAGAGAGGCCGTCCCCCTCACCGACTATCAGCTCGGCTCCGTGCGCGACGACTTCCAGATGGGCTCGCTCCTCCTCTTCCGCACCGAAGTGTTGAAGGAATATGTCAGTCAGGAAAACCTCCACAACTACCAGTTCGCCGCGCTCTACGACCTCCGTCTCTTCGTCAGCCGCAAACAGTTGCCGCTGCACGTCGATGAGTTCCTCTATACCGAAGTGGAGCGCGACACGAGACTCAGCGGCGTGAAGCAGTTCGACTACGTCGATCCCCGCAACCGCGCCCGTCAGGTGGAGATGGAACGCGCCTGCACCCGCCACCTCCGCCTGCTCAATGCCTACCTGCACGGCGATGAGTACGACGAGGTGAAGCTCGCCGAAGGACAGTTCGCCGTGGAAGCCTCCGTCGTCATCCCCGTGCGCAACAGGGAGAGAACCATCGAGGATGCCATCCGCTCGGCACTCATGCAGCAGACAAACTTCCCGTTCAATGTCATCGTCGTCGACAATCATTCCACCGATGGCACTACGGATGTCATCGAAAAGGTGAGGCGCGAGTGCAGCAACGCGACGGACGGAGGGAGCTCAGAGTCTGCCCTCATCCATCTCATCCCCGACCGTAACGACCTCGGCATCGGCGGTTGCTGGAACCAGGCCGTGCATCATCCCGAGGTGGGGCGCTTTGTCGTCCAGCTCGACAGCGACGATCTCTACTCCTCACCCCAAACCCTTCAGCGCATCATCGACACCTTCTATGCCGAAGGCGCAGCCATGGTCATCGGATCCTACCGCATGTGCGACTTCCAACTCAACACCCTTCCGCCCGGAATCATCGACCATCGCGAGTGGACACAGCAGAATGGGCGCAACAATGCCTTGCGCATCAATGGCCTCGGAGCGCCCCGTGCCTTCTTCACACCCGTGCTCCGCGAACTCCAAATCCCTAACACAAGCTACGGAGAAGACTACGCCCTCGGCCTCATGATAAGCCGTCGATACCGCATCGGCCGCATCTTCGACGAGGTTTACCTTTGCCGTCGGTGGGAAGGCAACAGCGATGCAGCACTCAGCCAAGACAAAATCAACAAGAACAACACCTACAAAGACCATCTCCGCACGCTCGAAATCAAGGCACGCCAGCAACTTAACATCCTCTGGCAGCACCAAGTGACGCCCGAGGAGATGGATGACTTCTTCAGGAAAGAGCTTCAAGAATGGCCGGAGGCAGCCGAAAGATATAAAGCACTCCAGGATGTCAAGACAAAGGAAATGCCCTTCGGCGAGATGATGCTCGCCGCACAGTGGAATCCTGCCCGCATTGTCTCGACAGGAGCGTCCGTCGACAAGAAGAGCATCAGCGAGCGACCCTGTTTCCTCTGCGACAAGAACCGACCGAAGGAACAGCATAAACTCATGACGGAGAAGCATTATCAGATACTCGTCAACCCTTATCCCATCCTTCCTCAGCACTTCACCATCCCCATGCGCAGGCATACACCGCAGAGCATCTATAGTTCCTTCGGCACACTTCGGCGTATGGCATGGAATATGCCCAGGCATATCGTCTTCTACAACGGCCCTCTTTGCGGTGCATCCTGCCCCGACCACATGCACTTGCAGGCAGGTAGCCGAGGCATCGTTCCCCTGGAACGCGACTGGACGATGTATGAGAACAAACTCCGCAAGCTCTATCCGCTCACGGGCGAGCAGGCGGCAACAATGGAGGAAGCAGGCAACGTCGGCAGCCGTTGCGGTCTCTACCTCCTGGAAGGTTATCCGTGCCCCGTCTTTGTCATCCGTAGTATGCCGGCAGAAAGCGATAGTCTCCTCTGCCAGCGTGTCTATAAAGCCTTGCCCGTGATGGGTGACGAGACAGAGCCACGCCTCAACATCGTCTGCTGGCGGCAGGCAGGCACGGCAAGCCGTCCCGATGAAATCGTCACCCTCATCTTCCCGCGCAGCAAGCATCGTCCTGATTGTTATTATAAAGAAGGAGAAGAACAACTGCTCATCAGCCCTGGAGCACTCGACATGTGCGGACTCTTCATCACGCCTCGCCAGCAAGACTTCGAGGCGCTGACGGCCGACCGCGCAGCAGGCATCCTCAGGGAAGTCACGCTGAGCGATGAAGAACTGAAGCCCGTCATCGCACAACTGACAGACAAGGCGGAGCCGGCCGTCACAGAAGCAGAAGAGAAGAAGAACGAGATGCCTGCCCTCAATCAAACCGTTTCCGTCGGCATCATGAAGGGGACGGTTATCCGTTTCTGTATGAACAATGTCTATACAGCAAAGGGCAACGACGTCGTAGGCGAGCAGACTGCCGAGTACACCGAAGGCGGCATCCGATGGAAAGACAATGTATACCAGGAGCTGACGTTCAGGTCGAAGGCCCTCTCAAACGCTGTCTTAAACCAGGAAGCCTCCCTTTTAGGGGGAGACTTAGAGGGGTCTTTCACCCTCCACGACGTCACCATCGGGCAGAAGTTCCACTGGGAGAGGCAGGAGTCGCAGACCTTCAGCGGCACCCTCAAACTCGTTGTGGACGAAGACAAGATAGTTGCCATCAACATTCTGCCCGTGGAAGATTACCTCAAGAGCGTCATCAGCAGCGAGATGAAAAGCAGTTGTTCGCTGGAATTTCTCAAGGCAGCAGCCGTCATCAGCCGCAGTTGGCTCTATGCCCAGATGCAGCGTCGGCAGGAACATGCCGAGCAGTCGTCGCCCTTCTTCTCGTTTGTCAAGGGCGAAGGCGAAAGCATCCGATGGTACGACCGCGAGGACCACACCATCTTCGACGTCTGTGCCGACGACCATTGCCAGCGCTATCAGGGCATCACCAGACAGGGTAATCCCGGCGTGGCCGAGGCAGTCGATGCCACGCGAGGGCAGGTCCTGATGTTCGACGGACACATTTGCGACACACGCTTCGGCAAATGTTGTGGCGGACGAACCAACGAGTTCCAGTATTGTTGGGAGAACATTCAGGTTCCCTACTTGCGTTCCGTGGCCGACCCCTTCTGCAATACCAGCGACACACGAATCCTTCGGCAGGTGCTCAACGACTATGATCTCGAGACGCGCGACTTCTATGAATGGACCGAAGAACTCTCGCAGCAGGAACTGCACGAACGTGTCACGGCTCATCTGAAGACAGACCTCGGACAAATCCTTGCGCTCGAGGCGGTGGAGAAAGGCCCTGGCGGACACATCAGCAAGCTGAGAATCGTGGGCAGCGAAAGGCAGTTTGTCGTAGGCAAGGAACTTGAAATCCGCCGTATGCTCAGTGCATCCACGCTCAAGAGCAGTGCCTTCACGGTCGAGGCAAAGAATGTAAGAGGCGGAGTGCCCGGCCTCTTCGTCTTGCACGGACACGGTTGGGGCCACGGCGTAGGGCTTTGTCAGATAGGCGCCGCCGTGATGGGCGAGAAGGGTTATGACTACAAACAAATCCTTCGCCACTATTATACGGGAGCGGAAATCAGCCCGTGTGTTCCCTCCGAAGGCGTTTGAACATACAATTATATATATAAGAAACGACCATTCATGCCATGCAGCGACGCGACTTCTTACGTTCTGCCGCTCTGACCGGCGCGGGTCTGCTGTGCCTGCCACTCGCTAAAAGCGGCCAGCTGATGGCAAGGCGCAGTATGCCCGACAGCACGCGATGGCGCGGGTTCAACCTCTGTCACCGCCTCGACCGCAAGATGCTCGACATCCTCCGCTCATAACTTTCACATTTTCATATTTTCACATTTTCACATTATCACATTCAACCTTCCCATGAGTTGCCTCTACGTCTTCAACCCAGAGAATGACATGGCCCTTGCCGACGGGCATCCGGGCTACACGCCACCAGCCAGGATACAGCAGATGCGGCGAGAACTGTGGTGGCTTCCGCAGTGGTGGGCAGAGGAAGACGACATCGTCTGGGACGGCGAGGCGCGTCTCGACCTGCCCGACGACACGACAATCCTGCCGTGGGGATGGAGTCCGTCACTTTGTCATCAACTCAAGCAGGCAGGCGTTCAGGAGTCGCTTTTACCTTCCCGGAAGGAGTTGGAGCAAATCAGACAACTTTCCCACAGACAAACTGCCGTATCTCTCTTGCAGGAGCTTCGAAGCGAATTGACTCTCGACGGACATCTCGCGGGCCGTTCCGTCCTTTGCCGGAGCATCGAGGAGGCAGAGGAAACTGCAAACGCGTTTGGCGAGGCTTTGCTGAAATCGCCATGGAGCAGCAGCGGAAGGGGTATTAGAAAAGTCCCTGGACCAATCGGACCCTCTCCCAGCCTCTCCCTTGTAGGGAGAGGGGCAGATAGCCAAAGAGACATGGGGGGAACTGATGTAACTACTCCTCTCCCTGCAAGGGAGAGGCTGGGAGAGGGTCTGAAGCCATGGACTAAGCGCATTCTGGAGGCGCAGGGAAGCGTTGTGGTGGAGCAGTTTCTGCACAAGGTTTGCGACTTTGCCCTGGAGTTCTGGCTCGACGGAAAGGGTGGCGTAGAGTATCGAGGCTTGTCTCTTTTTTATACCAACGAGCGCGGGGCGTACCTCGGAAACTGGGTGGCGCCCGAAGGACAGAAGTTGGCATGGCTGGCTCAATACATTCCTTTGCAATATCTTCAGGAGATACGGGCGTGGTGGACGGAACGACTCCGCCGTTTCGACTACTCAGGTCCGGTGGGCATCGACATGATGTTGGCCCAGGAAGGCATTTGTCCCTGCATTGAAGTCAATTGGCGTTGGACGATGGGACTCGTTTCGTGCCTCGTCGCAGAGCAAGGACGGAGCGGCCGCATGGTGGTGGAATACGTCTACGGACACTATTCTGCCGAGGTGGAAGCCTTTAGCTGAAAACGTCACCACACGTCGAGCCGAAAAAATCCACACGAGCTTTTGGGCAAATCCACACGAGGATTTCACCGAATCCACACGAGCATTTTCCAAGCGGCTCACGAGTAGTTTGCGATTTACCTGTTAGTAAATCGTCATTTACTAATGGATAAACCGCCGTTTACTAACGAGTAGTTTTCCGACATCTTGTGCGAAGACGAAATAATTCTTCATTCTTCTCTCTTAATTCTTCATTTCTTTGTACCTTTGCAGAGCAAAGACCTATGACGATATGATTACTGGCGAAGTTAAAAATCGAATCGATAGTATTTGGGACACCTTTTGGACTGGAGGCATAACAAACTCAATTACTATATTGGAGCAGATGACCTATCTGTTCTTTATGAAGATGCTTGATGATGCTCAACGAACCAAAGAGGCAAACGCTAATGCCTTTGGTGTTGCTGTTAAGGAGCCGACCTTCAAGCAGGGTATGTGGCATAATCCCGAAACAGACAGAGACGTTAGTTATAACGAACTGCGATGGAGCGTCTTTAAGAACAAGGAGCCTGAGACAATGTATCGCACTGTCAGCAAGGATGTCTTTGTATTCATCAAGACTCTCAATGAGGGCAAGGAATCGGCTTATAGTCGTTTCATGGAGAATTCTACGTTCCTTATCCAAAGCCCACGCCTTACATGGTTCCACTTGCTAAGTATGTCGATACTATACACAATGTCATTACACCAATGACAGCATAAATAAGTAATACTCTTATGAAAACCTATTTGTTTGATACCATTAATCGATACAAACGGTTCAGCGAAAGTCTCGATATTAGGACAACCCTCTGTAATAAGAGTTGGTGGGTGTTCAATGATAGTGGAGTAAAGTCTTTGTATATCTTTCAAGATAATGGCGACTTGTATATCACGACAAATGGTGTAGGAATCAGAGGGACTTGGCAATACATCGCAGCAAACAAAACCGTAATTATCAATAGTGAAAATGCAGTTATGATGTTTCACCCATCGTTCATTGATGATAACATTCTTACTCTTACTTTGGATGGAACCAATAATTGTGCATTCCTGATTGATGAGAATAATAGGGCAAACTTTTCTCCCAATAGTCTATCTGATTTAACAAAATATTTTCAAAAAAAAGAACAAAAAGAAATAGAGGCTAAAAAAGAAGAGGAAAGAAAAAAGAAGGAAGAAGAGGAAAGAAGAAGGCAAGAAGAAGAGAATAAGAGAAGGCAGAAAGAAGAAAATAGATTGAAAGAAGAGGCTCAACAATTAAGGAATGAACTTGATGGTGAAACTAATTCGATAACTTTCTTTTTGCTGTTTATCATTTGGTTGTTTGTAAGTGGTTTTATTCATGACGGTATTTGTTATCTTTTCAACATTCATTATAATGAATCTGAACCAAAATGGCTTTTTTATATTATTATGGCTCCTACTGCAATAGTGATTTTAATTTTATATCAAGGTTTTTGCGACTATATTTTAGGAAAGAAAATAGCGAAATGGAAAATGAAACATGCAAACGACCCAAGAAATAAATACCTTTAATGTTATTGACGAATGTATAGATGATTAGGATTATTTCGAGAAGGTAGTTTAATTGGACGATGAAATGTGCTAAAAGTCCATGTGTGCTAATTTAATGTTTGAAGATGTCTACATATATTATATATAATGTACTAATCTAATGTAAATAATTCAACTCTGAACTCCGACTTTTCGACGTGCTTTGCTTTATTTTTCAATTTTTCTTTGTATCTTTGCAGGCACATATATATAATTATATAATGTATGAATCGCAGAGAATTTCTTCAGCGCTCGGGCGCACTTGCCGGAGCTGCCTATTTAGGGACGCCTGCACTCGCTGAGACGATTGCCACCCTGGGCAGTCCCAACATCGTCATCGGCATTGTGAGCGACATCCATCTCCGTGAAGCCGACACGGCCGCGACGTTCATCCACACCCTCGAATACTTTAGAAGTCTGAAGGTGGACGGCGTCATCATTGCCGGCGACATGGCCGACCAGGGGCTCCTGCCGCAGCTGCAAGTCGTGGCGGATGCCTGGTTCCAGGTCTTTCCGAACAACAAAGGCATAGATGGAAAAGAGACGGTTCAGCTCTTCATCTACGGCAACCACGACATGGAGGCCTATTCCTGGGGCGGGACCATCAGCAGTGTCGGGGCTGAGACGGCGCAAGCGCAAGGCATCGGTAAGCGTCCCGCCGAGGCTTGGAAACAGTGCTTCAAGGAGGACTATCAGCCCATCTGGATGAAGACCATCAAGGGTTATCACTTCGTCGGCGCGCACTGGGAGAACCAGAACCACATCTCGGGACTCGAGAACTTCCTTCGCGAGCATCACTCCGAACTGACTGCCGACGGACGTCCGTTCTTCTACATACAGCACCCGCACCCTAAGGACACCTGCAACTGCGCTTGGGCTTGGGGCAGGGACGACGGCACGGTGACCCGCCTGCTCACTGGCTATCCCAATGCCATTGCTTTCTCCGGACATTCCCACTCGCCTCTCGACGACGAGAGAGACCTTTGGCAAGGCGGCTTCACCAGCATCGGTACGTCGTCGCTCAGCTACCTCTATCCCATGCCGGCGCGTGAAAACACCTATCAGGACGACTGGTCGGCGCGTCCGCCTTCGCAGATGCCGAGGATGGGGACAGGCGACGGACGGCAAGGCATGGTGATGCGCGTCTATGACAACGCCGTCACTTTCGAGCGAAGAGAGTTTGTCCACGACGAACTTGTCGGCGAGCCTTGGTTCCTGCCTTGGCCCATCTCAGCCACTCAGCCGCTTTCCTTCGAGAATCGTGCCAAGACAGCCGAGGTGCCACAATTCCCTTCGGGAGCAAAGGTGACCATTACCGGCGGCACAGGCACCGACCGCTATGGCACGGAGCAACGGCAGGTGGCGGTGCACTTCCCGACTGTCCTGAAGAAGAACTCCGGCGTGCGCGCCTTCGACTATGAGGTGCAGGTGGAGTACGACTGGCTCGATGTGCGCCATGTCTCTGCCACGAAACGTGTCTTCCCGCCCAAGTGCTACCTCGGCGAGGAGCATGTGGGAGGCGAGACAGTCTGCGTCTTCGGCGAGAGCGAACTGCCCGCTGACTTCGCCTTCCGCTTTGCCGTGCGCCCCTGCAACTGCTTCGGCGGCAAAGGCACTGCCATCTATAGCGACTGGATGGACAGCACCGTCGCCAAATACTCCTCGTCCCTCTCGCTCGACAAGCAGTTCTACCGGGTGAACGAAAGCATTGAAGCCACCTTCAGCGGAATGCCCGTCGGCAAGGAAGCATGGCTCGGCATCTACGCCAGAGGCAAGACTCCCGGCACGAGCGACACGTCGGCCGCCTACAAATATACAGAAGTAGCAGCTGGCACGCTGAGCCTCAGCGTCTCGGCCGTCGGGGAGTATTTCGCCGTTCTGTTCCAAGATGGAGGCTACACTGAGTGTTCGCCGCGCATCCCTCTCTTTGTCACCAGCCGCGCTTACGACCCCTCGACGTTCTCCATGACACCCAACAAGCGTGTCTATAACGTCAGAGAAGCCATCACGATAAAGCTCACGAACACTCCCGCGATAAGCAACGACTGGGTGGGAATCTATCAGGCCGGGCTAACGCCAAAGGATGTGAAGTGCCCCACATGGCTCTACAACACCAAGGTGAACGGGTCGCTTCGGCTCAACGTCAGCGGCACGAAGAACTGGACAGCACCTTTGCCAGAAGGCATCTACTTTGTCGGTTACTTCATGGCCGACGGCTATTCGGAGCCTTTCGAGCGTCAGTACTTTGCCATCGGCACGCCAGCTCAGCTCCGTTCGGACAAGTCGGAATACAAGGCGAGCGAGGAAATCACCATGCACTACGGCGGCCTCCATCCCGCACTCCCCGCCAAGCTTGCCGTCAAGCAAGATGGCGAGTGGCAGGACATCATGTCGCTCGACACGGAAGAAGGCAACATCACACTCACCGGACTCAGTGCCGGCGAGCATGAATACTGCATCTGCATCGACGGACAACCCGTTTCGCAACCCCTCGCTCTGACTGTCGCCCCCGACGACGACGCCGTGAACGGGATAAAGGAAAGCCGCCGGCAGAGCATCATCTACCGCATCGACGGCACCCGCACCGCCAGTATGCAGCAGTCGGGACTCTACATCAAGGACGGCAAAAAGCTTCTGAAGAGCTGACCCATGCTTTCAAAAATGGACATCGCCCCCGACAGCCTATAAATAATAAAATAGAACAATCGTCAATAAATCGTAAATCGTAAATCGTAAAATCGTAAATAAAGATATGTTGAACTCAGTCGAATCAATCTTTGCAGCCAAGCTGCTTGAAGTGAAGGCCATCAAGTTGCAACCCACCAATCCCTTCACCTGGGCCAGCGGATGGAAGAGTCCTTTCTATTGCGACAACCGCAAGACGCTCTCCTTTCCCGAGCTCCGCACCTTCGTCAAGGTAGAACTCACGCGCCTCATCATGGAGCAGTTCCCCGAAGCTGAAGGCGTGGCAGGCGTGGCAACAGGTGCCATCGCCCAAGGTGCCCTCGTTGCCGACGCACTTTCTCTGCCCTTCGCATACGTCAGAAGCAAACCAAAGGACCACGGCATGGAGAACCTCATCGAAGGTGAACTGCATGAGGGCATGAAGGTAATCGTTGTGGAAGACCTCATCAGCACGGGTGGCAGCAGCCTCAAGGCAGTCGAAGCGCTCAGGAAGGCTGGTGTAGAAGTCATCGGCATGGTGGCATCCTACACCTATGGATTCCCCGTGGCCGAGGAAGCATTCAGTGCCGCCGGCGTCAAGCTCGTCACGCTCACGAACTACGAAGCCGTCGTCAGCGAAGCCCTCAAGACAGGCTACATCCAGGAAAAAGACATTCCTACGCTCCACGAATGGCGCAAAGACCCCGCCAACTGGTCAGCCCCCGTGGAATAATTGTTAGATAGCCAAATCGTAAATAAATCGTAAAGGACCCCCTACCCCCCTTTAGGGGGAACAGATTAGCAAAATAGCTAAATCGTAAATAAATCGTAAATCGTCAAATCGTAAATAAACAAGATGTCAGAGTACAAAAGCGAGGTAAAAAAGATTTTCGCCCCCATAGGTCGCGTCTATGAACGGCTGTCGGACCTCAACAATCTGGCCGTCATTCAGCAAGGCCTCGACAATCCTGAGGCGATGGAACGCATCAAGCAACAGGCTGGCGACAAGGTGAAACCCGAACAACTGGAACAAGTTGTCGAGAAGCTTCGAGAACTTCAATTCGACCGCGACAGCGTTTCGGGCAATACTCCGATAGGAACTGCCACGCTCCGCATCATCGAACGCGAGCAGGACAAGACCATCAAGTTTGCTGCCGAAGGGATGCCCGTGGCGGCAAACATGTGGATTCAACTGCTTCCGCAGAACGAAAACGAGTGTGCCATGCGCCTCACCGTCAAGGCCGACCTCAACTTCTTCATCCGTCAGATGGTGGGAAGCAAGCTTCAACAAGGCGTGGACGGGCTGGCACAAATGCTGGCAAGCCTGCCGTATTAGAGATTCAGAAAATGTGAAATGTAGAAAATAAAAACGAGACGCAGGCTTTTCTTATTTTCTTAATATCTTAATTTCTTATTTTTGCAATGCAAAAGCTTTGGGACAAAGGATATGAAGTGACGGCGGAGATAGACCGCTTCACCGTTGGACGCGACCGGGAAATGGACATGTTTCTGGCCGAAGCAGACGTGACGGGATCGATGGCACACATCAAGATGCTCGAAAGCATCGGGCTCCTCGAGAAGGACGAACTGCAGGCGTTGCTTGCCGAACTGCGGAACATCCTCGCCGACATCAGGGAGGGACGGTTCACCATTGAGGACGGCATCGAGGACGTACACTCGCAAGTGGAGCTGATGCTCACGCGACGATTGGGCGACATGGGCAAGAAGATACATAGCGGACGCAGCCGAAACGACCAAGTTCTCGTGGACCTCAAGCTCTTCATACGCAAGCAAATCAGGCTCGTGGCAGAGGACGTGAGGAATCTCTTCACGGAGCTTCAGCAGCAAAGCGAGCACTACAAGGACGTCCTGATGCCCGGCTACACCCATCTTCAGGTGGCAATGCCGAGCAGTTTTGGTCTTTGGCTGGGTGCCTACGCAGAGAGTCTTGTGGACGACCTCGTGCTGTTGCAGGCCGCCTATCGCATTACGAACCGCAACCCCCTTGGTTCCGCTGCCGGCTATGGCTCGTCGTTCCCGCTGAACAGAACCATGACGACGGAGCTTTTGGGCTTCGATTCGCTCGACTACAACGTGGTCTATGCCCAGATGGGACGTGGCAAGACCGAGCGAAACGTCAGCTTTGCCCTGGCAGGCATTGCTGGGACGGTGAGCAAGTTGGCCTTTGACGCCTGCCTTTTCAACAGCCAAAACTTCGGTTTCATCAAGCTCCCGAAAGAATGCACCACAGGCTCGAGCATCATGCCTCACAAGAAGAATCCCGACGTCTTCGAGCTGACGCGAGCCAAATGCAACAAGCTGCAAGCCTTGCCTCAGCAGGTGACTTTGATAATGAACAACCTTCCGAGCGGCTACTTCCGCGACCTGCAAATCATCAAGGAAGTCTTTCTGCCGGCTTTCGGAGAGCTGAGGGAGTGCCTTCAGATGGCGACCTACATCATCGCCCGGCTGGAGGTGAACCGACACATACTGGACGACCCGCGTTACGACCTCATGTTCTCCGTGGAGGAAGTAAACCGTCTGGCAGCCGACGGAATGCCTTTCCGCGACGCTTACAAGAAGGTGGGACTCGACATCGAAGCCGGTCGGTTCACGCCTCGCAAGGAGGTGCATCACACCCACGAGGGAAGCATCGGCAACCTCTGCACCGAGGAAATCAAGACGCTCATGCAGAACGTCTGGGACGGCTTCCACTTCGAGCGTGCGGAGGAAGCTGAAAAACGATTGACAGACTCTTTAACTTTTTAACTTTTTAACTTTTTAACTTTTATGGAAGTTAGAGGAAGTTAGAGGAAGTTAGAGGAAGTTAAAGGACAATAGTCTTTTCAGTCCAAATAAAGACTGAAAGCACACCGCATCCCATTGGTATCGTCCTTTAACTCCCCTTAACTTCTTTAACTTCATTAACTTCTTTAACTTCATTAACTTCATGAGAAAGATTCTTCTGGCGGCCGTCGTGTTCCTTGCCGCTTGTAGCAGCGGCGAGGTGAACAACAAGTATTGCAACCTGCGTGCTCGCTTGAACATCGAGAACGTGACGCAGGCGCCCGTCCTCTTCACCGCCTGCGAGAGCATGGGCGAGTATTGCACCATCAAGGTGGACGGACAAAGATTCCTCTTCACCGATGCCACTAACCACACCTCAGCCATCAACATCTCGGCCATGGCAGGCTATAGCGGCTACTATCCCGGACTGAGCGGCTTCATCGTTGGCAAGCTCACTATCCCCGAGATAGGAGAAGACCAGGTGCGTGTCGTCTGCTACGACCTTGCCTGCTCCAACTGCTATCAGAACTATAACATCACCAAGCCCCTGCAACTCCAGACGAGCGGCTACGCCAAGTGCAACAACTGTAAGCGGACATACAATCTGAACGACTGCGGTACTATCAGCGACGGACCGGCAGGAAGGAATCTCTACCGCTACCGCGTCAACTACATCAGTCTTGCGCTCATCATCAACAACGGCGTGTAGAAGACCCCCTAACCCCCTTTAGGGGGAATCCAGAATGCCGCACGCAACGATGGAAAATGAAAAAATGAATAAATGAAAAAATGAAGGCGGGGCTCCGCCAACGCCGCACGCGACGTTTATAATCGCCGCACGCGGAAACCACCATCGCCGCACGCGGAAATCTCCATCGCCGCACGCGACGTTTGAAAAGTCATTACAAAAAAGAATTCAATATGAAACGTAACATACTGCTTTTGCTTGCACTGACGCTGCTGCTGCCCCAGGCGAGAGCCGACGAGCGCGTGTGGTGCCTCATCACTGATGGCGGCGAGCGTGTGGCGATGAGCGAGGTGCTTTGCCTCGTGGCTGCCGACGACGACTCTACTTTCTCTGTAGTCATGACCTCAGGGACGACCATTTCAAACGTCCGCCGTGCCCACTTTGACGTGGACGTTCCCACAGGCATCGCCAAGCCCGGCATCGTCACCTGCCGCGACCTCCTGCAGCTCTCCAACGCTCCCGCAGGCACCACCGTCAGCATCTACACGCTCGATGGAAAACTTCTCCGGCAAGCAAGCAGCAACGAAGAGATACGCGTCGGCGACCTTCCCGCGCATACATATTATATTATTAAGGTAGGAGAAACCTCCTTTAAGTTCCGAAAGCCATGACACAGCTAAGATACATCACCCTCCTCCTGCTCCTCCAGTGTTCAATGTTCAATGCCCAATGGTCAACGATACTGGCGCAGAGGAAGACATTTGCCGTGCATTACGGCACGATGGTCGGCACGAGCACCGGCGACATCCGCTTCTCGCAGAACGGCTCAGCCGACGAATGGGCACCGGGCGACGTGTATTATTCCACAAAAGACCTCTCGAAGATAGAGTACATCAGCCGCTATTTTCCCTGTAGTGACTTCACGTTCTCGCTCCCCGACCTCGTGATGAAGCCCGGCGAGAAGGCAGTCATCGACATAGATTTCCAGCCCGAAGAGGCTGTCGTACGCTATGTTGACAAGTTCATCTACTCGTCGAACAGCAACATTGCCAAGGCAGTGCGCTTGGGTGGAGCACGAATGGAAGTCACAGCCGTCTCGGCAGGACTCTGCACTCTCACCGCCACGCACAGCGAAGCCGGACAACGCAACGTCTCTGTCCTCGTGCAGCCCGACGAAGATTACGTTGACAGAATGGTCGATTCCCTGCTCTCCCTCATGACTGCCGACGAGAAGCTCTCCCTTGTGGGCGGCACGAACTGGTATCACACCAAGAGCATCGACCGCCTCGACATTCCGGGAATGGAGATGTGCGACGGGCCGCAAGGAGTCGGCTCGGACAACGTGGCGACTGCCTATCCACCTAATCAAGCTCTTGCCGCCACATGGAACCGCGATATGGCTCGGCGCTACGGACGTTCCTTGGCGCGTGACTGCCGTGCCAGAGGCATCAACATTATCCTCGGACCCGCCGTCAACATCTATCGCTCGCCACTCTGCGGACGTAACTTCGAGTATATGGGCGAAGACCCTTACCTCGCCGGACAGATTGCAGCAAACTACATTATCGGTGCCCAAAAGGAGGGAGTCGCCACCACCGTCAAGCACTTCCTCGGCAACAACTCCGACTATGACCGAGACCACATAAGCAACGACATTGACGAGCGAACCCTGCACGAAATCTATCTACCCGCGTTCAAGGCTGCCGTACAGGAAGGCAAGACGGGCTGCCTCATGACAAGCTATAACCTCGTCAACGGCATCTACACCACCCACAGCCGCGCTCTCCTCACCGACATCCTGCGCACCCGATGGGGCTACAAGGGCATCGTCATGAGCGACTGGGGCTCGACCCACGACTGCCTCGGCGCTGCCGTTGGCGGACTCGACCTTGAGATGGCCAGCGCAGACCACATGACTCCCGACAGCCTGCGAATGTATATCTCGCAAGGAAAACTTGCCATGACAGACATCGACGCAAAGGTTCGCCACATCCTGCACACGATGATCAGCATGGGATTCCACGACGAAGGACAGCAAGACACCACCATTCCCCTCTTCGACCCCGAGAGTGATGCCACAGCCCTTGCCGTTGCTCATGATGCAATAACGCTCTTGCGCAACGAGAACAACCTCCTTCCCATCGACACGAACAAGGTTCGCCGCATCATCGTGACGGGCAAGAACGCCACAGGCTATGTCAGTGGCGGCGGAAGCGGCAACGTCAATCCCTGGCAGTACGTCAGCACCTATCAAGGCATCAAGGCTCTTGGCGACAGCCTCGGCATCGAAGTGGTTTGCAAGGACAAGTTCGACCTGCTGCCAGCCATCATGTTTGCCGACGAAGCGCTCACCGAACAGGGCCTCAAGGCCGAGTATTTCAGCACAAGCGACTTGACCGGTTCGCCTGTCAAGACACAAATCGAGACAAAGGTCAACTACATTTGGAGCGGAAAGGGACCCGACGTGGAGGGCATCGCTGGGAAGAATTACTCCGTACGCTGGAGCGGATTCATCAGCGTGCCAGCCTCTGCCTACTATAACTTCACGGCCGGTGGCGACGATGGCTTCCGCCTGCTCATCGACGGAGTGTCGGTGCTCGACGACTGGGAAGCGTCGTCCTATCACACACGGACGGCCTCGAAATTCCTTGCCAAGGGGAAGAAGTACGCCGTCGTCTTCGAGTATTACCAACTGAGCGGTGATGCTATGGTGAACTTGATGTGGCAAAAGCGTGGCGACACAAAGGATTATCTCGCCGAGTGCCTTCAGGAAGCCGATCTCGTTGTGGCGTGCATCGGCCTGAACTCAAACATTGAGGGCGAAGGCCACGACAGAAGTTTCAATCTCCCGAGCGAAGATGCGGAAGTAATGCAGACAATAGCGAAAGTGGGGAAGCCGACGGTTTGCATCGTGAACGGCGGTGGTGCCCTCGAGATGCAGTCGTGGCAGCAACACACGGACGCCATTCTCTGGGCATTCTATGGCGGACAGCAAGGCGGGACGGCCATTGCCGACATCCTCTTCGGGCGCATCAATCCCTCGGGCCATTTGCCTATTTCCATAGAGCGGGCATGGAGCGAGAACCCGACATATAATAGTTACCATGACCCTGATGGCGACAAGCATGTGCAGTACAGCGAGGGCATCTTCATGGGCTACCGTGGCTACGACAAGCTCGGGCGCGAGGTGCTCTATCCCTTCGGACATGGCCTGTCGTACACTACGTTTAGCATCGACGGGCTCAGCGTTGGCCATCAGAACGACGACGGAAGCCTGGAGGTGAGCTGCACGCTGACCAACACCGGCGACCGCGATGGCGCCGGGGTCGTCCAGGTCTACGTCGGTCGGGAAGGGGAGTGCTCGGTGGAACGTCCTTTGAAAGAGCTTCGCGACTTTGCCAAAGTCTTCCTCAAGGCCGGTGAGTCCCAGCAGTTGACGTTCACCCTGCAGCCGTCGGCCTTCAGCTATTACGATGTCGGCGAGCACGATTTCGTTGTCGACCCCGGGCAGTACAACATTATGCTTGGCTTCTCATCGCGCGACATCAGGACGGAACAGAGAGTAAATATAGAGGAATAAGGATTTGCTACAGCCAGAACAACTATGAGACGATATATTTTTGCAGCTTTCTTGCTGACGGTTTTCACCGCCAACGCCATCGAGAAGGACTCAGACGGCACATACATCATCCAGTCGGCGCAGGACCTTTGCGACTTCTCCGAGCTCGTGAATGCCGGCAACCGCACGGCCAATGCCTTGCTGACGACTGACATCAGCATGAACGGCTACAGCTTTGTGCCCATCGGCACGAGCGCTGCCAGCTATTGCGGCACGTTCGACGGCCAAGGCTTCTGCATCGACAGCCTCGACATCGCGCTCGCATCGACCGACGGCGTGGGCCTCTTCGGCTACATCGACAGCGCTACCATACTGAATCTCACTGCCGGACCAGCCAACACGGTGAAGGGCAAAGCCTTTGTCGGCGGTTTCGTGGGGGACAAAGTGGGCAGCGGAACGGCTCGCATCGAGCGTTGCGGACACGAAGGACGCGTGACGGGCAGCGCACAGAACGCGGCGGCGTTTGTCGGTTGCGTACACAGTGGGAGCCTCATCCTCAGCTATTGTTACAACTCGGGGCGCGTGACGGGCAACCGCGAGTCGGCCATCTTCAGCGGTTGGCTCAGTGGGAGCGGCTCGTCGGTGCAGCATTGCTACAACTCCGGGACGCTCGCCGGTGGCATAGACGGCAGTAACTATCTGTGGCGTTCGTCGCCGATAGTCACCAACGTTTACGACAGTTCCGGCCGTCAGGGTACGAAGCGATTCACCCTCTCGCAGCGCAAGAACGGCGCACTGGCTTGGATGCTCAACGGAAACGCGCCCGATGGTCCCTTCAGGCAGAACCTCGACGGGGAACTTCCTGCTGATGACCACCCCGTACTCTCGCCCGCGCATGGCATCGTCTATGCCTCCGGCACGCTGAACTGCGATGGGTCGGCCACATCGTCCACGCCCGTCTTCTCCAACACTGACAACGCTTCCTACCTGCCCCACGCTTTTGCCGACGGACTCTGCAGCGTCTGCCAGCTGGTGGACCAAGAGTATCTGTACACCGACTACGAGGGCTACTACGAGCTCTCCACGCCCGAGGCTCTGCGATGGTTCGCCTGCCTGGTGAACACCGTGCCTGGTCACGACGAAGCCTACTGCCGCATCACTGCCGACATCAACATGGCGGGCACCGACTTCCCGGGCATCGGCACCAACGACGTGCCGTTCCGAGGGGAGATAGACGGGCGGGGAAACATCATCAGCGGACTCGTCATGAACCGTAGCAGCGAGACTGGAGTGGGCTTTGTCAACGTCGGGACCGACGGCATGGAAGTCCACGACCTCACGCTCGACGCGTCGTGCCGCTTCTCGGGCAAGCGCTATGTGGGCGGCTTCGCAGGCAAAGTGACGGCAGAGGGCAAGGGCCACGCCTACTTCCAGAACTTGGGATTCGAGGGCATCGTGAGCGGCAGCGACAACTGCGGCGGCATCGTGGGCTGCGTTCCCAACAACGATTTCACGGCACACTACACCAATTGCTACACCGTGGGCACGGTGGGTGGCAGCTACGACTGCGGTGCCCTGTCGGGATGGTCCACGGGAGCGCGCATCCGCAACTGCTATGTCCTGGTCAAGGGCAGTGGCTGGGAGAGCGGACACGACGTCTGCCGAGGCTTCACGCCACGCTTCACCAACAGCTACGCCTGCGATGCCGCACAGACAGCCTCCGGCCTTGCCACCTTCACCGAAGCCGAGATGGCCGACGGCACCCTGCTTGCCAAGCTCTGGCCCGACACCTTCTGGCAGACCATCGGCAGCGATAGTCACCCGCGCCTCTCGCATCCCGTCGTCTCCGACACGCCAGGGGACCAAGACCTGCCCAACACTATCCCGACCTTGAACGGCACATGGACCGACGGCACATGGTTTGACCTCAGTGGGCGAAAACTGTCGCAGGGACAGATGCGAAACGGCAGTTCCTCAGGCATCTACATTCATGGTGGAGGGAACAAAAGGCCAGCAAAAGTTAAGATACTAATCAGAAGATAACGTCGCGCCCCACAGGGCATCGTCCTGCATCCCACAGGCTTTTGCCAAACATCCACAGGGTTACGGCCAAAACCCCACAGGGTTACGTCAAAACCTCCATAGGGTTACGAAAGAACCTTGGGTCAGAGCCACTATAACCGAACAGGTCGCCGTCGTTCCGCGAGACCCGTGAGGCAGGCTGGCGTGTTGATTTACGATAAGCAATTCACTTCAGGTGCGCCCATTTGCACTCGAAGTCCCACATCTCGGCGTCGAAATCCAGGGCACGCTGGCATTCCTCTTTTGTCATGCCCTTGGGGATGCGCGGTCCCTTGAGGTTGACAAACGGCTCACCTGCGTCGAAGGCTGCCAGAACGGCGTCGAAGAACCGCTGCCAGCGGACTTTGTAGTAGGTCTCGATGAGTCCGTCCCAGTCGCGATTGGCGTAGTCTTCGAGCCGGTACGAGTCGCCCCAGACGGTGATGATGGTGCGTGCGTTCATCTCGAAGTAGTCCTTCTCCGCCTCGGTCGTGCCCCATGCACGGGCATCGCGTATCCAGTCGTCGAGCGAGAACTCCCCTAATCCTTTTATGGCCTCGACCATCTTATCGCACATGCCGAGGAATTCATCTCTGGCCGCCACCATGCCTTCTCTGTCGCCTGCCTTATAGGCATCCGCAAAGCGCTTCCTTACGGCCAGCGCCCTGTTGCGGATGGACTGACGGCGTGTGTTGGCGAGGTCGAACCTCAGGTAACCCGTCGTTCCTTCCACCCTTTCCAGGATGGCCAGCGCTTCGTCCAGGTTCTTGATGTCGTAGCCTTTGCGGAGCTCTGTCGTCCAGTTCCATTCGCCTTCCAGGTTGGGGTGAGCGTTGATGATGCCCGCCGCGCCGGTACTTGTGTGGGTCGTGCAGACCTTATCGACCATCGTGTGCCAGAATGCCCGATAGGTCTCATCCACGCGGCCAAGGTGGCGGTCGGCAATGTTGTCGATGTAGGCATCGAAGCCGACGCCCGTTTCCCAAGCCTGAGAGAGCAGAGCTTCGTAGATGGGCTCGTTGAGACCAAAGCCTTCGAGCGTGGATCCGATGCCGACGAACTCGGTGCCTCCCTCTTCCTTTGCGCCTCTGATCAGCTTCGCATTCAGTTTGTAGTCACCTTCTATTTCAGTCATTCCGCCGAAGTTGCCGAGATAGCACCAGATGAACTTGTGTCCGTAGAAGTGTTCCGTGAGTCGCCATATCTCGGTGTAGTCGCATTCATAGTCAAGCATGATCATTTTTCCCAGCGGTACGGCAGAGAGATATGCCTTGATGCGCTGGGGAGTCCAGGCTTTCTTGTTGCTGATGAAGAGCCATGCCATTTGGAGCCAGATGGCTTCGGGGTCGACGTTCGTCAGCGACGCATAGACGCCGGCAGATATCTTGGCCAGAGAGTCGGGTTCCCACGATGGGGGCGAGACTTCGTTGAAGAGGTCGATGCCATAGATGTGGTTCGTGCCGTACATCTTTGTCTGCTCCTCAAGGAAGTCTTTCTGTATGCGGGCAAAGAGAGGGTCAGAGGGATTGAGGTAGGTGCAACGGTACTTCTCGTCGAAATTGCACCAGCGATTCACCTTCGAGGTGCGGATGCCGGGGAGAACTTGCTCAAGGTCTGCGGGAACATGACCTGCGAAGGCTGGAAGCACGGGCGTCATGTTCAGCTCGCGCTCCCGCCGAAGGATTTGCTTTTGCAACTCCGCCTGTCCGTCAATCCAGCTTTGAGGCAGTGGTCCCTGCCAGCGGTCGATGTTTATCATGCGTTGCCAAGGCAGATGAGCAGGCCCGGTGAAGTAGGCGCATATCTGCTCGTCGGTCATGCCATACCCTCGCCATACTTTCTGCCAGACCGCTTCCTGTCCTGTGATGGCGAGCGGCATGTTGACGCCGTTCAAAGCCATCCAGTCGATGAAGCGTTCCCATTGTTTCCATTTCCACCAGGGCATGGTGTAGCCGAAGGTGCAGTAGTTGAGGAAGAATCGAATGGGCACTTCCACCTTGCCCACAACCTTTTCGGGAACTTTCGGCATCGTTGCTGGCAGTTCCACAGGGTTGAAGTCATACCAGCTCACGTTGGCAAGGCAGTATTGCTGAATGTAACGGTTCAGGCCGACGGCCATGGAGTTGGCATTGTTCCCGCGGATAAGTACTTTCTTGCCTTTCTGGAGCAGTTCATAGGTGTCGGTGGGCGACTCGATTTGCTCGAAGACAATGGCTTTTGCCTTGTCCGCCATCACTCTGCGTGCCAATGCTTCGGCAGCCTTCTCGTCGGCTGTCTTGAAGGACATCAACATAAGAGAGACCATCAATAAGATGACTGACTTAAGGATTTGTCTGCGTGAGTTCATAATAGTAAAGTTTTAGTTCGTCATTAGTTTCTTCATTGTCGTTCAGCGCCAAGCAGGGATGTCGAGGTCGGGGAAGAGGTCGGGGTCGAAAACAGGCTCCTTTCCTTTCTGCCTTTGCTCGCGGTAGTCGCGCAAGAGGCGGAAGGCGTAGCGGCTCAGGAGCATGACTGCCGTGAGATTGAGAATGGTCATCAGAGCCATGGCGAGGTCGATGATGCTCCACGCCTGCTGCAACGTGAGCAGTCCGCCCATCATGATTACCACACCGCTGGCAAGGCGGAAGGCAAACACGGCCCAGTGGCTGTTGCAGAGGAAACGGATGTTCGTCTCGCCATAGAAGTAGTTGGCGATGATGGTGGAGTAGGCAAAGAGGAAGATGGCTGCAGTGAGATACCATGCGCCGAAGCTCCCGAGGTGGTGATTCATGGCGAGTGCGGTGAGGATGATGCCGTCGGAGCCGTCCGTGTAAAGTCCGCTCAGCAGGATGATGAAGGCCGTGCAGGTGCAGATGACGAGCGTATCGACAAAGACCCCCAGGCTCTGAAGCAGTCCCTGCTGCACGGGGTGGGGGATGGTGGCTGTGGCGGCCGCGTTAGGCGCACTGCCTTCGCCGGCTTCGTTCGAGAAGAGTCCGCGCTTCACCCCTTGCATCACAGCCATACCGAACGCTCCTCCTGCTGCTTGCTCCCACCCGAATGCGCTCCGCACGATGAGTGACAGCATTTGGGGAATTTCGTTCCAGTTGAAAATGAGGATATAGGCGGCCAGGGCGAGGTAGCCTATGGCCATGAACGGCACCACCATGGCGCAGAAGTGAGCAATCCGACGCACGCCGCCGAAGATGATGCAGAGCGTGAGGGCGGTCAGTGCCACGGCAACGTACTGCATCGGTAGCGAGAAGGCATGACCGATGGCGGCGCACAGCGTGTTGCTCTGTACGATTTGGTTCGCCAGTCCGAACCCATAGATGATGAATACGGCGAAGAGGACGCCCATCCATTTCCTTCCCAATCCGTGCTTCATGTAGTAGGCCGGCCCTCCGTAGAAGCTATCACGCCCTTTCTGCTTGAAGAGCTGCGCCAACGTCGCCTCCATGAAGGCTGTCGATGCGCCCAGCAAAGCCATCACCCACATCCAGAACACAGCTCCCGGTCCGCCCACAAAGATAGCGCTTGCCACGCCCGCCAGGTTGCCCGTTCCCACTCTCGACGACAGGCTTATGGCAAAAGCTTGGAACGAAGAGATGGCTCGGTTGCCTCCCGTTCCGCCTGGAGCGAAGAGGTTTCTGAGCATGGTGGGTAGCATGGTGAACTGCACGCCCCGCAGGTTCCAAGTGAAATAAAGTGCGCAGCCCACGAGCATCGTGATGACAACGTAGGTCCAGAGCCAGTCGCTCAGTGCATTGAAGAATTCCATCGTGTCCTTTGTCTATTTTCCTTTTTGACGTTTGTCTGTGATTCAACTTGTTGTTGCCAAAGCTTGTCCCTGTTCAGTTTTGCTGTCTGTTAGGCTTCGACGGAGGGTGGCTGAAGCACCACGGCCTCCTTCTTGCAGCCATCCACCTTGATGCAGAGCGGACGGGGCAGGCGGATGTGGCGGACGTGCTCGGTCTCCTGTACGGCGGGCAGTGCGTCGAGAACCTCTTGCCTGTATATGCCGTCGCCTCGGAACGCGTTGATCGTCAGATAGCAAACGCCGAGCGAGGTGAGATTCTGAAAGAAGTGGGTGCCTTGGCTTGGGTCCACTTGGAAACTGTCAAGTCCTGCCTCGACGATGACCTGCGCCGCGCTGATGTGCGGCCACTTGACGGGAATGCCCAACCATGGGTCGCTGCTCCCCCAACGGCCCGGGCCGATGAGCAAATAGGAGGTTCCCTCACCGCTCCCCCCTTGGGGAAGTGCTTCATTCCCGCCTTGCCGCTCGATAGAGGGGGCTGTGGTCTGGTTAAGGAACATCCTGTTGATTTTCTCAATCTCCTCGGCGATGGCAGGATTGTTCGAGGGCGTATATCCGTCAGTCTTCACATAAACAATGTCGCAGATGTCGGCAAAGATGCCATGACCAATGGCGCTGTGCGAACGCAAGAGGCAGTCGGCGTCGGCCACGAGCGTCAGGTCTTCGTCCAATTCCATGCGGTTGTCCACCATGGGACGTATTTGCAGTAGGCAGAACTCGCCTGTGCGGTCGGCATGAAGGTTGACGGCAAACTCAATCTCCACAGGCCGTTTCATCTCGTCCTGCCCGTACTGAAGGACCTTTCGCATGAGTTTTGGCAAAGGAAAGATGTCGTTCTGAAGCACGCCAGCGAAGGAAATGATTTTTCGGTTCCTGCCTTCGTAGTAGCCATCGTAGATGCATTGGTCCATAGGATCGTAGGTGGAGCAGATCCATTGCAGCGTTCCATCCTTTTCGGCTTCGCGGACGGGCACTTTGATGAGGTTGAATCCGTCATTGACACTCATGTTGCCCGCCTCGTCGGAGCTCTCGGCCCGGAGCGCCAGGAAGTACGTCTGCGTGTCGCGCAGAGCTATCTCCATCTCGCTCATCTGTAGTACTTGATGCGGATGGGCTGGGCAGACGCGCAGGCTTGTTCCGCCGTCCACGATGTACTTGCCCAAGCCCATTGCCAAAGAGACAGTCCCTTCCTCGGCCTTTTCGTCGCCGATGGGATAGTAGTTGATGCTGCGTGCCACGCCACTGATGACGGGATAGAACCTGCCGTTGTGCTCTTCGCCCACGACTTCCTGCAGGATGACAGCCATCTTCTCCTGGTCGATGACGTTGCTTGTGGCCGTCATGTAGTCCTTGCTGCTGCGATAGAAAACGCTGGCGTAAACGGCCTTGATGGCTTCGGAGAGCATGGAGAGACGCTCGTAGTGGTCGCGAGCCGACGGAATCATGTAGGTGCTGTAGACGCCCGCGAACGGTTGATAGTGTGAGTCCTCGAGGAGGCTCGACGAACGGATGGCGATGGGTCCGTCCACGACGTCGAGGAAGGCTTCAAGGTCGCCCACGAGTCGCATCGGAAGGCGTGCGCGGAGGAAATGGGCGAGGATGTCTTCGTCGGGAATGTCGCTAAGTGCAAGTTGATAGAGGTCGTTGGAGTCCATGAACTCGTCGAAGATGTCGGTGCAAAGCACGACTGTCTTCGGAATGCAGACCCTGACACCTTCCTGCTCGTTGAGGTCGGTGTGGCGTCCAAGCAAGTGGTCGATGAAGGCGAGGCCACGACCTTTTCCACCAAGACTGCCTTCGCCGATGCGGGCAAAGTTGCTGTACTGGTCGAAGCGCTCCCGTTGAAAGACAGCCACTACGCCTTGGTTCTTCATCCTTCGGTAGGCGACGATGGCGTCGAGGATGATGGCACGATGGGCATCGACGTCCTGCAGGCTCTCCCATGTGATGCGTTTCAGAAATTCGGAGATTGGGAAGAGTGCACGCGAGGCGAGCCAGCGGCTGACGTTGTTGTGTGAGATATGATAGAGAAGGCTGCGGGTGGGCAGCGTCATGATGTTGTCCTGCAGGTCCTTTAGGTTGTGGAGCCTGGCCACTTCCTGCATGGTGTCAGGGTCGCGGAAGATGAAGTCGCCGAAGCCGAAGTAGTCGCGCAGATGGTCGCGGAGGTCGACGCCAATCTTCTTGGAATTCTTGTCGATGAAGCTGGCGTGACATTGTCGGGCGAGTTCTGCTTTGTCGCTTTCGCTTGAGTCAAGGATAAGAGGGACGTAGGGATCGCGGGCACGGATGGCCGAGAGGAGCTTAAATCCTGCTTCCTCATCCTTTTCTCCGCCTGCTGTCATGGGGAAACGGCAGTCGCTGATGACGCCAAGCGTGTTGTCGGCAAAGCGATTGTAGAGGAGCCATGCTTCCTCGTAATTGCGTGCGAGCACAATCTTTGGCCGTCCGCGCATTCGGAGCATTTCGAGGCTCGTGTTGAGCGCTTCGGTGGCGAACTCGAGGCTTTGCTGAAGCACGAACTTGTAGAGCGTTGGCAGTATGCTGGAGTAGAATCGTATGCTATCCTCCACGACGAGGAGCATCTGCACGCCTGCCGATCGTATGTCATGCTCCAGGTTCATGCGGTCTTCCATGAGCTTGATGATGGAGAGCAGCAGTTCGGTGTTGCCGAGCCAGCAGAAGACGTACTCGAAGACGCTGAGGTCTTCGTTCTGCATACGTCGGGTGATGCCGTGGCTGAAGGGTGTGAGCACGACGATAGGCGTGGTGGGATAGTCCTGCTTGATGCTTCGTGCGATGTCGAACACTGAGTTGTCCTCGGCCGCAGGCATGACGATGACGAGGTTGACTTGCCCGCCGGCCATCGTCTCCACAGCCTCTTCCTTGCTGTGCACTTGCAGGAAGCGCGGGGGAAAGCGGAGGCCGAGCTTGGCATATTCAGAGAATATCTTCTCGTCCACACGGCCGTCGTCCTCGAGCATGAAGGCGTCGTAGGGATTAGCGATGAGCAGTACGTTGTAGATGCGGTTGAGCATCAGGTCGACGAAGGAGGTGTCTTTCAGTGTCATCTCTTTTATTTACGATTTGACGATTTACAATTTACGATTTATCATCTGAGGGCTTTTATCAGTGTACAAAGGTATGGAAAAAATGTGGAATAAGGAAGTATTTGTCCCAAAGAATGTGGAGAATGCCTTGCTTGTACGCGTGAAGGCGAAAAACCTTGTGGGTTTTGTGGCTTATGTCGAAAAAAAAGTCTAACTTTGTGAGCGGAACGGAAAGAAAGGGTTGTGCCCTTGCCTGCCGCGTCGCTGCCGTGATGCGGAAACTGGCAGGGAGGGTGCTGAACCATGAAGAATACATTATTAATTATTAAAAGCAAAGTAGAGTTATGGTAAACAGATTTATTCTCAACGAAGTGTCGTATTTCGGCCCAGGGGCACGCAAGGAGCTGCCGGGCGTAGTGAAAAGACTGGGGTTCGGGAAGGCCCTTGTGGTGACCGACAAGGGGCTGATGCAGTTTGGCGTGGCGAAGAAGGTGCTCGACGTCATGGATGAGGCGGGCATTGCCTACGAGGTTTTCGACGACGTGAAGCCCAATCCCACGGTGACGAACGTGAAGAATGGCATCGAAGCCTGCAGGCGTGCGAAGGCCGACTTCATCGTTGCCATAGGCGGAGGCTCGTCGATGGACACGGCAAAGGGCATCGGTATCGTGGTGAGGAACCCCGAGTTTGGCGACATCGTGTCGCTGGAGGGCGTGGCCGACACGAAGAAGAAGTCGCTGCCCATCATCGCTCTGCCCACCACGGCAGGCACGGCGGCCGAGACGACCATCAACTATGTCATCATCGACGAGTCGCGCCAGGCGAAGATGGTCTGCGTGGACCCCAACGACATTCCCTGCGTGGCCATCATCGATGCTGAGCTGATGTACTCGTTGCCCAAGAGTCTGACGGCAGCCACGGGGATGGACGCCATGACCCATGCTGTGGAGGGACTCATCACGAAGGCTGCGTGGGAACTAAGCGACATGTTTGAGGTGAAAGCCATCGAGATGATATACAAGTATTTGCCTTTGGCGGTGAACGAACCCACGAACCCTGTTGGGCGCAACGGAATGGCTGTGGCTCAGTATGTGGCAGGCATGGCGTTCTCCAACGTCGGCCTTGGCGTGGACCACGGCATGGCGCATCCGCTCAGTGCCCTCTTCGATGTCCCCCACGGCGTGGCGTGTGCCATGCTGCTGCCCACGGTGATGCGCTTCAACATGCCGGCGGCGAAGGAGAAGTACGTGGAGATAGCCAAGGCGTGCGGCGTTTATCAGCCCACGATGACCACCGACGAGGCGGCCGAAGCGGCCTGCCGTGCCATCGAAACGCTGAGCGAGCTGGTGGGAACCAACAAGCGACTCAGCGACCTGGGCATCGGCGAGAAGGACATAGAGGCCTTGGCAGAGCAGGCTATCAACGACGTCTGCACGCCGGGCAACCCGCGACCTGTCAGCAAACAGGACATCATCGCACTCTATCATCAGATTCTTTAGCCACGAGCCCGAAGGCCGCTACCTGTCCGCCGTCCGAGGATTATTGGATTAGAGATTAGGGATTAGGGAAAATAGAGCTAAAGGGGGAGGACAAGGAGTCTCCCTTTAAGCTTTTCCCCCTTCCCCGGCAGGAACGGAAAACGCCGCACGCGATGATGGACATCGTCGCGTGCGGCGTCGGTTGTTTCCGCGTGCGGCGATGGTCATCGTCGCACGCGGCGTTTTGGGTATGGCCTTCCCTGCTGTAGCTTCAGGCGCAGGCGAAGGGAGTTGTCGGTCTTACTTCCCGCCGCCGCCCAGGGCGATGTAGAGGGCGATGAGCGCCTCGCTGCGGTCGTACATGTTCATGGCCTCGCTGAGCTGCGCGCTGAGCAGTGACTCCTGAGCCGTGAGCACTTCCAGATAGATGGCCTTGCCGTTGTCCATCAGCTCATGGGTGCCCTTGTATGCCTGGCGGAGCACTTCCACCTGGCGCTCGTAGTACTGCTGCTTCTCTACAGACGCCTGATAGTCGGCCAGCGCCTCGTTCACCTCGTTGCCGGCATCAATGACGGTCTGCACATAGCTGCGCTTCATGTCCTCCAAGGTCAGCTTCGTTATCTTGAGGTTCGCCTTGAGTTTGCCCTGTGCGAAGATGGGTTGCGCGAGCTGGCCGATGGCATTGAGCAGAAGGCTCCCGGGGTTGACGACGGCGCCGCCGCCATTGTTCGTCCAACCCACCAGCCCGGACAGCGTGATGGTGGGAAAGAAGGCGGCACGGGCTGTCTGCATGTGGTAGTAAGCCTCCTCAATCACATGGTTTGCCATGCGGATGTCGGGTCTGCGCTCCAGTAGCTGTGCCGACACGCCGTTGACCATCTGCTGCGACAGCGTGTAGCTTCCCCACTTGCTGCGCTCGATGCTTCGGGGCGAAACGCCCATCAGGCTGCACAGATCGTTCTCGATGCTCTTGATATAGCGCTTCGTGTCCACAATCTGTGTCTTGACGTCGAGCCACGAAGCCTCCATCTGCTGTACGGCCGTGGAGTAGGATTTGCCGTTCTCCCAAAGCGACTTCTGCGTCTCGAGCGAAGCGTTCCAGAGCGCATCGGTCTGGGTGAGAATCTCCAACTGACGGTCCAACACCTGCAACAGTGCATACTGCTGGCTGGCGATGCTGACGAGGTTGGAATAGACGGCATCCTCGTAGCACTGAGCCTGCAGCAGCGAAGCCTGCGCCGCGCGTTTCCTGTTGGTGATGGAGCCGAAGGCCTCTATCTCCCAGTCCATTTGCAGAGGCAGCGTATAGACCTTTGCTGCACGGCTATAGTCGAAGCTCGAAATGCTTCCCTGCGGAGCGATGTTGAACGAAGGCAGGTAGGCGAGCTTGGCAGCCTTGAGCGATGCCTCGCCCTTCTCCACGGCAATGCGGGCAGAACCCAGGTCGGTGTTGCCGGCCAGCACCTGCTCGATGAGCTTCTGAAGCAGAGGGTCGGTGAAGAATTCGCGCCAGGAGAGCGGTGCCTGAGCAGACGTCGCGTTGGGAACGCCAGTGACATCCGACGGGATTTCCGTCTGAGGCTCATATTTCTTGTACAGGCCGCAGCCCGAAAGCATAAGGCTCACGGCTGCGACGACGATGATATGCTTTTTATTCATAGTTCTTTCATTCTTTCATTCTTTCATTCCTTCATTTTTCATTCTCTCCCTGGAATCTCTCATGCAGCTTCTGGAACACGATGAAGAAGGCCGGCACCACAAAGAGCAGGGCAATGGTTCCGATGCTCATGCCGCCGATGACGCCAAGGGCAAGGGCACGGTTGCCGTTGGCACCTGCACCGCCTTCTATCACGAGGGGAACCATGCCGATAATCATCGTCAGCACCGTCATCAGGATGGGGCGCAGACGTTCCTTGCAAGCCTCGAAGGCGGCGTCCACAATGCTCATGCCTTGTGCCCGACGCTCAGAAGCAAACTCCGTAATCAGGATGGCTGTCTTTGCCAAAAGGCCTATCAACATGATGACACCCGTCTGCAGATAGATGTTATTGTCCATGCCGGGAATCTCATTCTTGTAGCCGATGTAGGCAAACACGAAAGCACCCATCAGGCCGAACGGCACACTGAACAGCACGGCCCACGGCGTGAACCAAGAATTATAGAGTGAGGCGAGGATGAGATAGATGAGGATGGCGCAGATGACATAAATGAGAGCTGTGGCATTGGAGCCTGCTGCTTCCTCCACCTCGCGCGACATTCCGCTGTATTCAAACGTAGCAGTGCTTGGCATCTCTTGCTTGAACACCTCGGCAATGACTTTGTGGGCATCGCCCTCGGTGTAGCCTCCGCCGGGAGTTACATAGCAGGTAATGCTCTGAAGCAAGTTGAAGTGCTCGATGTTGGCAGGGCCTACAATCTCCTTCAGCGAGACAAACTGAGAGATGGGAGCCATCTTTCCGTCCTTCACCTGCATGAAGATGTTGTGAAGCGACTGCGGGTCGAGACGATACTCGGGCGACGCTGCTGCCATGATGCGGTAAACTTTACCGAATTGGTTGAAGTTGCCGATATATGCGCCGCCGCAGAAAGCGCCCAGGGTGTTGAGCACCTCTTCAGGCGACACACCGGCACGGCTGCATTGGGCTGCATCGACATCGACCTGATACTTCGGGAAACGTTCAGAATAAGTTGACATGGCGGTGGCAATCTCCGGACGTTCGGACAACTTGGCCAAGAAGTGTTCCGTCTGCTTGGCAAACTCCGAAAGGTTACCGTCAGTGGGATCTTCCACAACCAGCGTGATGTCATTACTTGTTCCGTAGCCAGGAATCTGAGGCATCTCAAAGGGTGCTACCACCAAGTTCTTGAGGTCTTGGCAATCGAAGTAGAAACGATACCTGACAAGGGTGACGTAATGTTCCAAGCCCGGACGTTCGTCCCAGTTCTTCAGGCGCACAACCATCGTGGCATAGTTAGAGCCTGCACCCGAGTACATGCCGTAGCCACAGGTCACAGAGAAGCTTTCCAGTTCGGGAATCTTCTTTACTTTCTCCTCCACCTTCTTCACCATCTCGCGTGTCTGCTTCAGTGTGGTTCCTTCCGGAGCACGAACTTCAACCAGGAACACGCCTTGGTCCTCTTGAGGAACGAGGCCCGAGGGCAGACTCTTCATGAAGAAGACAAGCAGGGCAGCAGCAGCAGCCAGCAGTCCCCACGACAGGATGGGGCGCTTGATGAACTTCTTCACGCTCTTGCTATACTTATTATATATAGCATTGTAGCTGACTTCGTAGGCTTTCTTTGTGTAGTAGGTCAGGCTCTTGCCTTCCTTCTCACCTTCCGTCACACGCATCATGATGGCGCAGAGGGCAGGGCAAAGCGTCAAGGCAGAGATGCACGACAGGCCGACGGACGAGGCTATCGTCACACCGAACTGTGTGAAGAAGGTGCCCGACGTGCCCGGCATGAACATAACGGGAATGAACACTGCCATGAAGACCAATGTGCAGGACACGACAGCTACCGACACTTCGTTCATAGCCTGACGTGTGGCTTCGCGTGCATCGCTGATGCCGTTCTCCATCTTTGCCATGACAGCTTCCACCACCACGATGGCATCGTCCACAACAGTACCGATGGCCAGCACGAGGGCAAACAGCGTCAGGATGTTGAGCGAGAAGCCTGCCATCTTTACAATGGCAAAGGTGCCCAGCAACGACACGATGATTGAGATGGAAGGTATGATGGTGGCCTTGAAGTTCTGCAAGAAGAAGTACACCACGAGAATGACAAGGATGATGGCAATGACGAGCGTTTCAATCACATTGTGGAAGGCAGCGAAGAGGAAGTCGTCGCTGGTCATCAGCGTCACGAACTCCAGTCCTGCGGGCATCGTCTGCTTGGCTTCCTCAAACATCTTGCTGATGCCGGCGTTCACCTCTGTGGCGTTGGCGCCCGGTGCGGCAAACACCATGAAGAGGGCACCGGGCTTGTCCATGATGTTCGACGTGAAGTTGTAGCTCATGGCACCAATCTGCACCTCAGCCACGTCGCTCAGTTGCAGCATTCCGCCGCCACTTGTGCGCAACACGATGTTGTTGAATTCTTCGATGGTCTTCAGCGTTCCCTTGTACTGCATGGAGTACTGATAGGAGTTCTCCGACTGTTCGCCCAGAGAACCTACGGCCGAAACGAAGCTCTGACTGCCGATGGCAGCGAAGACATCGTTCGGCGTCAGGCCATACTGAGCCATCACATCGGGCTTGAGCCAGATGCGCAGGGCATAGGTGTTGCCGAGACTCAGTACGTTGCCCACGCCGGAGATACGCATCAGGCGAGGTTTGATATTGATGTCCACATAGTTCGAGACAAAGTCCTCGTCGTACTTGCCGTCGGCGCTTCTCACGGCGAAGATTTGCAGAATGTTGTTCTGACGCTTCTCCACCTTCACGCCCACCTTGTTCACGTCGGCAGGCAACAGGGCTTGCGAACGCGTCACACGGTTCTGCACGTTCACTGCAGCCATGTCGGGGTCGGTGCCTTGCTTGAAGTAGACGTTGATCTCCACCTCACCGTTCGACGAGGCTTTCGAGGTCATGTACGTCATGTCGGTCACACCGTTGATGGCTTCCTCCAGAGGCTGGATGACGGACTTCATCACCGTGTTCTCGTCGGCACCGCTGTAGCTGGTGGAAATCTGCACGGTTGGCGGTGCGATGTCGGGATATTGTTCCACTGGCAGTGTGCTCATCGAGATGTAGCCCACCAGTGCGATTACAATCGAGATGGCACAAGCCATCACGTATTTGTCAATAAATATGTTGTTCTTCATGTTGTCTTCGTGATTACGTTATGACGTTATTACGATATTACGATGGTATCAGAACAAAACTCTTTGTCCCTCCGTCACGTTATTGGCACCGGTGGTGACGATCTTGTCGCCTGCGTTGAGTCCGGTCTTCACGATGAAGTCCTTGCCGTTGCCCACATCTTCCGTCGTCACGTCAACTGCTGTGGCAGTGCTGTCGGGCAACACCTTGTAGACAAGCGACTTGTCCTGCAGGCGCACCACGGCGAACTGAGGGATGACGATGACGTCTTTCTCTTCGAAGGGCATGACGATGGTGCCCTGTATGCCAGAGTAGAGATGCCCCTCGGGATTGGGGAAGGACACCTTGCTTGTGAGCGAGCCTGTGGCGGCATCCACCACACCCGTCAGGCTCACCACGCGCCCCTTGTGGGGATATTCCGTGCCGTTCTTCATCACAAAGGTGGCTTCGGGCAGGTTGGCGATGTATTTGTTCACTTCGTTTGCCTTTACTCCTTCCTGCACCATTGTCTCGATGACGGCTTCCGTCACGGAGAATTCGGCATACATCGTAGTGTTGCCGCTCACGATGGTCAGCGGGATGAGCGGTGAAACTTGGTCGCCGGTGCGGACGGGTATCTCGCCTGTGATGCCCGACACGGGAGCCGTGATGGTGCAGAAGCCAAGGTCCACTTTGGCGCGGTTCACGGCAGCCTGTGCCTGCGACACGGCAGCCTTGGCCTGCTTGTAGGAGTTCTCGCTTGCCGAGAGCATGTAGCTGCTCACGATGTTCTTGTCGAAAAGGTTCTTGTTCGACTCGTACTCCAGCTTGGCAGAGTTCTCCTGAGCCTGTGCCGCCTGCAGGTTGGCCTGTGCAGCCTCCAGTTCGAGCTGGGCGTTGCGCGAGTCGATGACGAAGAGCGTCTGCCCCTTCTTCACCAGCTGACCTTCCGTCACACAGATCTTCATCAGCTGTCCGCTCACCTGCGGGGTGATCGTCACGTCGTTCTGACCAACCATCCTGGCGCTGAACTTATAGGGAAGCTGGATGTCCGACTTCTCCACTGTCATGGTTTCGAACGATGATGGAACTTCCTTCGGCATTTCTGGGCCGCACGATGTCGCCACGATGGCAGCACCGAGCATCAGGGCCAAATTAGCAAAAAACTGTCTGTTCATTTGTGTTGTTTTTAATGTTTTTTATGGTTGAGTATGTGATTTCAACACTTTATTACTGCTGTATCCGCGCGCAAAGGTACTAATTTCCTCCGAATTGTCAAAGCGTTACGGAAATAAATTGCAGTTGCAGCCAGTCATTTTGTAGATGGTTCGTCAAATTAAACGTGTTTAGTTGCCGAATTAAACGTGTTTAGTTGCCGAATTAAACGTGTTAAGTTGCCAAACTAAACGTGCTTAGTTTGCAAATATAATGTGGAGTGTTTATCAGTCGCCTGTAGGGACGCGCCGTGGCGCGTCCGCCATTGCCACGGAGGTACAGCCGAAGAGATTACGTCGCGGACAGCGGATGCGCCACGGCGCGTTTGTCAAAATGCCATCATATATAATAAAACAACAGATTAAACGGATTTATGCGATGCTGACAACCAGCAAATAAGATAATCCGTAAAATCCGTTTAATCCGTTGTCGTTTATTATGACACAGCCCCATCCTTACTTTTTACTCTTGGTTGTTTCTTTAACTTTGGCGAATTTCCGAAACAAGAATCTGAGCGGACGCTTCTGTGTCTTATGATGTCTTTACGTTCTTTTGTCTATGCCATAGAACATTGATTGTTGGACATTGGGAACTATATCGTCGGTCACGAACTCGTCGTAGCTGACGCCTGCTGCAAACTGCATAGTTGCTGCTGCAAAGTTAGTGATTTATTCTGTTCTGCCAAAGAAAATGAAGAGAAAAAGATTTAATTTCACAATTTGACAATTTCACAAATGACACGGAATGGTCAAATTGCAAATTGTAAAATTGTAAAATTGTCAAAATGTGAGATAGAGTCTTCCTTTACTGGTCGGGATTGGCTTCGAAGCCTTGATGGTGGAGCGGGAGGTCGCGCATGATGACGTCGTAGCTTTGCTCAAGTACGCGCTGCACTTCCTCATGGCCTTGGCCTTCGGGCGTGATGGGGGCATGGATGATGAGCCGAAGCTTGTGCCAAGTGACAAAGTTGAAGCCTCGCTGACGGGGCAGGACATCGAAGCTCCCGTCGATGGTGACGGGCACGATGGGCAGTCCGAGCTCGTCGGCCAACTGGAAGGCTCCGCGACGAAACTTTGCCATGTGCCCCGTGAAGGTGCGCGCACCTTCGGGAAAGACAACGAGCGACACGCCGTGGCGAAGGACTTGTCTGCCCTGTTCGTAGGTCTTGTGGATGGCTTTCGGCCCGCTCTTATCCACGAAGATGTGGCCTGCACTCTCGCTTGCCTTGCCGATGAGCGGGAGACCTCGCAGCGACTTCTTCATCATCCAGCGGAAACTGCGACCGAGGAAGCCGTAGATGAGAAAGATGTCGAATGCTCCTTGATGGTTGGCCACGAAGACGTAGGACTGCTTCCTGTCGAGCAGTTCGCGTCCTTCCACCTTGACAGGCAACAGAAGCAGCCAGCACATGAGCCTGCTCCACACCATCGGCGGGTAGTAGCCCCAAGTACGTGCCTTGCCCACCGTGCAGCCGATGATGACGACGATGCACGTCAGCGTCGTAACCAGAACGAGCAGTGGCGCGGCTACGAAGAACTGATAGAGTCGGTAAAGAAGCTTCATGGCATCAGTATCCCTTCGTTTTCTCCTCGTATTCTTTTGCCTTCTGGATGTATTCCCTGACGTAGGGATGTCCGAGGAAGTATGGCGGGGCGTTCGTGATGATTTGCTCTATCTGCGGAGTGAGGACGGGGTGGGGCAGGCGGCTTGTCAGTATCATGAAGATGCCTGGCCCTAATACATTATTATAATTCGCGCGTATGAAGTGCATGATGAGCTGTTCGCTCTCCGTCTCAATTTCCTTCGACTGCTGTCGCAACTGGAACATCCTCTCGTCGTCGTCCGTGCCGTCCATTATCATGCGTGCCTCCAAGTGTGGCAATTCTGCCATTTGAGCTTCGAGCTGTGTCTTGCGAAGGATGAAGCCGGAGAGCGAGTCGTTGAGCGGCGTGCCGGTGGCCGTCTGCCTTGTCTCCTCGATGTTGAGGTTCACTTCGCCCTCTTCCAGCACGATGGGCATCAGGCTCATGTCGCCGAGGAAAAGGTTGGCAAGCATGGTGGAGTCCATGCCTCCGCCAAAGTTGAAGCGTCCGTGGACCACACGCGTAGAGTCGATGCTGCGCATCTCGCCATCCACATACACCTTCAGCGTCAGCACCTGGCCCTCAAGCTCATCGACGTTCGACGAGCCTTTCACCATGTACTGACTCTTACACGCCGTCAGGACCAGCAGGCTCGACAGAAGCAGATGGCAGAGTTTCTTCATCGGTTTTTCTCTCTTTGACAGGGACAAAGATATACAATCTTTCGTAAACCGCCAAATCCATTAAGACTATTTAACCATTGACCTTTAGCCATTGACCATTGACCATTGACCATTGAGCATTTGGCTACGCCCGAAGAAGCAGCGGCCAAGAACAATGGTCAATGTTCAATGTTCGATGCTCTTCATGGCCTGCTCGAGGTCGGCGATGATGTCGTCCACGTTCTCGATGCCTACGCTGAGGCGGATGAGGTCGGGAGCAATGCCTGCCTCGCGGAGTTGTTCGTCGCTGAGCTGGCGATGCGTATGGCTTGCAGGATGCAGCACACAGGTGCGTGCATCGGCCACATGCGTCACGATGCTGATGAAGTCCAGGCTGTCCATGAAGCGGATGGCTTCTTCCTTCGTGCCTTTCAGTCCGAAAGCAATCACGCCGCAAGTGCCATTCGGCATGTATTTCTGTGCCAAAGCATAATACTTGCTTGAAGGCAGACCAGCATAGTTCACCCATCCCACTTTGGGATTTTTCTCGAGCCACTCGGCCACTTTCTGCGCGTTCTCGCAATGTCGGGGCATACGCAGGTGGAGAGTTTCAAGTCCAAGGTTGAGCAGGAAGGAGTTCTGCGGGGCCGGAATACTGCCGAGGTCGCGCATGAGCTGTGCCACGAGCTTTGTGGTGTAGGCCATCTTGCCGAAGGCTTTCGTGTAGGTCAGACCGTGATACGACTCGTCGGGCGTGCAAAGGCCCGGGAACCGACCCTCTCCCAACCTCTCCCTTGTAGGGAGAGGAGTGGTTACCATTTCTGTTGTAGAGCTATCTTCTCCCCTCCCTGCAAGGGAGGGGTTGGGGGTGGGTCTGTGCGTACATGTTTCCCAATCAAAGTTGCCACTGTCAACGACTACGCCGCCCACTTGCGTGGCGTGACCGTCCATGTACTTCGTGGTGGAGTGCGTCACGATGTCGCAACCCCATTCGAAGGGTCGGCAGTTGATGGGCGTGGCAAAGGTGTTGTCCACGATGAGAGGCACACCATGCCTGTGCGCCATCTTTGCAAAGCGCTCGATGTCGAATACGTTGCAGCCGGGGTTGGAGATGGTTTCGCCGAAGAAGCACTTCGTGTTCGGACGGAAGCAGGCTTCGATGCGCTCGTCGTCCCAGTCGGGGTCGACAAAGGTACACTCGATGCCGAGCTTCTTGAGCGTCACGCCGAAGAGGTTGAACGTGCCGCCGTAGATGGTGTTGGACGTGATGAAATGGTCGCCTGCCTGACAGATGTTGAAGATGGCGTAGAAGTTTGCAGCCTGTCCGCTGCTCGTCAGCACGGCACCTACGCCGCCTTCCAGCGCAGCAATCTTCTTGGCTACGGCATCGTTCGTCGGGTTGGCAAGGCGCGTGTAGAAGTAGCCTTCGTCCTGAAGGTCGAAGAGGCGTGCCATCTGTTCGCTCGTCTCGTAGCGATAGGTTGTACTCTGATAGATGGGAAGCTGTTGCGGCTGGCCCTTCCCAGGCTTCCATCCGCCGTGGATGCAGATGGTCTCGAGGTTTCTCTTTTTCATAATATGTAGGTTTTTCTTATTGCTCAATTTGGCTGCAAAGGTACGAAGAAGCGCGCAAAATACAAAGAGAAAATCAAAAAGATTTACGCTTTTGCTTTCGAGCGAAAGCAGCCTCGGCGCCGTCGAAGGCACAAAGAAAAGATGAAATGCCAAACACCTCACGACCATTTCGCAGAATCCACGTGTCGATTTGCCCAAATCCACACGTCAATATCGCGATATCCACGTGTCGATTTTGTAACTGTTCAGCGAATCTCTTTTTTGAGTCGCCTGCGGCGAGAAATCTTTCAAATCTTTGCAAATCAAACAAATCCCTATAGCAACAAATATGAAGATTTGACAGATTTGAATCGATTTGTTGGATTTCTGCCCGACAGGGCACTCCTTAATATAATCCGCTGAATAGTTACTCGATTTTGTGAAGTCCACACGTCGATATCAATTGTTAGAAAAAAAGCCAGCCGTGACACAAGAAAAAGAGAACCTAAGTCATTGCCTCCTGTAGGGACGCGCCGCGGCGCGTCCGCCATGTCGCCATGTTCAGAAAAAGAAAAGCCCCGCCGCGAGGAATGCAGCAGGGCATTGGGGAATAGCTATGCTTGGTGGCGAGTAGGGCTTCCCTCTCTATAGAGTCTCCCTACTCGCCGATGTCCTTATTCCTCTGCATCCCAGAGGAACTCCTTCACGGCCGGTTCCTTGTCGCCGCTGTCGTCAACGCCGCCGTAGCCGATGCCGTTGTTACTGTTGATGCCGCTCACGGCCATCATCGTGCAGCACTCTGCCTGCTCCTGCTTCATAAAAGGAGCGATATATGCCTTTTTCATTTTCTTATTTGCTAAATATCTTATTATCTTATTTTACAAACTTTTTTCCTTTCGTCACTACCACGCCCTTGTAGTTCCTGTCGACGCGCTGACCGGCAAGGTTATAATAATTGTCAATGGTCAATGAAGAATGGTCAATGGTCCTTAAGCCTGTTGCATCGTCGAAGTTCATCTTGAACTCAATCACACCGGCGGCGTTCTCCACGTCGGTCAGGATGTCGAGGAAGGTGAAGTAGGCGCGGAAGGCCTTCATCTTCGTCTGCCCCGTGGAGTACCAGAACTTGTTGTCGTAGAGGAAGAGCGTGAACTCGTCGAGCACCGTGCCAGCATGGTATGTGCCGTAGAAGCCGCTATAAACCACTCTGCGCGAGCCGGACTTGCCATTGTCGAACTCAATGTATGCTTCATCTTCATCAGCTACGATATTGACGCCGTCGACGGTGAACTCCTCCACGGGCTGCGACACCTTGATGACGTAGGGATGGTTGGCTTCGATGGCAGAGGCTTCGTCGAAGCTGACCGCGATGCCCGTCACGTTGTCATCCTCGTCGAACTCCGATTCGGCGCCAGCGAAGTCGCCCAGCAGCACGTCGTTGCCGAAGGCTTCCTTCACCTGAGCCTCCGTCATGGCGAAAGGCAGACAGATGGTGCTCCACTCGTTAGCCTTGATGGTGCGCTTCACGCGGACATCGACATTCGTTGCCATTGCAGGCACCGTCGTCGAGTTCTCGTCGAGCACGGTGCGTCCGTCGCCTGCCTCAGTGATTGCGACGGAGAATGTTGCATCGGCAAGGTTGACTTCATTCTTGTCGGGGTCGCTGAATATCATGTCATAGATAGTGCCCGTGGCATTGCCGACTGTCGCATCGCCTGCACAGGTCAGGGTCAGGTTGATAAGTTCTCCGCTGTTGCCTTTGAGACGCTTGTTCCTGCCCGAGTAGCAAAGGAAGTGATAGATGCCGTCGCCGTTGGGCTCTTCTACAATAAAGTCGTGTCCGTCGGAACGGGATGCGTTGAGTGTTGCCATCAGTTCGCCTTCTTCGTCATAGGCGATACGTACGCCGTCGGGCAGGCTCATCCAGAACTCAAATGCGATGAACTCGTTTGTCGGGTTGTCCAGCACCATAGAGACTTCCTTCGTCTCTCCTGCTGCAATGGAGAAGTCAGCCACGGTCAGCGCGTCGGTCGTTGCGTCGGCACGCATCGGCGCGGCAGACCTTCTTCTTGGCGCACCGGCTGCCTGCTGGTTGGCGTTCGTCATGATGAGCGAAACGACATTGACAAGGTCCATCACGTTGATTGTCCCGTTCTCGTCCATGTCGGCAGCAGCAAAGACAAACGCGTCAGATGGATTGCCCATGATGTGGCCCACTATCTCCACGATGTCCATCACGTTGATCTTCTCGTCGCCGTTGGCATCGCCGGGGATGATGTCGGTCACGATGATGTCGAAGTCGCTGTCCAGCAAATCCACTTGATGTTTGTCCTGGTCGGAGAAGATAATGTCCTTGACTGTGGCGGTGTATGTGTCAGCCGCCAGACCCTCGTCGCAGGCAATGGTGATTGTTATGAAGTCGCCCGACTGCCCTTTGAAGGCATAGTTCTTGTTCGAGTAGCAGAGGAAGTGGTAGAGTCCGTTGCCCACATGGTCAGCCTCGAGCGAGTGCCTGTTGATGCGGTCGCTGACAAGTTCAGCCATCAGGTAGCCGTCTTCGTCAGTTTCTATTCTTACGCCATCCGGCAACTGGAGATAGAACTCGCAGGCAATGAACGTCAGCGTGTTGTCGAGCTTCAGACCGATAGTCTTGGAAGTTCCCGTTCGCAGTGATACTGTCTCTGCATAGAGTTTGTTGTTGAGTTGCGTTTCGTCTATTACGGTCAAGGTGCCTTCAGCGTATGAGATGCTGTAGTTGGTTGCTGCGGCTCCGCTGGCTGTGATGGGATATGTGCCAGCAGGACTTTGGCTTGTTGCAGAGCAGCTGAAACTTGGCTGTGCGGTCAATACTTCTTCGTTTTCGCCATTCTTGAAGCCTGAATAAGAAGCTGTGAATTCAGGCAGTTCAGAGCCTTGAACCATTGAGGCATTGTTTACGGTTATCACAAGCGGTGCCTTGGTAATAGTGAGTGTTCCTGCTACATATGTATCGTTGTAGTTCTGGACAGATCCTTTCTTGATGGTGATAGGATAGGTACCTACAGGCGAAGTGGGAGTTGCGGCACATGATATCTCGGGCACGCCATTAAGAGGTGCTCCTTCTGAGGTGAATTCAAATGCCGGATTTTCATCGCCGTAAACTCTTGTGTAGCTGTTGGCTGTGATGGTTACGGGTGGTGCTTCCGTGATGGTCAGCGTGCCTTTGACATAATTGATGTTGTAGTTCTTTGCGCTTGCTCCGCCTACATTGATATCATATGTTCCGGGGGCGCTTGCAGATGTGGCATTGCATGTGATGTTTGGCTGACTGGTTAGGACAGACTCGTTGTCACTGTATTTAAATCCAGAATATGTGACAGAGAAAGGAGGTATTGCCTCCCCCTGCTGAATGCTAATGTTGTTGGCCTTGATTGTAAGTGTAGCTTTGTTAATGGTGAGGCTGTATGTCTGGTTGAAGGGCAGGTATTGGTTGCTACCTGTCTGTGTGGCAGTGATGGTGCATGTCCCGGCTCCCTTGACAGAAAGAACATTCCCACTGATTGTGGCAACTGTCGTATTGCTGCTTGTCCAGCTGATGGATTGTCCTTGATCTGTGGTGGCAGGCAAGGTATAATTTGTCTGTCCATAAGTCATAATAGTAGGTATTGCAGCCAATGAGATACTTTGGTTTTCACGGAGGTCTTTTTCAATGATGATGCTATTCTCCCATCTAGGTGCTGCACGATAAGCATCTGCACAACCCAAGGGAACATAAATGGTATCAGAATTATCAAAAAGGTCATATGCTGAATCAATTGTTGGAGGAGTTGTCGCATGAACTGTATATGTTCTTGGATAGTTTGTATTCCACCCGAATGCCCGATCCCCTATCCAATTGACAGTGGAAGGAATTTCAACAGATTGAAGTTTTTCGCAGCCTCGAAAAGCTTTCCCTCCAATAGCATAAACGCCTTCAGGAATTTTTACAGATGTAAGTTCCCCGCAACCTATAAAGCATGCATAAGGAATGGAATCTTCCAAATGTTCTCCCAGTTCAACAGAAGTTAATCCATTGCACCCCTTGAAAGCAGCTGTTCCGATTTTCTTTATACTTGCCAAATTAAGTGTGTGAAGACTTTTGCAATTATGAAAGGCACCTACCCCGATTTCTTCTACAAATGCAAAATCTGCAAGATCTAGGAATGATTCTAACTTGCCTTGACTAGCAAATGCGTAACGCCCGATTCTTCTTAAGTTATTTGCTCCCGAAACTTCAGTGAAAATGTCGTCGTAGTTATTCCCACCCTCAAATGCTCTGTTTATTATGCTTTCAATAGTTGGCGGCAAAATTATTCTTGTAATATGTTTATAAGATCCATTTGATCCACTATAACCGAAAAAAGGCTGAGCTGCAGAAGGATCATAAGTAGGCCATCCAACGGACGTGACAGTAAATCCCGTGCCATTATAATACACAACTTGTGGTATTTCTATCACGACTTCACCAGTTTTCACCTGATACAGTGATTGCGGATGAATAGTCACCTCATACGCATTATTTGGCTTAACGCTTATTACTTCACATATCATACTGTTCCACTCTCCTCCGATCTTCATGCCTTCAGTAACAGTGAATGTTTGCCCTACGACATATTCATCTGCGTAGGAAGTGATGCTGGCAAATAGAGCCAGCAAAGATAGAATTAAATGTTTTGGTTTCATAAGTTTTTACTTGAAGTATTTATTATTATAATGTATATATTATTCAATGGTGATGCTCGTTTGTGTTTCTTCTTCGACGATGATGGTTACTTTCTTAATCCTTGTAATACTTACGATGAGCTGCGGATTGGGAATCCTGCAAAACGTTGCTGTGGAATTGTCCATGTCCAAGGCCGAAAGTCTGTACACACCCAAAAACTGATACGAACCGTTTTTCCTTGCAAAAACAATTCGTGGGATAGTCACGTCGTAGTATTGTCCTCTCGTCCTCTTCTGGAAGCTGGCAGATGGCTCTTTCTGGCGTTTGCTTTCTTTTATGACTGTGCCATTCTGTTCCACCGCGTTGCACCATGGAGTGTCATTGTCGAGACTCGGGAACCACACATGGGCTATTATCTCTCCTTTCGGTGAGTAAATGTATCCTCCTCCTTTTCGCTTTGGAACTTTGGCATTCATGGCTTTGGCAATTTCCCTAATAGTCCTGAACTTCTTGTTCATTTGCAGAACTATTGAACTTGCCGAATAGTTTAAAGTCACCACATCCTTCATCGATACGATGGCTTTGGATGATTGTGAATTGGTTAGTTTCATACTTTTGAGGTTTGAGTTATAGGTTTGTTTTTATAGTTGCCTCGCATTAACATGGACAGTGATTTCAGTGCTCCGGCCGCAAATTTGCGTTTATTTGATGAAATGGAGTGTGCCATATGTGTGCCATGGGTTGTTGCAAAGCTGTGCCATTCTTTGTGACTTTACACCCGAAATCTAAGATTGACATTGCAGTACGAAGATTCGGGATTACATATTTCGGGAGCAAAGTTTACACTTTTTTCTGAAACCTTCCATGTCATTTCCATGTCATTTGCAGCAAAATGAGATTTCTTTGGCATTTTCATCTTTTTCTTCGCTTTTATTGTAACTTTGCAAGGCAAAACAATCAATTATTACAACATGCAGCAGAATTTTCGGGCTTTGTGTGAGGCCGTGGAGCAGAAGTGTGGCAAACGGATGCTGACGGCATCGGACTTCGAGTGGTTGGTGGAGAAGATTGAAGCGAAGGTGAAGGAATGCATCAGTGCTTCGACGTTGATGCGCATCTGGGGCTACCGGCAGGGTGTGAGTACAAGACAGACGTCTGTGGATGTCCTGGCGCGCTTTCTTGGATATGCCGATTATGTTACTTTCTGCCAATGGGCTCCTGAAAAAGATAATGCCGATGAGCCTCAGAGCGATGAGGTGATTGCATACCACTTGTATACGGCCGATTTGACTGCGGGACAGCAAATCGAAGTGTCGTGGTATCCCGACCGCAGATGCGTAATAATGCTTCGTCCGGATGGTCTGTATGAGGTAATGGAAGCTGAAAACACAAAGCTCAGCGTCGGAGACACTTTCCTATGCCAAATCTTTATCGAAGGTGAACCCTTATATCTGAGCCAACTCATACATGAGGGACGCCCGCCGATGGTTTATGTGGCAGGTAAAAAGGACGGGATTCGATTTAGCCTGACATCTTCTCCCAAGAGCGAGGGGGGAGTATGCGGTGGATAGCTATTTCTTGTATGGAATGAATGGTTTGACCCGACGGACGATGGTGTCGTGCCAAGCCTGCCAGCGGTCGAGCAATGTCATGAGGATTTCTTCGCGCTCCTTATCATTGAAGTCGGTCAGCTGCTCTTCGACGTAGTCGTAGCAGAAGTCATTGGCGTCAAGTATCTTTTCATTGATTCGGGGGTCGAGGTACCGCCAGGCGGTGAGGGTGTCGGTATGGCGGTTGAGTCCTGTCGCGTTGATTTTCTTCTCGAGAAGTTCCAGACCTTGTTCTTTGGCGATGGGGATGCGGTTCAGTTGTAGGTACATGGCCCGTCTGTCTGCGTCGAGCTTGTAGATGGAGGCTGCCCCTGCAAGCAAGACCAGAACGAGAGCTGCAAGAGGAATCATCCAGCGGCGACGGGCGGCACGGCGCTTGCAGCGGTCGATGTCGTCCTGCAACTCTTCGATGTTGGCATAGCGTTTGTCAATAGGCATGAGGCAACGCTCAATAATTTTGTGCCAGGAGTCCGCCAGTGGCAGTTCCTTCATGATGACTCCCAGGGAGTAGATGTCGTTGCGAACGTCGGGTGTGCTGGCTGTTTTCTGTTCGGGCGACATGTATTGTGCGGTGCCTGAAGGATGCTTCAGGATGGTGTGAGTGTCGGTGTCTGCAAGCGAGAAGTCAATGAGCTTCACGAAGTTGCCGTTGCGGGTAAGCATCACGTTGGATGGCTTCAGGTCGCGATGGGTGATGCCTGTGGCATGCAGATAGGCAACTGCAGAAAGGAGTTGGCTGACAATCTCAGCCCCTTCCCGACTTGTCCGATGTGGAGAGGAAGCGAGCCATTCCTTCAGGTTGATGCCGTCGATGTATTCCATGACGATGCACTCTGCCTCTTCCTCCGAGGAGGGGAGCCTCAGGCGCTCTATGCCCAGACAGCCGACGATGCCTGGATGCTGCAACCGCATGAGGATTTCCATCTCCTTCAGGAGCATCTGTTGGTGGACGGCACTGCCCTGAAGCTTTGGCTGGAGTGTCTTGAGGAGATACCACCGCCCGAAGCGCTTGGCGCGATAGAGCTGGTGTGTGTGCGTCTGGTTGATGAGCTGAATGTCGGTGAAGCTACGCTGCAACTGCTCGAAAGTGCCGGTCTCGAAGTCAGAGAAAGAGTCGTCTGGTCTGTTCATGGCTGCCGTTTAGGGAAGGTTGGAATATGTTCCGCATGATACCGGAAGGACGAGAAGGTCTTATCGTTCCGATAGCTATCCACCGAGCCGAAGGGAACCACAATGGTGGCCGTGTTGAAGCTATGGTTCTCGAACGTGCCCTCATGGTAGGTGAGGGGTGGATTGGAACACCTGAGGTTGATGCGCCTGAGTGCAAAGCACCCCCAAAAGGCCTGCGGATAAATGATTGTGAGGCTGTCCGGTAGGGTAACTTCGCGGAGTGAATCACAACCTTGGAAAGCGAGGTCGGAGATGGTGCTTATGTTAAAAGGCAGATGAATCTTCGTTAGCCTCTTGCAGCCTTGGAAGCTTCCTCGCGAAACCCAACGGATTCGTCTGTGTCGTCCGTCGGAAGCGACAACACTGTCGGGAACGAATATCTCGCCTTCCGTCGTGGCAGGAATGGCAGGGCGAAAGTATTCCTCATAACCAATTGCAGCAAAGGGGGTGTCCTTCTTCATGCGAAAGGCCATCTGTACACTGCCTCTGTCGGTACGAATAGGTGCAGTGAAAACTATATTGTGCTTCTGTGCACTGGCCGATGCGAAAGGCATGAGTGCCAGAAAGGTAAAAAGGAAAAAAGGTGAAAGGGTGAATAGTGCGAGTCGTTTCATGTTATTTTACGTGAGTTCGATGATGCTTAATTGTCTGAAAATTTGGTGATTAGCGAAAATAGTTGTTCCTTTATAGTGCTCAATTACAAAGTAGTACAAACAATAATCGCTTTGCTCACCGAAGACAAAGTTACAGAAATTTTCTTTATGCAGACGAATTTCACAAAGTTTTTTGCCGTATGTTAGACAAATATAGTCTCAATGCCCCAAAAATGGCAGGAAATAATCCCTGAAGACTCACAACATCGAGGATGCCTGGAAGGGCCATGAGTCGCCTTTGCCCGATGGGTGGGAGACGGAGCAGGACACGAGTCGCTGCCACTTGGTTCACAGGAGCGATGTAGGGCGAGGCTTCGGCGATTCGGACATTTATCTGGAATACTTCAGCAATGAACCTGCCAAGCCGGGCCTCCTGATTGGGCAGAAGATACTTCTTCAACCAGGCTCGTACAAGGTCGGAGCTTGTTTCTTTGCACAGAACGCAAAGGGCTACGAAACGAATGTTCGGTTTGTTGTAAAGGGCACGGAAGCATTCACAGGATGCCCTGTCTTTGATGGACGGGTGGTGTGTCCGCTTCACCTTGAGCGAGCCGCAAGAGGTGACGATTGGCCTTTGGGCACCAGAAGACTGCAACGTCAGAAGGGCAGGCATCTGTTTGCCTGAGATTTTGAGGGAGTAATCCATTGATCATTGACCATTGACCGTTGACCATTGATCATTGACCATTGACCATTGACCATTGGGGCGCAGGGCATTATGAATAAAAAAGGAGGATGCATCAGTTTGTCTGACGCATCCTCCTGCTTTTCCCTGAGGTGCCTAGCAGATTCGAACTGCTGTAGACGGTTTTGCAGACCGTTGACTAAGCCACTCATCCAAGGCACCAAGGTTATTTACAATTTTACAATTTACAATTTACTATTTTACTATAGCTGTTTGTCCTTTGTCGAATTGCGGTGCAAAGATACAACAAAAAGTGAAAAGAGAAAAGTGAAAAGCGAAAAAAATTTGGTTTATTGCCTATTTTTTCTTTCGCCCTTCACTTTTTGCTTACTTTACCATGACTTTTCGCCCACCTATTATATATATACCGCGAGACAGGGTTTTGTTTGCGACTCTCTGTCCTGTGAGACTATAGGCAGCATCTTCATCCTGTGGCTTGAGCTTTGAGTTCTGAATTGAAGCGATGCCTGAGGCGAAGTCCTGTGCTGCCTGATATGCTTCCTGGAGGTCCTCGATGGCTGTCTGGAACTGATAGGTGTTGAAGGACGACGGGTCGTCGAGTATCTCGCCGGCTTTCTGCATGGCGGAGACGAAGTCGGGTTGTGCTGCGGCTTCTGCGTTCTCGGGCACGGCAGCAAACTTGTTGCATTCCGTGAGGAGCGTGCCGAGCTCGTAGCGGTCGGTGATGGCGCGGTACATGCGTGCGGTGTTCTCTATGAGCGATGCGCCGCTGCAGGCTGCTCCCATCGAGGCGTCGTTGTCAGAGCCAGTCCAGGGCGACGTCCAGCCGAAGTTGTAGAAGAGAAGGGGATAGCGCGAGAAGTCGAGCTGCCGCCAGAGCATCTGTGTGTTCTTCAGGATGAGTTTGGAGAGGTTGACGCGGTTGGTGGCAATCATGTCTTCGTCGAGCACATAGTTGACGGCATAGGGGATGAGTATGGCCTTGAAGATGCTTTGGTCGCCGCTGGAGCCTTCGTCGCGCAGGATGTTGCTGCCGTTGGTGCAGCGTCCGCTTGTGAAGGCATAGTTGAGGACGGTGTAGGCCTGCGTCTTGTATTTGTTCTTGATGGCTGCGGACTCGTCGGTGATGTGGTAGAGCAGTCGGCAGGCTTCGCCGAAGGTTCCCTGCGTGTAGGTCAGTGGCGGGTCCTCGATGCGGCCGTCGCTCTTATACATCTTCTTGTTGGCGTAGGTATAGAGCTTCTTGGCATACTCCAGATACTTTGGCGTGCCGTACTTCTTGTAGAGCTTTGCTGCGATGAGCGTAGCGGGCGACTGCGTGCAGGCATTCGGTCCGCTGCCTGCGTCTGTGTTCCAGGGTAGCCAGAGTCCTCCCGTCGCTTCGTCCTCTGTGGCGCGCTTGATGATGTAGTTGTCGAACACTTGCCTTGCCACGATGGAGTAGGCTGCCGTGCCTGTTGCCTCGCCGATGTGCAGGAGGGTGAGTGTTATCCAGCACATATCGTCGGTGTATGGGTTCTCGAACATCTTGTAGTCGCTCGAGGTGCTGGGCGAGGTTGTGCTCTTGGCAGCCGCGCCTGCGTAGTTGTTGGCTTTGTTCTTGTACCAGAGCTTGATGTAGTTGAGGTACTTGTTGGCCAGCACTCGGTCGATGTTCTTGTGCCGTTCGTAGTTGTAGATGACGACGTCGATGGCATGAGCCTGTGTCCAGTAGGCATTGAAGGCGTAGTGCTGGTAGCTGACGTTGAAGTATCCCTTGTCCTTTATCATGAAGGACTCGATGAAAGCGTTGGTCGTGGAGTCGGCTTTCGTCTCGTAGGTGTCCTTGATGGTGCGGTAGAGTTGCTTGACGGCTGTGGACTGGGCAAATGTGTCGAAGGCTGTGAACGTCAGCAGCAGCAGGATGGCAAGTCTTTTGTACATCTTTTTACCTTAGTTTTGGATAATTCATAATTCATGGTTCATGATTCATAGTTCACAATTCATAGGCGAAGCCCAAGGTTTCGGCGAAGGAATAACGGTGGATTTAAGCTTCGGGAGTCCCTTCCGAAAGTCCCGCCCTGTCTCCTGCGTAAACTCCGCACGCGGCGATTGCAAACACAGCACGCGACGATTGTCATCTCCGCACGCGGGGATTGCCAACGCAGCACGCTGAGTTCTGACGCGACGGACAGGAACAGCTTCGTCGCTCCGTCCCTTCTCTTTCTTTCCTTGTCTGTTTCAGAGGTTTCCCAGAGGCGGAGGCAGAGCCGCATCCCCTCCGGGAGACCACGTCCGAGGCTTCAACTATGAACAGTGAAGCATGAATCGACGTTACGTTTACTTCTTGAGCAGGTCGCGAATCTCAGTGAGGAGCTTCTCCTCGGCGCTTGGTTCGGGAGCCGGGGCAGCGGCTGCCTCTTCTTCCTTCTTGCGTGTGATGGCTGCGATGCCCTTCACCATGAAAAAGATGCAGAGGGCGATGATGAGGAAGTCCACCACGTTCTGGATGAATGCGCCGTACTTGAGCACTGCGGCTCCTTCGCCTTCGCCTATCTGGAAGGAAAGGTTGGTGAAGTCGATGTTGCCCGTGGCCATGCCGATGAGGGGCATCAGCACGTCGTCCACCAGACTGCTTACGATTTTGCCGAAGGCTCCGCCGATGATGACACCGACTGCCATGTCCATCACATTACCTTTAAGCGCGAAAGCTTTGAAATCTTGAATAAATGACATAAGCGATAATTTTATAAGGTTAAAGGGTTAAAAAGTTTTGAGGTTAAAGGTTATGAGGTTTTGAGGTTAAAGGTTATGAGGTTTTGAGGTTATAAGGTTGTAAGGTTATGGGGTTTTGAGGGTTTCTTTTGTCTGTAAATTGGAATTCTGATTTTGCAAATTGGAACTGTTAACGTTTTTTATAGTCCTTTCGAGTGCGAAATTAAAAAGAATTTTGTAATTTTGCAGCGCAAAAGGAAGAAAAAGTGAAAAAAAAGATTGTTTTTGTATCAATCAGCCTGCTTTTGACGCTAATTGTCATGGCTTGCAAGTCGTCGCACTACTGCAATTGCGGGTAATTCCCTTTTCGCCCGATACAGAGAGAAACAGACAGTAAAAAACAGTTCAAACTTTATTATAAACATTATTTAATCATTTCAAGAAATGGCAAACGTAAAAGTTGCAATCAACGGCTTTGGCCGTATCGGTCGCCTCGCTTTCCGTCAGATGTTCGAGGCCGAAGGTTATGAAGTAGTAGCAATCAATGACCTCACCAGCCCCAAGATGCTGGCTCACCTGCTCAAGTACGATACCGCTCAGGGCGGTTTCTGCGGCAAGATTGGCGAGAACAAGCACACCGTGGAGGCTACAGACAATTCCATCATCGTCGATGGCAAGGAGATCACCATCTATGCCGTGCCCAACGCTGCTGAGCTGCCTTGGGGCAAGATTGGCGTTGACGTAGTGCTGGAGTGCACTGGCTTCTATACAAGCAAGGAGAAGGCTTCTGCCCACATCCAGGCTGGTGCCAAGAAGGTTGTCATCTCCGCTCCTGCCGGCAACGACCTCCCCACCATCGTCTTCAACGTGAACCACAAGACGCTCACTCCTGCCGACACCGTCATCAGCGCTGCCAGCTGCACCACAAACTGCCTGGCTCCCATGACGAAGGCCCTGAACGATTTCGCTCCCATCCAGAGCGGTATCATGACAACCGTACACGCTTACACTGGCGACCAGATGATTCTCGACGGTCCTCAGCGCAAGGGTGACGTGCAGCGCGCCCGTGCCGGTGCTCAGAACATCGTGCCCAACTCTACCGGTGCTGCCAAGGCTATCGGCCTCGTCATTCCCGAACTCAACGGCAAGCTCATTGGTGCTGCACAGCGCGTGCCCACACCTACGGGCTCTACCACCATCCTGCACGCTGTCGTGAAGGGCGAAGTCACCGTTGAGGGCATCAATGCTGCCATGAAGGCTGCTGCAAACGAGAGCTTCGGCTACACCGAGGAGAAGCTCGTCAGCAGCGATGTCATCGGCATGAGGTTTGGCAGTCTCTTCGATGCCAACCAGACGATGGTCAGCAAGATGGGCGACGGCAACAGCCTCGTACAGGTTGTGGCTTGGTACGACAATGAGAACTCGTACACCAGCCAGATGGTTCGCACCATCAAGTACTTCGCTGAGCTCTAATCAGACTACATCCGGGCAAGTCCCGCCAGTCCCTTTCCCCACAAGGAAAGGGACTTTTTTTTGTCCTGTTGCACAGGAATCGCGGAAACCACGGAAGGGGTTTTTGTCTTGTCACACAGAAATCACAGAAATCACGGAAAGGGTTTTTGTCTTGTCACACGGAAATTGCAGAAATCACGGAAAGGGTTGCCGTTCCGTCGGATTTGCAATCCGACGGAATTGAATATAAGCATTTGTAATGCGCCAAACATATCATGTCGGGATTTCAAATCCCTATATTCCACACATGCGGATTTCAAATTCGCATGAACAGGGCAATGACCATGCATGGACTGGACTATAAATCCGCATGAACGGGTGTCCTTGCCGGAACGCTATAGGGTTGTCGGCGGAAAGGTGCTGGGTTATAGAAGGAACGGCGCAGGGTTATCGGCAGAACCCTGTTGATGTCCTGCAGATGCCCTTCACCTCGGGCGGAAGAGGGGTGCGCCGCATGATGCCGTCAGGCGTTTCCCGGGGAGGCAAGGAGGTCGCCGCAAAGCTCCTCGGCACGCTTCACGCGGTTCCAGACGGTCTGGATGGCCGCATCCATCACCCTGGCGATTTCTGCCGGACGCAAGCCGATCTTCATCAGACAGATGGTGCGGAGCAACGGCTCGCGCACGGGCTTCGACTCGCGACGCTCTATCTCCTCGAGGAAGCCCGGGTAGAGTGTGTCGATTGCCGCCGTCAGTTCCTTCCACGACGCCATCTCCGGCCTCGACAGCCCTGCGGCGATGTTGTGGAAATGCTCCACCGTGGCCTCTGCCTTGTCCTCCGCGTTGTGCATGAGGGCTATGCGTGTCAGCTCTTTGTTTATCAGGGCTTTTTCCTCCAGAAGCTTCTTCCAGCCGACTATCTCCTCGATGAACCGCTTCTTGCGGAAGGAGTAGAATGCCGCCAGCCCCAGCACGATGCTCAGCAGGGCGAGGCCTGAGATGACGGCGAAAAGGCGGATGCGCTCGCCGCGCTGCATGATGTCGCGCTCGGCCTCCACGTCGCGGTGGTAACGGTACACGTCCTGCGCACGCTGCGTCTGCTCGAAGGTGCGCTGGGCAACGATGCTGTCGTTCGTCTCGTAGAGGCGTTGCCCCCAAAACGCCGCCTGACGGAAGTCGCCTCGCCGCATCATGCACCGCTGCATCCCTGCTGCTGCCTCGTATCTCCCCGCCGCGTCGGTCGCCTTACTATAATATATAATGTAGTGGGCCGTTGCCGAGTCCGTCAGATGGCTGTCCTCGAAGAAGCGGGCCAGACAGAGTTCGTAGTTGTGCGGCCTGCGGTCTTCCGCCATGAGCGACAGCCTCCTGAGCAACGGCCCCGCCTTCTCCTGGCGGCCGAACTGCGAGTAGATGCTCAGCATGTACGCCATTGCGTCGGCCTGCCCCTCGGGAAACTGCTCCCGCTCCATGGCCTTGTACGCCAGGTCGCAGTGGTGGAGGCACTGGAGCGTGTCGCCCAGATGCTTGTAGGCCGCAGCCACGTCCATTAGATAGCGCGCCATGTTCCGTCCGCCCCTGTCCGTTCCGCTCGTGTATCCTGTATGGTTGCCGGCCGACGGCGCAGTCTTCCTCCTTCCAGCCTGTGCCTCAGACGAGGTCATCGCCAGCTCCACGGCCTGCTTCGCCACGTTCAGTTCCTCCTCATAGTTGAGCATAAGCATGTGGAGATGACGTAGTTGCGAGAGGGAGTTCTGCCAAATCAGCGTGTCCGCGCCCTCCCCTCCCTGCTCCGCAGCGTCGGCCGCCTTCAGGAAGAAAGTCACGGCCCGGGGGTAATCCCTCAGGTCGCGGTACGCACTGGCCAGATAATAGTAGGCACGCTCCCTGTCGAGTGCGCTCTCACGCCCCTCGAAGTACGCCGCCGTCCGCTTCGCCGAGTCGGGCGACGACGGCACGATGTCGCACTTGTCGCGCAGGCGGATGCACAGCAGGTCGTACTTCTGTCGTGCATACTCCGTAGCCTCCTGCACCGAGTCCTTCATCGCTTCGCACCGCATCCCAGCCTCCGTCAGCGAAGTCTCACACAGTTGCCACGTCCGTTCAATGTCCTCCAGCAGCCTCTCCTCCTGCCTTGTCTCCCCACAGGAGAGCATCGACAGCAGGCAAAGCACTGCGAGGAACAGTCTAAGGTTCTTCATTGCATCAAACATTTAGTTGTTTCCCATCTCCCCGAATCCACGTTTTTTCCGATAATCCTCGGCAAAGTTATGTCTTTTCTCCTTTAATGGCAAGAAAATCCACTCCCAGTTACTCCCAAAACAGAAAATTTTTCGAGTTGGGAGCACCTGGGAGTACTTTTATTTGGCAAAACCAATAAAACAGCATACCTTTGCGGCAGGAAAACATAAACAAGTGATTAAAACTAATATATCTATGAAAAAAAGTCTTATTTCCATTTGCCAGGCATTAACAACCATGAACAAACCATGCAGATTAGCAATTCTTGTCCTTGCTTCTTTTATGTCGATAGCATCACATGGGCAGTTGTTCAAACCTCTTGGCTTGGGCATTGAAGAGCCCAAACAAATAGCTGAAGATTTCCATCCCAGAATGCATGTTGAGGGAAATACTCTTTTTGTATGTACCAATAAAGGATTGTATTCAAAGGATTTGTCCAGTGATGAGAGTCAATGGCTGTTGGCTGGCTTTGAGAACATCCCTCTTCAAGACTATGCTCGCAGTGGAAATGACATACTTGCCTTGCGCCATAATGTCGGCGATGAGTTTCTCCTCTTGTCGCACGATGGTGGAAAGACATATGAGGACGTCACGCCAGAACCGTTCAAGCAGCATTCTTACGGCTCAAACGTGATGATTAGCCTCGTCCAGCACCCTAATGATTCCAACACACTGCTTGTCTCTTCTTATTATATAGGCATTTACCAGTCTTCTGATTTCGGCAGGACGTGGAAACAATTGACGGGTTCCATGTATGGACAGTTCATTGGCTACCATACTTCGCAGCCAGAAATTATTTACAACAGTGGTGAGACTTATATAATGAGTCCTGTCATAAACATCAGCTATGACAGTGGGGAAACATGGAAAGAGGTCTTGCCCGAGAGGAATGCCGACGATCGTATTTCCCGCGTTGCGTTCAGCCCTGTTCATCCTGAATGCTGGATGGCTGGCGGATGGTGTGTTATATACAAAACCAAAGACAACGGCCAGACGTGGAATGTACAGTCCATTTCGGAGGACAATAACCATCAGACCATCTGGTCCTTTGTTGCCTTCGACAATAAAAACAGTAGCATTGCTTACGCAGTTGGATTTGAAGAAACGATGAAGCTCATGTGCTCTACAGACGAAGGGGAGTCGTGGACTAATCCAATGTACGGGCCTTCGCAGGATTGGATTAACGATTTCCAGCAGTACGATGATAAACTTCTGATTTATGCAAATACAGATATTTTTGAAGTGTCAAAAGCTGACTTGCTTGCCGCATATCCTTTCGAGGAAGAGCCTGTTGCCTTCACTGCGGGACAGAGGGCGACGATAGTCATGCCGACGGCGCCAGATGCAAGCAAGGGGAAGTATTACAGGCTGGACAGAGTTGAGGGGAACGAGATTATCTTTGAGGAAGAGAAGCAACCGAAGGCACATATACCTTATATAATAGTGCCGAGTGAGGACTTCAGCATCGAGCTTGGTTCGCTCGACCTGAAGGGATTGAGCCGCGACACGGTCAGCATCGACGGCGTCAGCTTCATCG
>CAMVDV010000007.1 GCA_947166305.1 uncultured Prevotellaceae bacterium | reverse complement strand
AAATGATATAAAGCGTAATTTATGAGAAAGACATATATTATCCCCTCCGTCAGAGTTGACGTGGCAGAGATGGCCGACGGCCTTCTCACGGTGACAAGCATCACGGTGTCGGACGAGTCCGGCAGCGAAGAATATGTCAAGGAACAGGATGCCGGCGACGGCACCTGGGACATTGACTGGTAGGTGTCTTCATAAGCACTGAATTTAGTTTTTAATTTGTTTGGGGCACTGCTTTCGGGCAGTGCCTTTTTTTGTTGCCTCCTGCGTCTGGCGGCCTGCCGTGGTGTGCCGTCCGGCACAGCCTGGTGCCCGGAAGGGCAGGCGGTGGGGTTTGACCCATGCGCATGGAACCATCGACCCATGCGCATGGGTCCATCGTTCCATGCGCATGGGTCAAACATAAGGGCAGGCGATGTTCGGCGCGAGGGCTTGGCGCGGGGAGCGCTACGCTGTCGCGTATTTTGCATCGGGGCAGGCCACATCGTCCCTCCGTCTGCTCCATTTTTCTTCTGCCCGAACGCTCCGAAACCGAAAAACCTGCGGCATTGCACATTTTTTAACTGCAAAATGCTTGCACATAGGATTATTTTTGCTAACTTTGTGGGCAGATAGTACAAATTTACACTAAACAAGTTACATTATGTCAACAAGAAGAGATTTCCTCAAGGGAGTTGGTCTGCTTGCAGCAGGCTCTGCTCTGGCTCCCTCCGAGGTGCTGGCCGCCGGCAAGAAGAAAGTGCAGCCCGCCACGGCTCCCAAGAGCGACAAAGTGAAGATTGCCTACATCGGCATCGGCAACCGCGGTCAGCAGAACATCGAGGAGTTCGCCAAGACCGGCATGGTGGACGTCGTGGCGCTGTGCGACGTTGACCTTCAGGGCAAACAGTGCCAGAAGGTGTTGGGCATGTACCCCGACGCTAAGCGGTTCACCGACTTCCGTAAGCTCTTCGACGAGTACGCCGACAAGTTCGACGCCGTGGCCATCAGTGTGCCCGACCACTCCCATTTCTTCGTCTGCATGGCCGCTATGAAGGCCGGCAAGCACGTCTATTGCGAGAAGCCCCTCATCCGCACCTTCCAGGAGGGCGAGCTCCTCATCGAGATGGCCAACCGTCACCCCGAACTTGCCACGCAGGTGGGCAACCAAGGCCACTCCGAGGCCAACTATTTCCAGTTCAAGGCATGGCAAGAGGCTGGCATTATCAAGGATGTCACAGCAGTCACCGCCCACATGAACGAGGCCCGGCGTTGGCACAAGTACGACTGGAACATGAAGCAGATGCCCGAGGGCGACACCATCCCCGAAGGCATGGACTGGGACACTTGGCACTGCGGCGTCAGATACCACAACTATAGCCGCCTCTTCCATCAGGGCGACTGGCGCAGCTGGTATGACTTCGGCATGGGAGCCCTCGGCGATTGGGGCGCTCACATACTCGACACCGTCCATGAGTTCCTGCATCTCGGCCTGCCATACGAGGTCACGCTCAAACATGCCAAGTACCATAACGAATTCTTCTACCCCTATTCCAGCACCATCCTCTTCCGCTTCGGCGCACGCGACGGTATGCCTCCTTGCGACATCACATGGTACGACGGCGTGGACAACCTGCCTCCCCTGCCCGCAGGCTACGGCAAGAGCGAGATGGCAGCCAACATTCCGGCCAGCGGACAGAACGATTTCAAGAATGCAGCCGCAAAGGTCAGCCCGGGAAAGATAATCTATAGCCGCGACCTCATCTTCAAGGGAGGCAGCCACGGCAGCACCCTCAAGATTATCCCTGAGGAAAAGGCGAAAGAGATGGAAGGCAAGTTGCCCGAAGTGCCCAAGAGCCCGAGCAACCACTACGTCAACTTCCTCCGTGCATGCATGGGTCAGGAGAAGACACGCTCGCCCTTCCAGATAGCAGGCGTGCTCTGCCAGGTGTTCTGCCTCGGCGTCATCGCACAGAGACTCAACACCCAGCTCTTCTTCGACCCACGCACCAAGCAGTTCACAAACAATGCCTTCGCCAACGCCATGCTCAGCGGTATGCCGCCACGCAAGGGCTGGGAAGAGTTCTATAAGATTGACTAAATTCCCTTATGGGAAAATCGTCATAACGAAATAACGTTATAACGTCATAACGAAATAACAAACAAGAAAGATGAAAAAGATTATCATAGCCCTGTCGATGCTGGCCCTGCTTCCTGCATCGGCAAAAGTAAAGAAAGTAGCAGCACAGCCCGCTCCCGTGCCCACCACCGACAACGTCCTCACCGAACAGGAGCAGCGCGAAGGATGGAAACTCCTCTGGGACGGCAAGACAACCAACGGCTGGCGAGGCGCCAAGCTCCAGACCTTCCCGCAGAAAGGATGGCGCATCGAGGAAGGAATCCTCAAGGTGGAGAAAGCCAACGGAGCCGAGAGCGGCAACGGAGGCGACATCGTCACCGAGAAAAACTACCACAACTTTATCCTGAAGGTTGACTTCAAGATAACAGAAGGCGCTAACAGCGGCATCAAATACTTCGTCGATCCCGACATGAACATGGGCGAAGGCAGTGCCATAGGCTGCGAGTTCCAGATTCTCGACGACCTCCGTCACCCCGATGCCAAGCTCGGCGTGAAGGGAAACCGCAAGCTCGGCTCGCTCTACGACCTCATCCCTGCACCCGAACAGAAGCCCTTCGACATCACAACGTGGAACACCGCCTGCGTCATCGTCAAGGATGGTCATGTGGAGCACTGGCTCAACGGCGTGAAACTCCTCGAATATGAACGCAACAACCAGGAGTGGAACGCGCTCGTCGCCTACAGTAAGTACAAGAACTGGCCGAACTTCGGCAACCGCGACGGACGCATCCTGCTCCAAGACCACGGCGATGAAGTTTGGTTCAAGAACGTCAAGATAAAGGAACTTTAATATGAAGAAGCACATCCTGGCAGCCTTTGCCGCATTATCCTTTTTCACGGGAACTTACGCAATAGACGATCCCGTGCAGTACGTCAATCCCCTTGTCGGTTCACACTCCACGGGTGGACTCTCCACGGGCAACACCTATCCCGCCATCGCTCTTCCCTGGGGCATGAACTTCTGGACTCCGCAGACAGGAATGATGGGCAATGGCTGGTGCTACACCTATGATGCCGAGAAGATACGTGGCTTCAAACAGACCCACCAGCCAAGCCCTTGGATGAACGACTACGCTATGTTCAACATCATGCCCGAGGCTGGCGACGCACCTGTCTTCGATGAGAACAAACGTGCCAGTTGGTTCAGCCACAAGGCAGAAGTGAGCAAGCCACATTATTATAAGGTATATCTTGCAGACTACGACATCACCACCGAGATAGCTCCTACAAGTCGTGCCGCCATCTTCCGCTTCACGATGCCCGAAGGCAAGAACTTCGTCATCGTCGATGCTTTCGATCATGGTTCCTACGTCAAGGTTATTCCCGGCGAGAACAAGGTTGTGGGCTACACGACGCGCAACAGCGGCGGCGTGCCCGAAGGTTTCAAGAACTATTTCGTCTTGAAATTCGACCGTCCCTTCTTCTATCATTCCACAGCCGACGAGGGTAAGGAGAGCCGCAACCTTGAGATGAAGAGCAAGCACGCGGCGGCTGCCGTAGGATTCCAGACCAAGCGCGGCGAACAAATCAACGTTCGTGTCGCCAGCTCGTTCATCAGCATCGAGCAGGCCGAGCAGAACCTCAAGGAACTGGGAGGCAAGAGTCTCGAAGAGATAAGCGAGGCCGGCAGGCAGGAGTGGAATAAGGTGCTGAGCGTCATTGATGTGGACGACACAAGCGACGTCGACCGCCTCCGCACTTTCTACAGTTGTCTCTATCGCAGCACGCTCTTCCCCCGCAGTTTCTATGAAATCAACGCGAAGGGCGAAGTCGTTCACTACAGTCCCTACAACGGTCAGGTCCTGCCTGGCTACCTTTTCGCCGACACAGGTTTCTGGGATACCTTCCGGGCGCTCTTCCCATTGGTGAACCTGATGTACCCGAGCATGAGCCAGAAGATGCAGGAAGGCTGGGCGAACGCTTACAAGGAGAGTGGATTCCTGCCCGAATGGAGTGCTCCCGGACATCGTGCCTGCATGGTGGGCAACAACTCTGCGAGCGTTGTGGCCGACGCTTACCTCAAAGGCATTCGCGGTTATGACATCGACGCGCTTTGGGAAGCTGTGAAGCACGGCGCCAATGCCGACTTGCCTCGCACCACGAGCGGTCGCAAGCAATGGCAGGCTTACAACAAGCTCGGCTATGTTCCCTACGACAGCATCAACGAGAGTGCTGCACGCACGCTGGAGTATGCCTTCGACGACTGGAGCATCTACAAACTCGGTCAGGCTCTCGGCAAACCGGAGAAGGAAATCAAGGTGTATGCCGAGCGTGCCTTCAACTACAAGAACCTCTTCGACAAGAACTATAACCTGATGCGCGGCAAGCTTGCCAACGGCGACTGGGCACCCAACTTCAATCCCTTCAAGTGGGGCGACGCTTTCACCGAGGGAAACAGCTGGCACTACTCGTGGAGTGTCTTCCACGATCCGCAGGGACTCATCGACCTCATGGGAGGAAAGGCTGTGTTCAATCAGATGCTCGACAGCGTCTTCATCCTTCCGCCCATCTTCGACGAAAGTTACTATGGCGGCGTCATCCACGAGATTCGTGAGATGCAAATCATGAACATGGGCAACTATGCTCACGGCAACCAGCCCATTCAGCACATGATATATATGTATGCCTACAGCGGCGAGCCTTGGAAGAGCCAGTACTGGTTGCGCGAGACGATGAACAGAATGTACAACGCTCACGCCGACGGCTATTGTGGCGACGAGGACAACGGGCAGACATCGGCTTGGTACATCTTCACAGCCATGGGATTCTATCCCGTTTGCCCAGGCAGCGGAGAGTATGTGCTCGGTGCACCTTACTTCAAGAAGATGACGTTGCACCTCGAGAACGGCAAGGACGTGGTGATTACGGCGCCGCAGCAGAGCGATGCCAACCGCTACGTCGGTAGCCTCAAGGTCAACGGCGTGGCCTACGACAAGAACTACGTCAAGCACACCGACGTCGTGGCAGGCATGAAGATGGACTACAACATGCAGGCCGAGCCTAACCGACAGAGAGGCACGAACCCAGAGGCTGCTCCCTATTCCTTCAGCAAGGAGTACAAGCAGGCTGCCAAAGGAAAGAAAAAGAAGTAAAACACTCAGGTGAACCCAACACACCTTACAGGGCTTATAGGGCAACGGACCCTATAAGCCCTCTTAAGCAAAAAAAAGCATCATCAATGAAGCACTTATCAATCCTCCTCCCTCTGCTGGCATGGACAAGCCTTGCTTGTGCCCAGGTGAACATCACCTACGACGACGAGGCCGAATGGAAGGCCTACGATGACTTCAACACTGCCTTCCTCGACAAGACGCGCAACATCTACAAGGCCGACACGGAGCAACCCAATGCCGACCACCGCGGCAACGGCTACAGGGACAACGATGTGTCGGGCTGCGCTGCGGCCATCTGGTGCCAGGCCATCATGTACGACATGGTCATCAATGCCTACAACCGTGCCAAGGCAGAGGGCGACGAGACGCGAACCAGAAAGTACAAGGCGCTGCACGACAAGATATACCGAGGCGAGAAATCGCACTATGTGAACTTCGACTTCGATAATAGCAACACGAACAACGGCTGGTTTGTCTACGACGACATCATGTGGTGGACGTGTGCCTTGGCGCGTGCCTACGAGACTTTCGGCAGGACGGAGTATCTCACCTACAGCGAGAGGAGCTTCTGCCGCGTGTGGTACGGCTCGGCCAAGGTGGGCGACGACGGCTCCTATGCCGACCCTGCACGCTTCGAAGGCAAGTCTGGAGGCGGCATGTTCTGGGAATGGCAACCCATCGACCACGCCAATCCTCACCAGCCAGGCGATTTCCGTTCGGCATGCATCAACTTCCCGACCGTCATCGCTGCCTGCCTGCTCCACAGACTTGTGCCCGAAGGTCGCACGGCACCCACTTCATCTCGCCCGACGAGGCAGACCAAGGAGTGGTATCTCGAGAAGGCGAAGGAGATATATGCCTGGGCTGACCAGACGCTCGTCAGCAACGGACGTGTGGCCGACGGCATACATGGAGGCGGACCTGAGTACAGCGACCACCTCTACAACCAGGCCACCTACATCGGAGCCAGCTGCCTGCTCTATCTTCTCACCCACGAGGTGAGCTATCTCACCAAAGCCCAGCGTGCCGCCAACTACGTCATCAACAGCATGTGCACGGGCGGCATCCTCCGCTACGAAACAGGCTACGAGCAAGGCATCTACGCAGCCATCTATGCCCAGTACATGCGCACGCTCATCTACGACTGTGGCCTGAGCGAGTCGCTCACCAGGAAGTATCTCTCTCACATCCAGCGCAACATCCAGCGCGCCTACGTCAACATGGATGCAGAGCGCGGTCTGCAAATGGGCAACTTCGCCAAGAAGACGTCGGCAACCGATGTTGTTGAGAGCTACGGAGGCAGCGGAATGCCCGCCCTGATGCTGATGTTCCCTGCCAGCGACACGGCTTCGGGCATCGGAGAAAGCGAGGAGACGACTGCCGACACACCCGCCGACGTCTATACTCCCGAAGGCATTCTGGTCATGAAGAACGCTACTCAGGAGCAAGTGCATCAGCTCGACAGCGGACTCTACATCTTCCTGCGCAAGAAGATTCTGGTGAAGTAGTCAAACGCCGCACGCGACGATGGCCAACGCCCCACGCTGCGATGCCAAACGCAGCACGCTGCGATGACCATCTCCGCGTGCTGCGATTTCAGACACCCTGTCAAAACAACGTAATCATTGAATATCATGAAGAAAAGAAACTTGTATCTGCTGGTGGCCATCGCCCTGCCAATCGTGCTCGCGTATGCTGGCGTCCGTCTCGTCAATCACCTTCAGAACCGTCCTTCCAACCCGACGGAAGACTCCAGCCAGTTCGTGACGTTGACCGATGCTGTACCCGATGCCATACTGGAAATCAGGTACTTCAGCACATACAACTTCGTCGGCACACGCATCGACGGCTATCTCGAGCCCACAGCCCTGCTCACACGTCAGGCCGCCGACAGCCTTCGGGCAGTCAGCGACGAACTCAGGGAGATGGGCTACCGCCTGAAGATCTACGATGCCTACCGCCCGCAGCGTGCCGTTGACCACTTCTGGCGATGGGCGGAGAACATTCCCGACACGCTCATGCGACGCTATTTCTATCCCGACCTCGACAAGAGCGTCCTCTTCGAGCGCGAGTACATCTGTGCCAAAAGCGGGCATACGAGAGGCTCCACCGTTGACCTCACGCTCTTCGATATGCAGAAGGAAAAGGAAGTCGACATGGGAGGGACGTTCGATTGGTTCGGTCCCGAGAGCCATCCTGACTTTTGCGGAGACCCCGAGACGGGCGAGTACACAGGCCAGAACACAGCCAGCCCCGCCGGACGGAGCATTTCGCGCGAACAGTTTTGCAACCGCATGATACTGCGCGAAGCCATGATGCGCCACGGATTCAAACCGTTCCCCACCGAGTGGTGGCACTTCACACTCAGCGACGAGCCATTCCCCGACACCTATTTCGACTTCCCCGTACAGCAGTTGAAAAGGTGAAAAATTAAAAAGTTAAAAAGTTAAAAAGAAAGGAGCGAAGGGGAAGCCGGGGGATTTCCCCTTTTTAACTTTTTAACCTTTTAACTTTTTAACCTTCTTCATCGCCAGTCCGCCCAGCGCTCCCAGGCAGACACCAATGGTGTTGGCCACAAAGTCGAGCCACTCACCGCTACGGCAAGTGGTCAGGTTTGCCTGTGCCAGTTCCAAGGCACCGCCCATGACGATGGGAGCCACAAAAGCCAGCAACAGCAGACGCGGCCAGTCCGGACGGTCGTGACTGCGGCGATACTCCACCCACACCACCAGCGTCAGCACGCCGTACATCACCATGTGTGTCCATTTGTCGGCAAGCGGAACCTCCACTCCCACCTTCAGGTCGGGCATCGGAAGCATGGAAAGCAAGACAATCACTACGGCCAAAAGCAGCGTCACAGGATAACGAAACAGATATTTATGAAGCATATTCTGGTACTTTTATGCAATTTTAATGCAAAGATACGACTTTTATCTTATAAAATGTACCTTTGAGTTCATATTTTTTCGTACCTTTGTGCAAAGTTTTTTGCATAGCCACAAAAGTGAACCACGAACAGTGATCCCATGAAATCAGAACGCGGAAATTTCGGCAGCCAACTTGGTGCGGTGCTTGCATCGGCAGGATCGGCAGTCGGCCTCGGCAACATCTGGCGCTTTCCCACCGAGGTAGGAAAGGGCGGAGGGGCTGCCTTCATCCTCATCTACCTTGCCGCCATCTTCCTGCTTGCCATGCCTGTCATGGTGAGCGAGTTCGTCATAGGGCGCTCCTCCCGCAGCAATGCCATCGGAGCCTTCCAGCGTCTCGCACCCGGCAAGCCTTGGGTGGTGGCTGGCATCATGGGCGTCGTGGGCGGATTCCACGTCCTCTCCTTCTATTCTGTTGTGGCAGGATGGACGCTCCACTACACCGTGCAGGCATTCCTCGGACAGCTTCAAGGCGTACACTCTGTGGTTCATGGCCAGTTTACGACCGATTATGAAGCATCCTTCAAGGGCTTCGTCTCCGATTCCTGGCTGCCCATCGCCTATCTCACCGTTTTCATGTTGATGACGCATTTCGTCGTTTCGCGTGGCATCGAGCGCGGCATCGAGTATTTCTCCAAGCTGATGATGCCCATGCTGCTCGTCATCATTGTCGTCCTCGTGGGCTTTTCCATGACTCTCCCGGGCACTGCCGACGGACTTCGCTTCCTCCTCAAGCCCGACCTGAGCAAGGTGACGCCCAGCGTCGTGCTCAGCGCCATGGGTCAGGCTTTTTTCTCTCTGAGCGTCGGGCTTGGTTGTCTGATTACCTACGCGTCCTATTTCAGCCAGGACACAAGGCTTGTGCCGTCGGCAAGGAACGTCTGCATCATCGACACCTTTGTGGCCGTGCTCAGTGGCTTCATCATCTTCCCCACGGTCTTCAGCGTGGGCATAGCTCCCGACGCAGGTCCCGGCCTCGTCTTTATCACGCTCCCCAACGTTTTCTCCATGCTTGCTGGCGAGATGTCCCTTGCAGGCTATGTCTTCGCCCTGCTTTTCTATGTACTGCTTCTGCTGGCAGCGCTGACGAGCAGCATCAGCATGCATGAGATATGTACGGCCTTCGTCGGCGAACACTTCAGGCTGAGTCGGCGTGCGGCCGCTTCCGTTGTGACCGTCATCTGCCTCGTGCTTGGCAGTTTCTGCTCGCTCTCTTTTGGTCCGTGGAAGGGGGTGACGGTGTTCGGCTACGGCTTCTTCGACCTTTTCGACATGATGGTCACGAAGTTCCTGATGCCGATTGGAGGCTTCTTGATTACCGTCTTCGTGGGCTGGCGCATGGAGCGAAAGCTCGTGGAGCAGCAGCTGACAGGTGGCGGCGCACTCTCCGCCCGCACTTTGCGACTGTTGCTTGTGCTCATTCGCTGGGTGGCGCCGGTCGGAATCGTAGTTATTTTCCTCAATGAACTCTTTCTATAATATAATAAGTAACTTATGGAAACACGACATAACTTTGGCAGTAAGATAGGCGCAGTGCTGGCTGCGGCAGGTTCGGCCGTGGGGCTTGGCAACGTCTGGCGTTTCCCGACGGAAGTCGGCAACAACGGCGGTGCCGCTTTCATCATGGTCTATCTGCTCTGTATCCTCGTGATTGGCATTCCCGTCATGATGAGTGAGTTCCTCATCGGCCGTCATACTCATGCCAACACCATCACGGCGTTCAGCAAACTGGCACCCGGCAAGTGGTGGCGCATCGAGGGTGTGGCAGGCGTTTTCGTGGCGTTTATGATTCTTTCCTACTACATCATCGTGAGTGGATGGACGCTCTATTATCTGATTCAGTCTGTGTCGGGACGACTCATGGCAGACCGTGATTACAACGCAGTGTTTGATACTTATGTGAGCGACCCTTGGTTGCCGGTGTTGACGGGCGCGTCGTTCATGTTCCTCACGCACTTCATCATAGCGCGAGGCGTGCAGTCGGGCATAGAGAGGTTCTCGAAGTTGATGATGCCGATGTTGCTTTTCATCATCGGCATACTGGTGGTGTGCTCTTTTGGTATGCCTGGTTCCAAGGAAGGGTTGCGCTTCTTGCTTAAGCCCGACTTGGCGAAGCTGACGGGAAGCGTAGTGCTGAGTGCCGTGGGGCAGGCGTTCTATTCGCTGAGCCTTGCCATGGGTTGCCTTTGCACCTATGCTTCTTACTTCCGACCGGACACGAATTTGCCTAAGACGGCGGCGGGTGTGAGCATCATCGACACGATGGTGGCGGTGCTGAGCGGTTTCATTATCTTTCCTGCCGTGTTCAGTGTGGAGGCAGTAGACGTGACGGCTGGGCCGGGATTGGTCTTCAAGACGCTGCCAAGCGTGTTCAATATCGCCTTTGGCCACCTGCCGTGGTTAGGATATGCCTTCTCCGGATTCTTCTACATGCTGTTGCTGCTGGCGGCTCTGACCAGTGCGATGTCGCTCCATGAGAGTGTGACGGCCTACGTCCTGGAAGCCTTTCATATGTCGCGTCGCAAGGCTGCTGCGGCAGTTTCTTTCTCGTGCATGACGCTCGGCGTGGCGTGTTCGCTGTCGTTTGGCCCGTGGAGTCATCTGACGTTGTTCGGGCTGAACATCTTCGAGCTGTTCGATTTCGTCTCTTCCAAAATAATCCTTCCGTTGGGAGGCATCGTGATTTGTCTCTTCACGGGCTGGTATCTGGACCGCAGCCTTGTGGAGAGTGAGCTGACGAACGGTGGCAAGTTGCGTTTCCGCCTGTTCCGTCTGTACTATTTCATCATACGTTTTGTGGCGCCGCTGGCTATTGCGGCAGTCTTCGTCCACGAGCTTTTCTGATGAGACGCTTGCCCACACTGACCAAGGCTCAGCGCCGTGCCCTGCTTTTGCTCGAATGGGTGCTGCTCCTGGGCATTGTGGCAATAGCCGTCTGGAAGGGCAGGACTCCCCAATCTCCTTCGCAGGAAGTGGTGGAACGGCGAGCGTGGTCTAATGCTCCGGCCAAGCCTTTCACCTATGCCGAGCCTGAGCGCAAGGTGGAGACGTTCCCCTTTGACCCCAACACGGCCGACAGCACCGCCTTGCTCCGGCTGGGGTTGTCGCCCTGGCAGGTGAGGAGTATCTATCGCTACCGCGCCAGGTTGGGACGTTACCACACGCCGGAGGACTTCATGAACGTGCCGTATCTCACCAACGAGCAGTGGCAGAGGCTCCGGCCTTACATTAGGATAGAGGAGAGGTTCCGCTTTGTTGAACCTCACCGACGCCTCCGTGCCCCCTCTCACTCCCCTCTGGAGGAGGAGAAAGAAAGCATGACGACGGAAGCAAGGGCCGACTCTGTGCCCAAAGTCTCCCTTTTGAGCGGAGATTCAGAGAGGCCTGGAGTGGGACTAATGCCCAAGCTTTCTGCCGGCGAGACCGTTGACATCAACACGGCCGACACTGCCATGCTGAAGCTCATCCCCGGCATCGCCAGCAAGCGGGCCGCACGCATCGTGGCCTACAGGCAGACGCTTGGTGGCTTTGTCAACGTGGAGCAGGCCATGGAGGCCATCGAGATGCCCGACACGGTGCTGAAGTATATGACGCTCACGCCCGTGGAGGTCAGGAAGATTCCTGTCAACAAGCTCTCCGTGAGGCAGTTGATGCGCCATCCCTATCTGAGCTTCTATCAGGCCAAGGCCATCTTCGAGCACCGCCAGGACAAGGGCAATCTGCGCTCAATCGACGAGCTTTCGCGCCTCGACGCCTTCCGTCCAAGCGACATCGACAGGCTCCGTCCGTATCTTTCGTTCGAGTAGAATGAAAACGCCGCGTGCGACGATGGCCAACGCCGCACGCGACGATGCCCGTCGCCGCACGCGGAAATTGCCATCGCCGCACGCGACGTTTCGTCTCTCCCCCTTAGCGGATCAGTTTCACGAAGCCTCCGTCGGCCTTCTTGGCGATGAAAAGTCCCTTCTGTCGGCTTCCTCGAGGCAGCTCACCGAGCTTTCGGCCGCTCAGGTCGTAGCACTGTTCCTTCAGGTCTTTCACGTCGTTGCTGACATTCAGGTCTTTCAGGCCGGACGGAATCTCCTTTGCGTCGATGCGCTGCAGGCGGAAGTGGTCCACCTTGAACCATCCGTGGCTGTCGCCCGAGGAGCGCGTTCCGTCGGTTTTGTAGTTGCTCGAGCGGATGCCCAGCTTGAGGCTTTCGCCGTCCTCGAGCGTCACCATCACGGCCATCTGCTTGAGTGTCATCTTTCCCGAGCCGGATGCTCCGTAGCCGGCGAACGTGTTCTGCTCGCCCGCCGTCAGCATCGACTCCTTGTAGTCGCTTTCCTTCCCGTAGTACTGCACGTTCTTGTTGGCAAAGAGGCGGCAGGTGGCCAGCTTGTCCTTCTGCGTCCCGAGCAGACAGGTCACGAGGTAGGTGCCTGCACCGAGCTTGGAGGCGGGGATGGTCTGCGAGAGTTCATAGACGTTTGGCATGGGCTTGGCACTCGCCCAGTAGGTGTTGATGCCGTAGAGATGCTTGGCATCCTGGTTGATGCCCCAGGAGTTGCCGTTCATCGTGCCCGTGGCTCGCCAGCCTTGGGGCACGCCTCGGACGAGTCCGCCCTGCGGATTGAGCTGTCCGCCCGCGCCGTACTCGAAGTCAGGGTTCGTGATAAGCCCCGTGAGGTCTTCCTCGCCGGCAGCAAAAGGCAAGCCTGCCACGGCGCTCACCGTGAGGCCAGGGTCCATGAAGCTCACGCGGACGGTGACATTCTTCTGCTCCGTGCTCACATAGTGCACGGCGGCAGGGATGTAGCCCTGTGCCACGGTCTCGTCCCAGTTGTCCGTCATGGCCGAAAGCTTTATGGAGATAATGGAGGCAGGACTGCCGTCGACGGAGATGGCGGCACGCAGGTCGTAGCCGGTGTTAATGGGGAAAGTGGGCAGACAGCGCACTTGGATGACGTTCAGCCCCTTCTGCACGGTCACACTGTACTCGGCGTAGGGCGCAGAGGCGGCATCGGTGTACTTCGTCATGTCGAGCGGCCAGATGCTTGCCGACGTGCCGGTGATGCCAAGACCCTTCAGCCTCTTCACCGACGGCGAAGCCTGCACGAAGCTCCCTCCGCCTACGATGCAGATGTCAGGCTCAAGGATGCTGCTCTGACTGCCTGCCACGTCTGTCGCAGAAGCCACCGCCGGCATCAGATGCTGGCTCCAGTTGTTGGGCTTATAGTCCATCATTCCCTGCCACTTGCCACCGGCTATGCCGTTGTTGTACTTGTTGGTCAGCGTCTTTATCTCCTCGAATGCCGACTCCGCGGCAGTGGAGTAGGAGAGAGCCTTCTCGCCCTGTCCGGCCCAAGCGTACACGAAGCTCTGCCTTGCACGCAGCAGTTTGATGTTCTGGTCAGTGCAGGCACAGACAGGATACTCCACGAGTTCATAGTAAGCATAGCGGAGTGACGACGGGATGCGTGAGCGCAGAGCCACGGCTCTCTGGTAGAGATCTTGATACTCGGCGATGCGTGCGTCGATCTGAGCATTGGAATAATCGAAATGACAAAGCTGGACGTGCTCCGGCTTGGCAGCGATGCCGAGCCGATAGAACGTCATCTTGATGTCGTTAATCTCGTCGGCAAGGTCTTCTCCGAAAGTCCGTGCCGCCCATTCCCGTGTATATTTCCAGGCATTGTCGGGCGTCCAGCTATCGATGTCCCAAGCCAGATCCATGCAGAACTCCAGTTCCTCCTCGGCAGGCTTGATGTCGCCGACGTTGATAATCCACTGGTTCCGGATGCCCTGGTCATAAGCCTTGCTCAGCTCGAAGCTGCAGAGGGAGGGCGAGATGGTGCTGAGCCAGAGGTAGGAGTCAGGCGAGCCCCAGTAGGAGAGGTGGTAGTAGATGGCATTGCCGCCGCTCCGTGCCTGCTCCTGCAGCGTAGGCATCTGGCGGATGTACCCGTGGTTGTCGTCCACCCACATCAGGGTGACGTCGTCGGGCACTTGGAGTCCGGCATTATAGCAGTCGAGCACTTCCTTATAGGGAATGAAGATTTGCGGAATCTGCGTGGGGTCGCCGATGCTGTCGGCAAGGAGTTGTCGCTGATAGGCAATGATGTCGGTGAGAGCAGCCACGCGCTCGGCGGTGGAATTGTAGCCGTTGATGCCCGAGTCGTGTACGCCTCTCATGCCAAGCGTGTAGATGGCATTCTTCCCACGGCTTTCGCCCACGCGCTCAGCCCAGTAGCGCTTTATCATCTCCCTGTTCGTTCCCCACCGCCAGTCATCGTTGTAGTGACCGCCATAGCGGTTCCATTCCCACTCATTGTCGCGGAGCATCTGCTCGCAATGGCTGGAGCCCATGTAGATGTCGTACTTCATGATGAGCGGGATGTTAGCCTTCTGGTCCCAAAAGGCACGGCTTCCGGCGTGCATGGCAGGCCAAAGCGTGTTGGCACGAAGGCGAAGCAGCAGCTCCATGATGGCGGCGTAGGTGTTAGGGCCGAGGTTCCCATACGCACTGTCCATCTTCTTCTTGGCCCAAGGAAGCAGCCCGAAGTCCTCATCGTTGAGGAAGATGCCTCGGAACTTGACCGATGGCGACTTGGAGACAAAGCGTCCTGGCGTCACGTAGAGTTGCGTTTTCGTGGAAGGCGCAACGTCGGCCCACCATATCCAAGGCGACACGCCCATCAAGCGGCTGAGGTGGAACACACCGTAGGCCGTGCTGCGGGGCTGCGAGCCGAAGATGACGAGGGCCTTGTCCACACCCTCCATCGGCGCGTCCACCACCTGAAGGCCGAAAACCTCCCAGCGTCCCTCCACGTCCGACACGTCCAGCTTGCCTTCCTCAATGAGCTTGTCGACATGACTCGACTGCCCGATGGTGCCCACGATGATGGGATTCTTCAGCGACGAAGGCTCCGTCTTGTATTTTATGAAGGTCTTGCGCGTCACAGCCTTGAGGTCGGATATCAGACAGTCGATGACCGTCTGCACCACCTCAGCGTCGTTGGCGTCGTAGAGGATGATGGCCTTGTCGGAAGTCGTCTGCCCCGCTATGGGGAAGCAGCCGTCGGTGGGCGAGGTCACGACCTGCAGGCCGCCCGAGGCATTGGCAGGGAGCGCAGACAGGGCGTCCGCACAAAAGCCGACGAAATAAAGCATTAGGCAGATAGCTGCCGTAAGAGAGCGTCTGATGTTCATATCTTATACCTATTTAGAGTGTCTCGTGCAAAGATACGACTTCTTCCTCAGGACAGAGGCTCTCCCGCAGAAAAATGTTGCTTAATTGCACTTTTTTGCACGAAAGAGCCTTGTAATGGTATGATATTTGCCTAAATCCTTTTCAACTTTCTCTTTTTAACTTTCCAACTTTTCAGCTTTTCAACTTTTTTTATGCAGGCTGCATATAGCGAACCTGCGGCACGCTCAGCGGATTATTTCCTTTCTGCTGCCGTGGATATATAGCCCTTTCCGTGAGGGCTTGCTGCCCGAGCGTCGACCAAGGATGTCGTACCAGAAGGCTGCATCATCGCGGCTTATCCTGACGATGCCATCGGGGTCGTCGGTCTCTTCGCCGAAGAAGCGTATCAGGGGCGCATAGCTTGGTGTGTGGTCGCTCTTGCTCTTCCCCTTCAGTGCCCACTGGAGGGACGGAACCGTCAAGCCCCAGTCATGCATGAAACTAAGGCTGCCGTCGGCGTTGAAGCAGTAAATGTCGTTCCATTCGCCATTGACTTTCTTGTTGTCGTATATGCCGCTAATGGTGTAAGTGTCCTCAGCGGTCTGCATCGTGATGAGCACATCGTCGTTCTTCGGCTTCAAGTTCGTTTCCTCTGCGGTGAAGCGGTATTCGCCGATTGCCTGCGTGGGCTTATAGACGTAGGGCATGTTGGCATAGAGCACGTCGCCTTCGCCGAGACGCGTCAGGAACACCCACACTTCGTCCTCAGGGCCTTCGCCGGGCTTCGGCGCGTTGGCAATCATGTATATCTTGAAGAAGCGGAACGACTGCGTGTCCTCTGCCGTGATGGTGTAGTCGAAGGGCAGGAACCACGGCTGGTACTTGCCGACGCTTTCCGCGTCGAACGTGTTCGTGAAGGTGGCGTAGGGCACGAAGCGCTCCTGCGTCATGATGTAGGGCGTGCCGTAGGTCATCGTGTACGGCTGCCACTGCGCGTGGAGCGTCGCGTTCGAGCCTTGTTCGGAGACGAGGTTGCAGACGTTCTGTCCGTTCTCGTAGGTTGTGCCGCCTCCGTCTGTCTCAGTGCTCCACTTGGCGAAGGCATAGTCGTCGCGGACGAAGTTAATGCTGTTTAACTCCTTTGCGACATTATACATGAAGTGCATCGCCGGCATCTCGCCCGTGCCGCCGCCCGCGTCGAAGGAAACCGTGTAGGGGAAGGTGTAGAAGGGGTTCTGTTCGATGACGCCTGTCACGACATCGCCGATGGTGACAGTGCCGCATGTGCCGCCGCCTCCGGTACCGATGGCGTTGTTTCCCGTCACAGAGCGAGCTGTGACACTCGTTACGCCGTTGGTGATGGTAATGTTGCCGCAGGAGCCAGGGATGTCACTTCCATAATGTATCTCGCCACAGCCAATGCCGGGGGCAGTCATTCCGCCCTTTGCATAGATGGTGCCGCCGCTGATGGTAATGTCCCCGCAGGATTTTCCAATACCTCCACCGATGCCGGCACAACCGCCACCGCCGTATGCTTTGATGTTGCCGCCCTCGATGTTGATATTGCCGCAATCAGGACCAGTGTAGGTGCCGCCACCGATGCCTGCGCTGTTACCAGCGAGATGGTTTATTGAGTTATAGCTGTACGCGATGAGCGAGCCGTCGCCGCGTATGGTCAGCGTCTTGCCCACAGGTACATAGATGCCAGGAAAGTCATGGTAGAATCCCTCTATCTCGCTCGTGGTGCCTTCGGCAAGGATGATTGTCCCGTCGCCCTCGCAGGTGAGGCCTGCCCAAGGACAGATTGCCAAGTCCTTGCCGTGGATGGTTGCGCCGTTGAGTGTCACGCGGGCACCGTCGGCAATGGAAACCTTTTGCTGGCCGTCGAGCGTGCCGGTGAGTATCTCGCCGTCGGGCGCAACGAAGTTCTCGGTGATGGTCGAGAGGTCGGTGACGTGCTGATGCCCTCTGAACTGGAACTCCGCGAGCTGGAAGACATTGCCGCTCTTCACGCCTTCAATCTCGAGGCGGAAGTACTTGAACGCCGTCTCGTGGTTGGGAAGTTCGAACTCAAAGTCCTGCCCGTTGACGTCTTGCAGCACGTTGTCGTTCATGACGTGGGCAAGCTGCACCCAGCCGCGGTCGGGGTCAAGCTTTGCAAAGATTTCCCATTGGGAAGGGTTGCGGCCCGGGTTCTCGGCGCAGTCGTTGCCTGTGGTCATCACATAGCCCGTCGGCACGAAGGGAACGTCGGCGTAGAACTCGACGCACACCACGTTGTCGTCCGTGAAGTTGCAGTCCGTGACGCACCACTTCGTGCTCTTGTCGCCGTCGAACAGGAAGGCGTAGTTTTCGCTAATCACGCCAAGCGTGCCTCCTGTGGGTGTGAAGCCACCCACAAGCGGGTCGGTGCTCTGCGCCCAAGCTGTTGTTGTCGTCGTCGCGAGCAGCAATATGCCTGCTCGCAGGAGAGATAATGCCCTTTTCATTGTCGTTTGGTTTTGTGTTGGGTTATACATTATATAATGTAAGCGAAATGATTATTCTGTACTCGATGTGTTATCTCTGCTGCAAAGGTACGCTTATTTCCCCAATGCTGCAAGCAAAAGGGCAGAAAATGTGCTGCTCGCCCGCCTCAAGGAATGAGCAGGGAACTGTCGCCATAGCTGAGGAATCGGAAGTCGTGGCTAAGGGCGTAGTCGTAGACATCGTGCCATGCGTCGCCGATGAAGGCGCTGACGAGCAGCAGAAGCGTGCTCTGCGGCTGGTGGAAGTTCGTGATCATGCGGCGCACGATGTGGTACTTGTATCCGGGAGCAATGATGATTTGTGTGCTGGCATGTAGCACTTGCTCGCCTCGCTCGTCCATGTAGCGGAGCAGGGCTTCGAGGGCTTCCACCGTGGAGAGCGAATTGTCGTACTCATACGGCATCCATTGGGGAACGTGGAGTCCGGACCCACCCCAGCCCTCCCTTAAAGGGAGGGAGCTATCAGCGCAGGAAGTCTCCCCTTTAAGGGGAGATTTAGAGGGGTCTGCCATCACTCCCATGTAGTAGAGGCTTTCGAGTGTGCGCACACTGGTTGTGCCGACGGCGATGGCCTCGCCGCCGTGTGCCAGCAGACGCTCTATGGTGTGGCGATGCACGGCGATGTGTTCGGTGTGCATGTCGTGCCCTCCGATGTCTTCGCTCTTGACGGGTCGGAAGGTGCCGGCGCCGACGTGGAGCGTCACCTCCTCGCGCTCGATGCCCCGGCGTTCGATGTCCTTGAGGACACGCTCGGTGAAGTGGAGCCCAGCCGTGGGCGCTGCCACCGAACCTTTTATTTTGGAATAGACGGTCTGGTAGGTCGTCTTGTCACTTTCCTCAGTCTTTCTGTTGAGATAGGGCGGGATGGGAAGCTCGCCGATGGCGTCGATGACTTCGGCAAAGGAGACCCCCTCCGCCCCCTTTAGGGGGGACTTCTGTCCGTCGCCCAGTTCTCCCCCTGAAGGGGGCAGGGGGGTCTTTTGCCATTCGAACCTTATCTCTTGGCTTGTGCCGTGTGCCCCGATGCGTTCCGCCGTGAGTTTGAATCTTGAATTTTGAATTTCGAAATCCCTCTCGAGCTTGCCTTCTTTCCATTTTTTGAGGTTGCCCACGAGGCAATACCACGAGCAGTGACCCTTGGCGGCGAAGTTCTCCTGATACTCAGCGGGCTGTGCCGGCTCCAGGAGAAACACTTCGATGAGGGCACCAAGGCATGTATTATTTGACAATTTACTATTGACGATTTCCTCTGCACGAGGGTCTTCCCCTGAAGGAGGCTGTGCTGTCTTCTTGCGGAAGTGCAGGCGAGCCTGGATGACCCGCGTGTTGTTGAACACCATGAGGCTGCCTTCGGGCAGCAATTCGGGCAGCGAGCGGAAGTGAGTCTCGCTGATGCGTCCGCCGTCGTAGACAAGGAGTTTGCTTGCATCGCGCTCCGAGAGTGGGAACTTTGCGATGCGGTCGTCGGGCAGAGGGTAGTCGTAGTCGCGTATGTGAATGTGCTTCGTTTCCATAAATCGGCTGCAAAGATACGAAAAAAATAGGGAACAGCGCACGGAGAATGCAGAATAATTCGTATCTTTGCAAGCGAAACATACTTAATCCTAAACTAATAAACTTATGAAACTGACAGGAAGAAGAGAAAGTTCGAACGTGGACGACCGCCGCGGCATGACGGCTGCCAAGGCTGGCGGAGCAGGCATCGTGGGCATCATCATTGCCCTGGTGATGACATTCCTTTCGAAGGGAAGTCTGGACCTCAACGACATCATCAGCAACGTAGTGACCCAAGGCGTCGTCACCGAGCAGGCGGACGGCGGACGCGAGTTCACGGAAGAGGAACAGGCACTGGCCACGTTCTCAAAACAAATACTCGCCGGCACAGAAGACGTGTGGACGGAGGAGTTCAAGAAACTGGGCCGCACCTACGAACCGCCCAAGATGGTGCTCTACACCGGCAGCGTGCAGACCGGCTGCGGCGGCGGGTCTGCCAGCATGGGGCCTTTCTACTGCTCGGCCGATCAGTGCCTCTACATCGACCTCTCCTTCTTCTCTTCGATGAAACAGCAGTTGGGAGCCGACGGCGACTTTGCCTATGCCTACGTCATCGCGCATGAGGTGGGCCACCACGTCGAGTACCTGCTGGGCACGCTCGGCAAGGTTCACCAGCAGATGTCGCGCCTCAGCGAAGCCGAGGCCAACAAGCTGAGCGTCCGCCTCGAGCTGCTGGCAGACTTCTACGCCGGCGTGTGGGCATACCACGACAATAAGATGTTCGGAAGCCTCGAGGAGGGCGACCTCGAAGAGGCCATCAACTGCGCACAAGTCATCGGCGACAACTACCTGCAGGAAAAGGCCCGTGGCTACTCACAGCCCGAGACGTTCACCCACGGCACCAGCAAGCAGCGCATGAAGTGGCTGAAGCTCGGCCTGCAGACGGGCGACATCCGCCGAGGCACCACCTTCCAGTGCAGCGACGCAGAACTGTAAGGAGTTGCGTTCCCGCAGACGGGGCAGAAAAACTTCGCCTGCGACGATCAGCATCGCCGCAGCCGGAAACGTGCAACGCCGCACGCGACGATTCGCATCGTCGCAGGCGGCGTTTTCTCATGCCGTTGCTTGCAGAATCACATCTTTCTTCGTACCTTTGCACCGAAAAAACACAGAAACGATGAAGATAGGCGACAAAGTGCGCTTCCTCTCCGAGGTGGGAGGAGGCACGGTGAGTGGTTTTCAAGGAAAGAACATTGTCCTGGTCGAGGACGCAGACGGCTTCGAGATACCCATGCAGGTGAAGGATGTAATCGTGGTGCCCGATGCCACGCCCGACCTCTCCACAGAGGAAGAGGTGAGGAAGCCGCTGTCAAAACCCATATCGCGGAAAAGAGAAGAAGACGAGGAGCAAGAGCAGGAAAAGCCGACAACGTTCAAGCCCGTCCCCCTCGAACGTCGCGAAGGCGAGCGCCTCAACCTCTATCTGTCCTTTCTCCCCGACGAAGTGAAGGAAATCTCGAGCACAGGCTTCGAGTCTTACCTTGTCAACGATAGCAACTACTATATGCAGGTCAGCCTGCTCAGTGCCGAAGGAGCCGGTTGGCGAATGCGCTTCTCGGGCATCGTGGAGCCTAATAGCAAGCTCTTCGTGGAAGCCTTCGACCGCCAGGAAGTCAACGACCTGGAACATCTCTGCATTCAGGCCATCGCCTGGAAGCAAGGCAAGCCCTTCCAGCTCAAGCCTGCCATCACGACCGAACTGCGACTCAACCTCACCAAGTTCTATAAACTACACGTCTTCCGCCCGAATGAGTTCTTCAGGGAACCCAACTGGACGGAAGACATCATCCGGGACGACAAGCCTGTGCGCAGCGCTTGGTCAATCTCGGACTCAGAGTAATTCAAAATTCATAATGCCCAATTCATAATTCTCTCCTTCGTGAAGTCCAAAGCACAGGGCTTCATGATGAATTATGAACTGAGCATTATGAATTAATTCTTAGTGTCGCCGAACTTCGTATCGGTGTGCATGCGTCGCATCGCAGCGGCATCTTCGCGGGGACAAATCATCAGGAACTCGCCCTCTTCGGCAATGACATAGTCGTGCAAGCCTTTGACCACGGCCGTGTGACCCTTGGGCAAGCGGATGATGTTGCCCGAGCATTCGTAGAGCCTTGCTTCTGTGTCGAGCAGGACATTGCCGTCGGCATCGCCCGGCACGTCCTTCCCAATGCTTGCCCATGTGCCAAGGTCGGCCCAACCAAAGTGCCCACGTTGCACATAGACGTGCTCGCTGCGCTCCAGGATGCTGACGTCCATGTTGTAGTTGGGCAGTACGTTGAAGCTCTCAGGCACCAACTTCGGGTCGTCGCTCTCGGCTTCTGCCATCATGCGAGGTATCTCGAGGCGATACTCAGGCACGAGCATGAACAGATTGTCCAGCATGATGCTTGTCCTGAAACACAGCAGGCCGGTGTTCCAGAGGAAGTTCCCTTCCTGAAGAAAGACGTTGGCAAACTCGGTGTCGGGCTTCTCGGTGAACGACTTCACGGGGAAGATGTCGTGGCTGAGCGGCTTGTCATCGTTCATTTGGATGTAGCCGTAGCCTGTCTCGGGGCGTGTCGGTGCAATGCCCATCACGAGGAGTCCCTCGTTTTCACTGGCGAATTGCAGTCCGTCGAGCACGTCCTGCCGGTACTTTTCCTCGTCGAGGATGAGTTGGTCAGAAGGCGTCACGAAGAGCGTGGCCTGTGGGTTTTGCTTAGCGATGAACACAGATCCCCATGCCACGGCAGCCAGTGTGCCCCTTCGCAGCGGTTCTTCCAGGATATGCTTGTCGTCCAGTTCGGGCAATTGTTCATAGACAATCGGCAGATACGTCATGTTTGTGCTGACGTAGATATGTTTAGGATCGATGAACTGGCTGACGCGATCGTAGGTCTGCTGCAAGAGAGTCCTGCCCGTGCCAAAGAGGTCGAGAAACTGTTTGGGCTTGACCGTGCGGCTGATTGGCCAGAGGCGGCTCCCGTTGCCACCTGCCAGGATGAGGCAATACTTATTGTCTGTCATGCGATTTCTTATCTAAGCTTCTTAATGACTGGCAGAAGAAGGCTCTCCATCACCTTGTAGCCTTCGGCATTGGGATGTACGCCGGGATTGTCGTTGGCAAGGTCTGAGCGCATGGCTGTGCCTTCTGCATTGACCATGGCACTGAAGTAATCGACATACGGAATCTTGTTCTTCTGGGCATACTCCTTGACGCGAGCGTTGAGGCTGCGTATCTTGTCCATGCTGTCCGTGATGGAAGGTCGCCAACTGAACCCGCCTGCCGGCAGACAACTTGTGAGGATGACCTTGCACTTGTGGTAGCGTGCCAGCTCTACCATCGAGAGGACATTGCCGAAGGTCAAGTCCTCGTTGTACGGACCTGTGTTCTCTGCGATGTCGTTTGTGCCGTAGTTGATGACGACGACCTTGGGCTGGAGGTTGATCACGTCCTCACGAAAGCGCAGGAGGAACTGGTAGGAAGTCTGTCCGCTGATGCCTCTTCCGATGAGTTTGTTGTCCTTGAAGAAGTCGGGCCTCGTGCCTGGCCAGCCGTCGGTAATGGAGTTTCCCATCAGGACGACGCGCTTCTCGCCCTTGGCCGGTGCGCCAAGTTCGCGGTTGGCACCTGCATAGCGCTTCCAGTTTGCAAATTCATGTTTCTGTGCCTGAGTGCCGAGAGCGATGCAAAGCAACGCTGCGGCGGTGAAGATTCTTGCTTTCATGATGTTTTGTCTTAGTTTTTATTCGTTATGACGTTATAACGTGATATCGTTCTAACGACATTTGATTCACTGGAAAGCCTTGCGGATGCTGTCGGCTATCTGCTTGAACTCTTCGGGCGTGAGCTGTAGATGCTGTCCGCCGAAGCGCATATCTGCCTCCGTCTGCAAGGGGACGAGGTGGATGTGGGCGTGTGGCACTTCCAGTCCGAGCACGCACTGTCCGACCTTGATGCACGGGATGGCCTTCTTGATGGCGCGTGCCACCTTCTTGGCAAACACTTGGAGTCCGGCGAGTTCATCGTCGTCGAGGTCGAAGATGTAGTCCACCTCGCGCTTGGGAATAACGAGGGTGTGACCCTTCTGCAAGGGGTTGATGTCGAGGAAGGCGAAATATCTGTCGTCTTCTGCTATCTTGTAGCAGGGGATTTCGCCTGCCACGATGCGTGAAAAGATGCTGGCCATGTGTATATTTACGATTTGACGATTTACTATTTACTATTTATTGTTTGCCGTGACGGCGTGTCAGTCGAAGTTGATACTCATCACTTGGAGCTGGATTGTGCCTTGCGGGACTTTGATTTCGGCGATGTCGCCCACCTTCTTCCCGAGCAAGCCTTTGGCGATGGGGGTTTCCACGCTGATCTTTCCGCTTTTGAGGTCTGCTTCCGTGGCGCTGACGATGGTGTACTTCATCGTCATCTTGTTCTTCACGTTGCGCAGTTCGACGGTGGAGAGTATTTGCACTGTGCTGGTGTCGAGGTGTGTCGTGTCGATGATTTTAGCCTCGATGATGGTTTTCTTGAGCATGGCAATCTCCGTCTCGAGCTTGCTCTGATGTTCTTTTGCAGCGTCGTACTCTGCATTCTCTGAGAGGTCTCCTTTGTCGCGGGCCTCGGCGATGGCAGCACTTGCGGCAGGACGATCCACGCTCTCCATGTGCTGCAGTTTGGCTACGAGCTCGTCGTAGCCCTTTTGTGTCATGTAAGCCATTTATTTTTTCTTTTTGTTAGTTATACATTATTATATATAGTAATGTGTGGGCGAGGGTTGAGTGGCATGGAACGTGGCGGTCTTCCTTTTCCGGCGAAGTGTGAAAAAAAGAAGAATCCCGACCGTTCGAGTCAGAACCCTTGCCTTAATCCCTTTATTGGGATTGCCGTATGCAAAGTTAGGATTATTTTCCGTAACTGCAAACTTTTTGTAGGAAAATTTTACTTCTTTGCAAAATTTTCCCTGCTTCCTTTGTGGATGTGTCAGATGTTTGCCTTGCGAGGGGAACGGAGAGCGTGTCGTTCAGCGTGCGAGTTTGTACTTTCCGCCTACGAGCATCTGCACGGCTCCTTTCATTTCGAGCGTGAAGAGATGGCTGGAGAGTTCGCCGACGGGGATGTTTGTCTCCACGGCGAGGACGTTGATTTGCTTGCTGTCGCCGCCGGCGAGGGCTTGGAGAATGCGCCTCTCGGTGTCGGAGAAGTCGGCGAATAGCTCTTGCTGTATGCCGTCGGCGAGTTGTTTGCGGTGTTGCGCCTCGTCGGTCCATCCCATGGCTTGGCAGAAGTCTTCGGCACCGGTGAGCAGAGTGGCTTTGTTCTCGAAGATGAGACGGTTGCATCCTGCCGAGTAGTTGTCGAAGACGCGACCTGGGAAGGCCCACACCTGCCTGTCGTAGCTGAGGGCGATATCTGCGGTGATGAGCGAACCGCCGCGTGTGGCGCTTTCCACCACCACGACGGCATCGGCCACTCCTGCCACGATGCGGTTGCGTTGCACGAAGTTGCGTTTGTCGATGATGGCGTGCGACATATACTCGGTGAGCAGTCCGCCTTGCCCTGCCATCTGCTTGGCGGTGTCGCGGTGAAGGCGGGGATAGATCTGTTCGAGGCCGTGTGCCAGCACGCCGACGGTGTCGAGGCCTTCGCTGAGTGCTGCCCTGTGGCAGTGGATGTCCACGCCGTAGGCCAGTCCGCTCACGACGAGTGCGTCGGGGCAAAGCTGGCGGAGGTCGCGGATGAAAGTGCGGCAGAGGTCTTGTCCGTAGGGAGTGATTTGCCTCGTGCCCACCATGCTGACGATGTGTCGGCTGTTGAGGTCGGCCGTGCCGCGGTAGTAGAGTACGACGGGCGCGTCGGGGCAGTCGCGCAGGCGCTGAGGATAGCGGTCGTCGGTGAGGCCGAGGCACTGGATTCGTCCGTTCTGGCAGAACAGCATCTCCTCTTCTGCGCGGCTGAGATGGCTGTCCATTGCGGCCAGTGCGGCGAGTGTCTTCTTCTGTGCAGCCGGCAGGAGTTCGCCGAGCGAGCGTCGGTTCTCGTAGATGGCTGTGGCAGAACCCAGTCCGTCGATGAGCTGATGCAGGTTGGCGAGGCTGAGGGAAGGCACCTGCGTGAGCGCGATGGTGTAGAGCGTCTCCTGTTCGGTCATAGCGCTATGCCGTAGAGTTTCAGTTTCTCCTCCAGTTGCGGGCATCGGTTCAGTTTGCCTCCGACGAGGCAGACGACGTCGACTTTCCCGCGTGCAGCCAGTTTCATGTCGCTGGCGCGATAGATGTCCTGATGGAAGACATAGCGGACGCCTTCCTGACGGATGTTGAGGCAAGAGAGAAATTCGTCGCGGCTGCGTAGCGGCGTCTTGTAGTCGATGGCGATGCGTGCCACCACGGAGACGATGTCCTGCTCCAGCATCTCGGCGAAGCTGATGTCTGCCGAGAGCAGGAACTCATGGCGCGTGTGCTCCATGTAGTGTTGGTAGTTGGCATTGTTGACGATGCCTTCCATGTCGCATTCATAGTCGCGCACCTTCATGCGGAGTGTGTAGGCGTAATCTTTCATATTGAGTGGGTTGTGTTTTCGTTTGTGATGGTTCAGGACTCCGCGTGCGGCGATGGTCATCGTCGCGTGCGGCGTTGGCGGTTTCCGCGTGCGGCGATTGGCATCGTCGCCTGCGGCGTTTTCGGCCCCCGCCTTCATTATTTCATTTCTTCATTTTTTCATTTCCCGCCGTCGCCTGCGGCGTTGGCGGCTGCCTCGTCGGGTCATTGCCGGCTGGCCTTGAGGTATTCGTATCCGAAGCGGCATCGGAGGCAGTCCGTCCGGTCGCAATACTGTCGTTTGAGCTGTAGCAGAGCCTGGCTGTCGGCAGCCGTGAGGGCCGTAAGTCCGCATTCGTGCCACTGCCGCATGATGTAGTTGTTCTCGGCGGGCAACGTCTCGAGCAGCCGGATGGCGCGCTGGCAGATGTCCTCGCGGCTGGCATGACGTCCGTAGGCGAACAGCAGGGGCACCACCGTGTTGATGATGAGCAGGCGTCGGCTTGCTGCCGTCATGCCCCTCACCTGCAGGCAGGTGTGCAGTTCCTCCACGTTCTTCGCCTCCACGAGGCGGCTCATCTGTGCCCTTCCCGAGTGGTAGAGTTCGGCCATCTGCACGATGCGAAGGGACGGGAAATTGCCAGGGCGGGTGCGAAGGAAGCTCCAGTCGGACTGCTGCATCGTGTCGGTGAGGCCGAACTTGTGCTGGAGGAAGGCAAACTCCTGCCGCAGTCGCTCCGTTCGCTGGCTGTCGTCGGAGCCTCCGGCTTTGTCGATGAGGCCGGCCATGCCGAGGAAGAGGGCCGTCACCTGTAGCAGGTCGTCGCGATGCTTTCCAGCCGCCGAGAGCGGGATGCGCATGGCCCAACGCTCGAAAGCATCGCCGTTGAGACCGAACCCGAAGCTGCGGCTCAGCGTGACGAACGTGGCGCGCTCCCAGTCGCCGCCTGTACGCTCCACGCGCTCCGCCACCTTCTCCGACCGCTCCTTCAGCCTCTCCACGAGCAAAGCGTCCATCCACTGATGGGCCTTCAAGGGCGGAATCGTCGGGATGACCGTGTGGCATCGCGGATAATCCTCCGTGCGGCAAAGCTCCTCATAGCGCAGGCGGATGTCGTCGGGCACGTCGAGGCGGAGCTGCGGCAGCGTCTTGCCGTCCTGCGTCACCACCTCCGCGTCCACTTCTCCCACGACGTGAAGGACCACGCTGTTGTAGGCCTCGTCCGTCTCATGGTGGTGTCTGTACCAGTCCGACGAGCGTAGATGCACCTCCACATTGCCCGCCCACATCGTCGGACCGAGCTTTATCTTGGCATTGAAAAAGTCTGGTCCCTGGTTTCTGTTGTGCAAGCCAGGGTCGATGACCTCGACTTCCTGCCCGTCTTCCGTCAGGAGTGGCTTCAGAGGCAATATCTTGTGCTTCCACACATAGTGTAGCAGCCTTTCCATGCGTATTTTAGCCTTGTTAACTTATTTTGTGAAACAAAAGTACATAAAATTGCACGAAAAGCCGTACTTTTGCAGGAAAAATATCAGATAACGTATGAAAATAGCACTCATAGGCTACGGCAAGATGGGCCGTATGATAGAAGAAATAGCCCTGCAGCGCGGACATGAGATCGTCTGCACCATCGACGTTGACAATCAGCAAGACTTCGATAGCCCCGCCTTTGCCAGTGCAGACGTCGCCATCGAGTTCACAACGCCCTGGACTGCCTACGACAATTTCCTCAAAGCCTGGGCAGCAGGCGTCAAGGTGGTCAGCGGAAGCACCGGATGGAAAAAGGACCACGAGGCCGATGTCTGCAAGGCTTGCACCGACGGAGGCAAGACGCTCTTCTGGTCCAGCAACTTCAGTGTGGGCGTCGCCATCTTCTCGGCCGTCAATGCCTACTTGGCCAAGATCATGAACCGCTTTGAGCAGTACGACGTCAACCTCGTAGAGACGCACCACGTCCACAAGCTCGACGCCCCCTCGGGCACGGCCATCACGCTGGCAGAACAGATAGTGGCGAACATCGACCGCAAGGAACGTTGGGGACTCCACGAGACAAAACCCGGCGTGCTCCGCATCGACGACATCCGCCAGACGGAGGTCCCCGGCATTCACACCATTACCTACGACTCGCCCGAGGACATGATTCGCATCACCCACGACGCTCATGGCCGCCGAGGCTTCGCGATGGGAGCAGTCCTCGCCGCTGAATATACCAAGGACCACACAGGCCTGCTCACCATGGACGACCTGTTCAAGTTCTGAGTCTCCCCCTCCCATAACTCCCATTATTCCCATAATTCCCATAACTCCCATCCCTCCAACAACCCGCACTAAGCAATGGAAAAAAAGAAATATCAAGCAACAAAAAAAGACTGGGCCAAGGCCATCATCTTTATTGTCCTCTTCATCGTCTTCCTCTACTGGGTGGACGCCTGGTGGGGAATCATCGCAGTTCCGTTCATCTTCGACGCCTACGTCACGCGCCGCATCCCGTGGACTTGGTGGAAAGAAGCAGAGAACCCCATCGTCAAGACCGTGATGAGCTGGGTGGACGCCATCGTCTTCGCACTCGTTGCCGTCTATTTCGTCAACATCTACTTCTTTCAGAACTACACGATTCCCTCAAGCTCGTTGGAGAAAAGCCTGCTCGTGGGCGACTATCTCCTTGTGAGCAAAATGAGCTACGGCCCCAGAGTTCCGCAGACACCTCTGCACATGCCGATGTGCCAGCACACCCTTCCCTTCGGAGGAAAGAGCTACATCGAGTGGCCACAATGGGAGTACAAACGCGTCACGCCTAAGCCTGTCGGGCTCAACGACATCGTCGTCTTCAACTACCCTGCTGGCGACAGCATCGTTTCCAACGTGAGGTATCAGACCGAATACTACGCTCTTTGCTACGGCATCGGCGCACAACTCTACCACCAGCAGACGGGAACATACGCCAATCCTAAGGAGATGACGACTGCCGAGCAACGTAAATACTACAGTATGCTCTATGAACTCGGGCGTCAGTACATACGTCTTTCGCCTCAGGAGTTTGGAGAAATCGGCTGGCGTCCCGTTGACCGCCGTGAGAACTATGTGAAGCGTTGCGTCGGCTTGCCAGGACAAACGCTCGAGATTCGCAACAAAGTCATCTATCTTGACGGCAAGGAGAACCCTGCCCCCAAGAATGTGCAGTTCAACTATCACGTCGAGATGAACTCCAGCTACCTGCCGGAAGAACTCATCTACAAGCTCGGACTGAGCATGAAGGATGTGCAGGACATGTATCAGTCTGGCAACATTCCTCTCACCGAGGAGGCAAGGAAAGGCCTTGAACCCTACGTCGCCAGCATCACGCCTGTTGTCAACAACGACACCGAGAGCCTTTATCCGCAGAATGCCTACACAGGCTGGACGCAGGACAACTACGGACCGATTTGGATTCCTAAGAAGGGCGAAAGCATCAAGCTCAGCATGGAAAACATCGCCATCTACGAACGTCCCATCCGCGTCTACGAGGGCAACGACCTCCGCGTCACGCCCGAGGGCGACATATATATAAATGGTAAGAAGGCCACGGAATATACTTTCAAGATGGATTATTACTGGATGCAGGGCGACAATCGTCACTGCTCGGCCGACTCTCGCTATTGGGGCTTCGTTCCAGAAGACCACATCGTGGGCAAACCTATCTTTATTTGGCTCAGCACAGACGTGGATCGTCCTTGGTTCAGTGGACATCACATCCGTTGGAACCGCATCTTCTCCCTCGTGGATAACATCAAGTAAAGGCCCTTCGCCGTGGTCTTGCCTTGCTGTTACCTTGCGCCTGTCTCGCACTATCAGGCCTACAATCGTGCCGACGAAGTGCGCCTCGAGGTCTGCGACCACTTTGCGAAACAGACGCTTCGCAACCGTTGTTGGATCGACAGCCCACAAGGTGCGCTCGCTCTCACCGTTCCTGTGGTGAAGACGGAAGGTAAGACGATGATGAAAGACGTGCGCATCAGCGATCATGGCAACTGGCGTCATCAGCACTGGACTGCTTTCGTGAGCAGTTACAGGCAGTCGCCTTTCTTCGAATACTACGCAGATGATTTCGCCCCGTTCTATGAAAAGAAGTGGGAATTCCTTGCCGATTTCAACGAAGACCTCATGGCTCTGGTCGCTTCGTTGCTTGACATAAAGAAGCCCGTCGCACGGACCGTTGCTTTTGAAGGCGCTCCCCTTTTGAGTTCAAGCAGCGGGGAGACGACTCCTTACTACCAGATGTTTGCCTCGCGTCACGGCTTCTTACGTGATCTCAGCATCGTCGATTTGCTCTTCAACGAAGGGCCGGAGGGCGTGCTATGGCTGTGACGTTGCATCCTCTCCCAGCCTCCGTCGCCGGAATCCCTGCGCCGGAGCAGTTCACTTACCCTTTCTGCTACGAGCCTCACCCGCTTTGTGTGGCTGCGGCCGACGAGGTGCGTCGCTATCTGAAGCAGCGCGTGGAGTGGCACGAAGAGCTTCGTAAAGGCAAAATGTTCGGTGTGCTTGTGGTAAAAAAACGCGATGGAATGGGCTTTTTTGCTGCTTTCTCCGGCACACTCGACGCACGGACACAGCACGAATACTTCGTCCCGCCTGTCTTCGACCTCATGGCTCCGGGCTGTTATTTCCAAGAGGAAGAGGCCGCCATCAGTGCCATCAATCGTCGAATCGCATTGCTTGAAGCCAAACACCGGCCGAGTCCTCTGCGCGAAAAGATGGCCGAGGAGCTTGCCGCCTACAAGCAAATGATGCAACGCCACAAGGCTGAGCGCGATGCACGGCGCAGGAAGTCTGTCGCCATTGAAGCGGACGAGGAGGAAAACCTTGTCCGTCAGAGCCAATATGAGAAGGCCGAGTTCCGTCGGATTAAGCAGGCTTGGGAGCAACGCATCGTTGATGATGAGTCATCGCTGCGAGCCGTGCAGGAAGAAATCGCGAGCCTGCAGAAGGAACGGCAAGAGCGCAGTAAGTCCTTGCAGCAGTGGTTGTTCCGTCAGTTTGCGTTCCTCAATGCCCGGGGCGAAGTGAAGTCTTTGCCCGAACTGTTTGCGCCGGACGTTCCACCCTCGGGGGCTGGAGAGTGTTGTGCACCGCGATTGTTGCAGGCGGCCTACAGCGAAGGCCTGCAACCCTTGTGCATGGCCGAGTTTTGGGTCGGTGAGTCACCGGCAGGAGAGGTAAGGCTTGACGGTCACTACTACCCCGCCTGCCACAGCAAGTGCCGTCCTATCTTGCGCCACATGCTTGGCGGACTCAACGTAGAGCCGAACCCTTTGCTTGCAAACCTAGAGGCGTTGGCTGACAGACTCCACATCATATATAACGACGGCGAACTGGCCGTGGTGAGCAAGCCCGCAGGAATGCTGTCCGTGCCGGGCAAGGAGGACTTGCCAAACGTGCAGGATGTGCTAAAAAGCGCCATTCCATCGGCAAAAATTACCCTCGTGGCGCATCGGCTCGACATGGACACAAGCGGCTTGATGCTCGTGGCATTGACGGAGGAGAAGTACAGGGAACTGCAAAAACTCTTCCTGCAAAGGCGCATCCACAAAGTGTATTATGCCTTGCTCGAAAAGGCGATGCCTGTCGGCGAGGAAGGCGACATCAGCCTTCCCCTGCGGCCCGACATCGACGACAGGCCGAGGCAGATGGTGGACGAGGTGCACGGCAAGCCGGCACAGACACATTATCGAGTGCTGGAAAACAGGGCGGGCCATGCACTCTTGGAGCTTTGTCCCACGACGGGCCGCACGCATCAGCTGCGCGTCCACTGCGCCCATCCGCTTGGCCTGGGCAACCCTATCGTCGGCGACCGCCTGTACGGGAAGCCCGCGGCGAGGCTCATGCTCCATGCCTATAGTGTCACGCTACAGACCCCCCAACCCCCTTTAGGGGGACACACCTTTACGGACGAGTTTACGCCCGACACGTTTTTATTATGAACTGCGAACTATGAATTACGACTCGAAACTTGATGTCCACACGCACACCGTGATGAGCGGTCACGCCTTCAGCACCCTGCAGGAGATGGTGGCAGCGGCTCAGGAGAAACACCTTGAGGTTCTGGGCATTACGGAGCACGCTCCGGGCATCCCAGGCACCTGCCATCCCATCTATTTCCGCAACCTCCATGTGGTGCCAAGGCAGTGGGGAAGCCTCCGACTGCTGCTTGGTGCCGAGCTGAACATACTGGACACCAAGGGCACACTCGACCTCGATGAGACCATCTATCCGCTGCTCGAGGTGCGCATCGCCGGCATCCATGCGCTCTGCTGGCAGGGGGGTAGCATCGAAGAGAACACCCAGGGCATGATCAACGCCATACGCAATCCGTGGACACACATCATCTCTCACCCGGGCGACGGCACCGCTGACCTCCTCTTCGAACCGATTGTCCTGGCGGCGAAGGACACGGGCACACTGCTCGAAATCAACAATAGCAGCCTCAACCCCGTCCGGAAGAAGCTGTCGGCACGCGCCAACAACCTCGAAATCCTGCGCCTCTGCAAGCGATACGAAGTGCCCGTCATCCTCTCGAGCGATGCACATTTCTCCCATTCCATCGGGAATTTTGACTTTCTCCGACCGCTCCTGCAGGAGACGGAGTTCCCCGAAGGGCTCATCATGAACTGCGACTCCCGGCGCTTCCTCAGCCATATCGGATTGGGCTGACGTGCTACGAGTGGAGAGAGGAAGTCTTATTGTATCTATATTGGTATTTTGACACGTCCTCCCGTGGTGCTCGAATGGGGGATTGCTTTACCCCAAATCGGTCATTAGAACGAAGGACTCAAAGATATGAATCTAAGAACTTCTATTTTATTCCTCGCACATTTCTTCTTGGCATCTTTCCGCCTTATGTGCGGTCACAATGCCCGCATTGCTCCCTTACATAAGACGAAAACCTGCTCTAAGAAGAAATGCACGCTGACTAAAATTCTAATGACCGATTTGGGTTTACCCAGAGAATGAGCCTACTGCACTGCCGAATGATTGCCACCGGCAGCGGGGTGAAAAAACGCAGGCTGCGACGTTTGCAATCTCCGGCTGCGACGTTTGCAATCTCCGGCTGCGACGTGTGGGAGAGCCGTGCAGAGTGTGTGGAAACAAGCCATAAGAAGGAACGAAATGTCGCTGCCGCGAGGGGGAGAAAGTCTATTTTCTGAGCCAGCACGCGATGTTGCGCATGAGGCCTTCATACTTGGCGCGCTTCACGGCAGAGCCTTTGAAGAGGCTCCGATATTGCTCCACCGTGAGCGAGAACCAATCGTCGGGCGTCATCTCCAGGAGCGCGTCAGTTGGCTGGAAGTCAGGCTCTTCAGTGGGTTTAGCCTCGGCAAATCCGGGCGTGGCGCGCAGGCAGCGGTCGCATCCGTAGAAGGTCTGGTGCAGTCGGAACCCGTCGGGCAAAGGCCCACGGTGCTCGATGGTCTGATAGCTGATGCACCGTCGTGCATCGAGGCCCTCGGGGGTGAGGGCAGGACAAAAAGCCCCCTCCCCGCTCCCCCTTTGGGGGAGTGCCTCAATCTCGTTGAATTGGCAAGTGTTTTTAGCGGCAATGAGGCACTCCCCCAAAGGGGGAGCGGGGAGGGGGCTATCATACTTGTCTGCCTCCTCCGTCAGGAATAATTCTCCAAGGAAGACGGTCGGTCCGCAGTTCGGCACGCTGATGAAGCCGCCGGGGCCGGCGATGACGCCCACTCCGCTGCGCCATGCCCAGTAGCGCTCCAGCACGGGGGCGGTGTCGACGAAGGCGCGTCCCTCCAGACCCATGTCGGCCATGAGGCGGAACATACGTTCGCGCAGGACGTCGTGGTAGTCTTTTCCCTGAGCATAAAGGCTGATGGCGGGCTGGAAGCGGGCAGGCATGAAGTTCATGGCAAGGCTCACGATGGTGCGCACGCCGGGCATGAGGAGCCTGGGGTCCAGGCGCTTGTCGACGTTGCGGCGCATATAGTCCATGTCGGCGCAGTAGCCCAGGCTCAGCCACCGCCGCAGGTGTGCGGCAAAAGGCTCAGCCACGGGCTCTGCCGGAGCCAGTCCACATGCAACAAAGCCCAAGCGTTTGGCCTGGGCTTTGACTGCGTTGCTATTCAATAATGCCGAGCTCATATCCTTCTTGCTTCAGCCATACCAGAATCTCGGGCAAGGCATGTTTGAGCTTGTCAATGCTCTTGAGCGAGTCGTGGAGCGTGATGATGCTGCCAGGGCGTGCGTATCGCTTCACATTGTTCACGACGTCGTCGGCCGTGAGCAGGCGGCTGTAGTCGCGCGTCACTACGTCCCACATCACCACCTTCAGGCCGCAGTATCGGAGCACACGGTATTGCACCATACCTATCCATCCATGCGGTGGCCGGAAAAGGTCGGTGTGGAGCACTTCGTTGGCCTTCAGCACGTTGGAGAGGTACGTCCATGGCGTGTGACGTGCTCCCGAGAGGTGGTTGAAGGTGTGGTTGCCGATGCGATGTCCCCTCCTTCTCACCTCGTCCACCAAGTGTGGATACTTCACGGCGTTGTCGCCCACCATGAAGAAGGTGGCCTTTGCGTCGAAACGGTCGAGCACGTCGAGGATGAAGGGTGTGGCCTCAGGGATGGGACCGTCGTCGAAGGTGAGATAGACAGCCCGCCGCTCGGGTTCTATCCTCCACAGTGCGTGGGGATAGAACCAGCGGAATAGTCTTGGAGGCTGCTCGATGAACACAGAAGTCCGGTTTTATCACTCCTCCACGGAGTCCTCCTCATACTCCTCGGCCTCGGGCTCAGCCTGACTCATGCCGACGCTTCCGTAGAGACGTCCCTGGATGAGCTGGTTGTAGAGGTCGAGCTGTTTGGAGAGTTCCTGTGTCTTGGGGTTGGAAGTGCTCTCCAGGATGCCCAGCGCCGAGTGCATCTGGTAGAGATAGTAGTAGCAGTCCTTCTCGCTGATGCGCAGGATGTTGTCGGGCAAGGCGGCATACCAGTCGAGGTATTCCTTGGCCTGAAGTGCCACGGGATAGGCGATGTCGCCTGCCTCCTTGTACTTCCCGAGGGTGGCCCACACGCGAGCCATGTCGAGAGAGCCGCTGCTGAAGCTGTGAGGCACGGCGAACGACGGGATGGCCTGCTCAGCCTTTGCCACGACCTTCTCGGCCTTGTCGAGCTTACCCTCCTGCACGAGCCTCAGCGCCAACTGCGAGAAGATGCGTCGGTGCGTGCTGCACATACGCATCACCGTCTCGTCGAGGTAGATGCCGGGCTTGTCTATGCCGCCGAAGGCAAAGCGCGTCATGAGGTTCTCGTACATCTTCTCCGTGTCGATGTTCTTTCCGCTCTTCGCCGTGTTGAAGGGTGTGATGCGGTAAACAAGACCCTCCTGCACGAAGAAGTCCTGCACGGTGGCCTTGTTCTCAGGCCCTACGGTCATAGCCATATAGAGCGGACGCTCCCAATTGCACTGGGCCATCATCTCATACATCATCATTTCGCTCTTGTAGACCGCACGCTTCCCCTTCAGGCTGATGTGCATCTTGTCGGGAATGCTGTCGGCCGCTATCATCATGCCGCTTCGCCGCACAGCCTCCTTGTCCACGGTGAGCACGATGCTGTCGGTGGGTATGAAGCGCAAGTCTGGGTTCTCATTGAGCACCCATTTGTCGATGATGTTGCGGAGGTCGAAGGGATCGTCGCCAAGGAGCTGTCGCAGCTCGGCGGGGTCGCCTTGGAAGGACTCGATGAAGCGTTCGAGAGTGCCCGGCCGGACGGTGACTCCTTCGCGGGTGCCTGCCACATATTGCAGCCTGCTCCAGTGGATGGGCACGGCAGGGGAGTCGTAGGCAGGGCGCTTCATCTGGTCGATGTACCAGTCGGTCTGCAGATATGAGAGGTTGCAGACGCGGGCATCGGTGCGGAAGCCCTCGGTCTCCTGGGCATACCAGAGAGGGAAGGTGTCGTTGTCGCCGTTAGTATAGATGATGGGGAAGTTGCCTTTTGGCAGCGACTCGAGATAGTTGCGGCCGAAGTCGCGGCAGGTGTAGCGGCCGGAGCGGTCGTGGTCGTCCCAAGTCTGTCCCGCCATTTGCAGAGGAACGAGCACACAGAGGCAACTGAGTGCGGCGCAAACGGTGTCGTTCCGAAGCAGTTTCTGCAAATAGTAGGCGATTCCGGCCACACCGAGGCCCACCCAGATGCTATAGGCATAGAATGAGCCGGCATAGGCATAGTCTCGTTCGCGAGGCTGCATGGGAGTCTGGTTGAGATAGAGCACGATGGCGAGGCCCGTCATGAAGAAGAGAAAGAAGACGATGCCGAACTGTTTCTCTCCCTCGCCGCGCTCTTCCCCGTCGTTCTTGAAGAGTTGCCAGAGAATGCCGATGAGTCCGAGCAGCAAGGGCAGGCAGTAGAAGACGTTGTGGCCCTTGTTCTCTCGCAGTTCGCTTGGCAGTTTGCTCTGGTCGCCCAGGCGTATGTTGTCCAGGAAGGGAATGCCGGTAATCCAGTTGCCGTGCTCCCATTCGCCATTGCCCTGCAGGTCGTTCTGCCGGCCTGCAAAGTTCCACATGAAGTATCGCCAGTACATGAAGTTGACCTGATAGCTGAGGAAGAAACGCAGGTTCTCGAGCTGTGTAGGCGTCTTGATCTGCACCATCTCGCCGCAGCGTTCATAGGTCTTGACGGTTCCCTTCACGCCTCCCATCCAGCTCTCGTAGGCTCCGGCGTGTGCCTCGCTGTACATTCGGGGGAAGAGCATGTTCTGCTGATAGACGTAGTCTGTCTTGTATCGCTGCAGCTCGTAGCGGTCCGGCTCGTCGGGTGTCTGTTTCTCCTTGCGCTGATAGACGGGTGCACCCTGTTCGCTGACGGGCACACAGTAGTTGCCGTCGGGCTTGAGCAGCACTTGGCTGGTGTAGGCAGGGCCGTAGAGGAGCGGCCGGTCGCCGTACTGTTCGCGGCTCAGGTAGGTGCCCAGCGTGAAGATGTCCTCGGGTGAGTTCTGATCCATGGGCGTGTTGGCAGCGCTACGGATGACGATGACGGCATAGGAGCTGTAGCCTATCATGATCATGAGCATACAGAGAAGCGAGGTGTTCATGAGGCGAGCTGTGACGACGTGCTTGCCGTCCTTCCTCCATCCGAGTGCCACGAAGAGCAGGGCCAGCACTACGATGCCGCAGGCAATGCTCTTCCAGCCGTAGCCGTAGAAGGGGATGCCCAGCATTCCCACGCTCAGCAGGAAGGACACCGTCATGCGGATGCGGCTCTCCTGTCGGATGGTCTCCCAAATGGCCCACAGCACTGTGCCCGTGAGCAGGGCGATGTAGACGATGACGCCGGTGTTGAAGGGCATACCCAGGGTGTTGACAAAGAGCAACTCGAACCATCCGCCCACCTTGACGATGCCTGGCACGATGCCATAGAGCACGGCGGCAATGAGCACTCCGCTGCCTGCCAGCGAGAGCAGTGCGCCCTTGGTGGTGGCATTCTTCACCTTGCGGTAGTAGAAGATGAGCACGAGGGCAGGCAGGCAGAGCAGGTTGAGCAGATGCACACCGATGCTGAGACCCGTGAGGTAGGCGATGAGGATGAGCCAGCGGTCGCTGCCAGGCTCGTCGGCATGGTCTTCCCACTTGAGCATCAGCCAGAAGACGACGGCAGTGAACAGGCTGCTGTAGGCATAGACCTCTCCCTCTACTGCGCTGAACCAGAAGGTGTCGCTGAAGGTATAGACCAGTGCGCCGGTCAGTGCGCTGGCCTCCACCGTGATGAGCTGTGCCAGGGTCTGCACCCTGCCGTCCTTGCCCACGAGCTTGCGTGCCAAGTGACTGATGCTCCAGAAGAGGAACATGATGCAGGCTGCACTGAAGAGGGCGCTCATCATGTTGACCATGAGGGCGACCTTTGTCGGGTCATCGACCAACTGCGTGAAGAGGTTGGCGGTGAGCATGAAGAAGGGTGCCCCAGGTGGATGCCCTACTTCCAGCTTGTAAGCTGTGGTTATGAACTCGGGGCAGTCCCAAAAGCTCGCCGTGGGCTCCACCGTGCTGCAATAGACGTAGGCTGCAATGGCGAAGGTGAGCCACCCCATCAGGTTGTCGATAAGTCTGAAATGTCTCATCCCTTATAACGTGATATAATATATTATATAATGTATAAAAGCGCGTGCAAAGGTACACAATATAATCCGAAATTCAAAATTAAGAAATCAAAATTATTGTGCTTTGATGCAGAATGCACTGCAGGGGGACAGAAAACGCCGCGTGCGGCGATGAGAATCTCCGCGTGCGGCGTTGCTGATCTCCGCGTGCGGCGATTGGCATCGTCGCGTGCGGTGTTGCAGAATGCCAAGGGCGGACACGTCGCATTCCGCGGTGGGTGTCTGCCCCTGGCGGTTTCCGTCTATTTGTGCTCGACAGCAGCCTGCTCGATGGGAAGGCACCGCTTGTAGGTCTCGATGTACTTCTCAAATCCGGCGACGTCTTCGGCGGTCGGCTCCACCGAAGTGCCTGTGTTGCCGGCAAAGACTTGCGAATCGAGGTAGTCGGCAAGAGTTTGGCCGTTCCCTGCGATGAGGTATCCTGCCAGCAGTGCGATGCCCCAAGCACCTCCCTCGCCGGCGGTCTCCATAACGGAGATGGGCGAACCCAGGGCTGCCGCCAGTATGCGCTGACCCACGCCCGGAGTCTTGAAGTATCCGCCGTGACCTGTGATGCGGTCCACTTTTACCTTTTCTTCCTTCAGCAGGATGTCGTTACCGAGCTTCAACACGCCGATAGCCCCATAGAGCTGGGCACGCATGAAATTGGCAAGGCAGAACTTGTCGTTCGCCGAGCGGACGAAGAGCGGACGCCCTTCTGCCATGCCCGTTATGGGCTCGCCGCTGACGTAGTTGAAAGCCATCAGTCCTCCGCAGTCAGCATCGCCTTCGAGCGCCTTGCTGAAGAGTTTGTTGTACAGTTCGTTCGTGTCGATCGGAAGTCCAAGCATCTGTTGGAACTCTCGGAAGAGCCCAACCCAGGCGTTGATGTCGGAAGTGCAGTTGTTGCAGTGTACCATTGCCACGAGCGAGCCGTCGGGCGTGGTGACGAGGTCAATGGCCTCGTAGGGTTTGCTCAGCGGCTTCTCGAGCACTATCATTGAGAACGACGACGTGCCGGCCGAGACGTTACCCGTCCGTTGCTTTACGGCGTTCGTCGCTACCATGCCTGTGCCGGCGTCGCCCTCTGGTGGACAAACGGGGCAGCCATGCTTCAGATGGCCGGAGGCATCGAGGCGCTTGGCTCCCTCGGCAGTGAGGAAACCGGCACTCTCGCCTGCACAAAGCGACCGAGGCAGGATGTCCGACAACTTCCACGGATAGCCCTTGGGAGCAACGAGGCGGTCGAACTTCTCAACCATTGCGGCATCGTAGGTCTTCGTGGCCGGGTCAACAGGTATCATACCTGAGGCATCACCCACGCCCAGCACGAACTCACCCGTCAGCTGCCAGTGGACATACCCGGCCAGCGTGGTCAGATACCTGATATCCTTCACGTGCTCATCTCCTTCGATGATGCACTGATAGAGATGCGATATGCTCCATCGAAGAGGAATGTTGTAGTCGAAGAGCTTGGAGAGCTCGGCAGCGGCACGACCAGTATTCGTGTTGCGCCAAGTGCGGAAGGGGACAAGAATCTTCTGCCTTTCGTCGAAAGCCATGTAGCCATGCATCATCGCCGAAAAGCCCATGGCGGCAAGGCTTTCTATCTCGCAGCCATACCGACTGCCCACGTCCTTGCGGAGGTCTGCATAGCACGCCTGCAGCCCTTCCCAAATGGAGTCAATGTTGTAGGTCCACAGGCCGTCGGCCAATTGGTTCTCCCACTCGAAGGCACCTGCCGCGAGGGGTTTGCCCGCTTGGTCAGTCAGGACAGCCTTGATGCGTGTGGAGCCAAGCTCTATGCCAAGGATGGCTTTGCCACTTTCGATTGTCTGCTTTGCATCCATGTTCACTTCAAGGCTTTGTTCAACATATAGTAAACCTCATTGTTGCGCAGCATCTGCTTGAACTCGTAGGTGTCCGTCTGCTTGTTTATCTTGACATATTCGATGCCAGCTATCTCGGCGAAGTCCTCCCAGTACTCCTCGGTGATGTCGTAGGAGAAGGCCGAGTGGTGCGTTCCGCCGGCAAGAATCCAAGCTCCTGCACCGACCTCGAACGACGGCTGCGGCACCCACAGGGCACTTGCAACGGGCAGATGAGGCATAGGCTTTGGCTCGATGCACTCCACCTCCTGCGAGATGAGTCGGAACCGGTTGCCCAGATCCACCACGGTTGCCTTGATGCCGTGGCCTGTCTTTGATGTGAAGACGAGGCGGGCTGTCGGCTGCTTGCGGATGCCGATGCCGAGGAAGTGAACCTCGAGCTTAGGCTTGTCGCTTGCAATGAGCGGGCAAATCTCGAGCATGTGGCTCTGCAGGCACGAGCTGCGTTCGCCGTCGAAGTTCAGCGTGTAGTCCTCAAGGAACGAGCAACCCGATGGCATGCCTTGCTGGATGACCCAGAGGGTGCGAAAGAGGCAGGCAGTCTTCCAGTCGCCTTCTGCGCCGAAGCCGTAGCCTTCCTCCATGAGTCGCTGCGAAGCGAGGCCGGGTATTTGGTCGAATCCGCGGAAGTCGGGTGCGTCGGTGTCGGCATCGCCCAGGTCGTCGAAGTTGGTGGTGAAGGCTGTGGCTCCTTCGTCCTTCAGTACGCGGCGAAGGGCAATCTCGGCTTTTGCGGAGTTCTTCACTTTCTCCCAGTAAACCTGTTCGCCGCTTTCGCCTATCTGTATTGTGTAGCGTTTCTTGTATTCCTCGACGAGTTCGTCGGCTTCCTTGTCGGTCACTTTTTTGTAATACTCCATGAGGGAACTGACGGGATAGTAGTCGACATGATAGCCGAGTCGTTGTTCGAACTCTACGCGGTCGCCATCGGTGACTGCTACGTTGTTCATGTTCATGCCGAACATCAGGCAGCGAACTTTCTTAGCGTCGGCCACGCCGGCTGCGACGCGTGCCCAGACGGCGATTTTCCTTTGTGGTTCGGGGTCTTTCCAGTAGCCGCATACGACTTTGCGCGGGATGCGCATCCGGGTGCAGATGTGGCCGAACTCTATGTCGCCGTGTGCGCTTTGGTTGAGGTTCATGAAGTCCATGTCGATGGTGCTCCAGGGAATTTCGGCGTTGTACTGTGTGTGGAAGTGTAGCAATGGCTTTCGCAGTGCTTGCAGACCTTTGATCCACATCTTGGCTGGTGAGAAGGTGTGCATCCAGGTGATGACGCCGATGCATTTCTCGTCGGCAGTGGCGGCTTGCATGACGGTTTCGACTTCTTTGCTTGAGTTGGCCGTGCCTTTGTACACGATGTTGACCGGAATGTTTCCGGCGGCGTTGAGTCCTGCCACCATTTCTTTTGAGTGTGCATCGACTGTGGCGACGGCGTCACCTCCGTAGAGCAACTGTGCGCCAGTCACCCACCAGATTTCAAGGTTTTCGAATGTTTTCATGTTGTTTGTTAAGGTTAGGGGTTGTTATTTTTTTGTTTGCCCGTAGTATGCGTTCGGGCCGTGTTTGCGTGTGTAGTGTTTTTCGATGAGCAGTTTGTTCATCGGGGGTGTGCCGTGAAGCAGGGTGGAAGAGATGTATGCCATCTTGGCGATTTGCTCGAGCACTACGGCGTTGTGCACGGCGTCGGCCGGTGTGCCGGCCCATGCGAAGGGGCCGTGATTGCGCACCAGTACGGCTGGTGTGTCGTCGGGTGAGAGGGTGTGGAACCGCTCTACGATGACGTTGCCTGTCTCCTTTTCGTAGTCGCCGAACACTTCGTCGTGCGTCATGTCGCGTGTGCAGGGGATGTCTTGGTAGAAGTAATCGGCGTGAGTGGTGCCGATGTTTGGGATGTCGCGCCCGGCCTGTGCCCAGGCTGTGGCGTAGGTGGAGTGTGTGTGTACGATGCCTCCGATGTGTGGGAATGCACGGTAGAGGACGAGGTGTGTGGGGGTGTCGCTGCTTGGGTTGAGGTTGCCTTCGATCACTTCGCCGGTCTGGAGGCTTACGACCACCATGTCTTCGGCTTTCATCTTGTCGTATTGGACTCCGCTTGGTTTGATTGCGACGAGTCCTTTCTCGCGGTCGATGCCTGAGACGTTGCCCCATGTGAAGATGACGAGTCCGTGCCTGACGAGTTCGAGGTTTGCCTCGAATACTTTTTGTTTGAGGTCTTCCAGCATAGTTGGTTAGGTTTAGTTTGTCCGATGGTCGGCGCTGTCATGTGCAAAGATACGGTTTTTTCCGTTAATTTCCTCTCTTTTCCGTAAAAAACGGTTCAAAATTTAGTGTTACTTAACGATTAGTGTCGGATGAGGGAACTTTTTTGGCTGAAAGTTTGCAGATGTCGGCGGATTGCCGTACCTTTGCACTGCTTTTGCCGAGGAAGTGGCAGTTGAGGGCGCTTAGCTCAGCTGGTTCAGAGCGTCTGCCTTACAAGCAGAGGGTCGGGGGTTCGAATCCCTCAGCGCCCACAAAAGAAAGCGAAGTCTGTAGGCTTCGCTTTTTGTTTTTCAGGATGTTGGCAGGGTGGGGCGGACGTGACGGACGCGGCGTTGCCAATCTCCGCACGCGGAAATCCTCATCGCGGCACGCGGAAATCCTCATCGCGGCACGCGGAGATGTCCGTCGCCGCTGCCGACGATTCAGAGTTCGCCCAGCTCGCGGCTGATTTCTTTCAGTTCGGCCTTGATGGATTCCAGGCGGTCGATGATTTCCGACGTGTCGGTGGCGGCTTTTTTGTTCTTGCTGAGCACCTGTTTGGCTGCGGCTATCTTCATGCCTCTCACCTTGAGCAGGTTGTAGACGATGCGCACTTCCTCGATGTCCTCCTTTGTGTACTGACGTACGCCGCGGCCGCTCTTGCGGGGCTTGATGTTGGGAAATTCCTTTTCCCAGTAGCGCAGCAGCGACTCGGCCACGCCGAACTGCTCCGCCACCTCGGCTATGCCGTAGTATTTCTTCAGCTCTTTGTTAGGATTGTAGGGCATAATCTTGTATATTAACTATTTGATGATTTTACTATATTTGACGATTTTACGATTTCACAAATTCACAATTTGCTGGGGCGGCAGCAAATGATTCACTTTTCCCTTTTCCCTCTTCCCTCTTTAGCATTTTCAATGTCTTTGCCTGCTGCTGGGTGCCGGAAATAATCCTTCGCCGTTGTGGGCAGAACCCTTCAGCATTGTTGACATAATCCTTCGCCGTTTTTTGAATAACCCTTCGCCGTTATTGTTGCGTTCCCCTTGAGTTCAAAATCAAACAATTCGTCCTCCAAATCGGGAAGCCTTTGATTCATTATTCTTGATTTCGCCTACAAAAGTACAAAAAAAACTTGGTTAAAACATTATAAATGGTTCTTTATTCATATTTTTTTCGTACATTTGCAGACATTTTAACTGTAAGTCAGTAAAGAATAGGTTCAAAAGGAAAGTAAAATCGTAGATAGTAAAATCGTAAAAACACTAAAGATATGATGACAGCAAATGAGATACGCGACTCGTTTCTCCGTTATTTCGAGTCGAAGGGACACAAGATTGTGCCGTCGGCACCCATGGTTGTGAAGGACGACCCGACGCTGATGTTCACCAACGCCGGCATGAACCAGTGGAAGGACATCATCCTCGGACAGCGCGACCCCGAACCTCGCCGCAGAGCCGACAGCCAGAAGTGCCTCCGCGTAAGCGGTAAGCACAACGACCTGGAAGAGGTTGGGCACGACACCTATCACCATACCATGTTCGAGATGTTGGGCAACTGGTCGTTTGGCGATTACTTCAAGGAAGGAGCCATCGACATGGCTTGGGAATACCTCGTCGATGTGCTCAAACTCAATCCCCAGGACCTCTACGTCACCGTCTTCGAGGGCAGCCCCGAAGAGGGACTCGTCCGCGACGACGAGGCGGCTGGCTACTGGCTCAAGCACGTTCCTGCCGATCACATCATCAATGGCAACAAGCACGACAACTTCTGGGAGATGGGCGACACAGGGCCTTGCGGACCATGCTCAGAGATTCACCTCGACAGCCGCTCGCCTCAGGAAAAAGCCAAAGTGCCCGGACGCGAGCTCGTCAACAAGGATGACCCGCAAGTCATCGAGATTTGGAACATCGTATTCATGCAATACGAACGCAAGGCCGACGGACATCTCGAACCGCTCGGCATGAATGTCATCGACACAGGCATGGGCTTCGAGCGCCTCGTCCGTGCCATTCAGGGCAAACAGTCGAACTATGACACCGATGTCTTCCAGCCCATCATCCGCGCCATCGAGAGCCTTACCGGACTGAAATACTGCTCCGACAGCTCGGAGAGCTCTGATTGCTCCGAAGAAGTGAACGTCGCCATGCGCGTCGTGGCCGACCATCTTCGCACCATCGCCTTCTCCATTGCCGACGGACAACTCCCCGGTAATGCCAAGGCAGGCTACGTCATCCGCCGCATCCTGCGTCGCGCCGTACGCTATGCCTACACCTTCCTCGGCCAGAAGCAAGCCTTCATCTATCGACTCCTGCCTGTCCTCATCCAAGAAATGGGAGCCACTTATCCCGAACTCGAGGCACAGAAGGAGCTCATCTCGAAGGTAATGAAAGAAGAGGAAGAAAGCTTCCTCCGCACGCTCGACACGGGTATCCGCCTCTTGGACGGCGTCATGAAGGAGGCAAAAGCAGCAGGCAAGACAGAAATCGCAGGCGAGAAGGCCTTCACGCTCTTCGACACCTACGGCTTCCCCCTCGACCTCACCGAACTTATCTGCCGCGAGAACGGACTCACGGTGGACGAAGCAGGCTTCAACGTCGAGATGCAGAAGCAGAAAGAACGTGCCCGAGGTGCCGCCAAGGTAGAGGCTGGCGACTGGGTAGTCATTGGCCATCCATCATCGGCCATCGACAATTCCGACGCTAATAATGGTCAATCAGAGCAGAAGTTTGTTGGCTACGACTTCACGGAATACACCTGCCACATCGTCAAGTATCGCGAGGTCAAGCAGAAGAAAGGTGTCGTCTTCGAAGCAATCTTCGACCAAACTCCGTTCTACGGCGAGATGGGCGGCGAGGTAGGCGACACGGGTGTCATCGTGAACGAAGAGGAAACCATCAAAGTGATTGACACCAAGAAGGAGAACGGCGTGACCGTCCATCTGCTGGAGCGCATCCCGCAGCACCCCGAAGCCGAGTTCATGGCCTGCGTCGATGTGGAACGTCGCCGTGCCATCGAGGCCAATCATACCTGCACCCATCTGCTCGACCAAGCCCTCAAGGAGGTTCTCGGCGACCATGTGGAGCAGAAAGGCTCGCTCGTGACGCCCGACTATCTGCGATTCGACTTCTCTCATTTCGAGAAGGTAACGCCCGAACAGTTGCGCCAAGTGGAACACCTCGTCAACGACCGCATCCGTCAGAACCTGCCTCTGCAGGAATACCGCGACACGCCGATTGAGGAAGCCAAGAAGCTGGGTGCCATCGCCCTCTTCGGCGAGAAGTATGGCGACAAAGTGCGTGTCATTCAGTTCGGTTCGAGCATCGAGTTCTGCGGCGGTTGCCACGCCAGCAGCACGGGCTGCATTGGCATGGTGCGTATCGTCTCGGAGAGTAGCATCGCAGCCGGCGTTCGTCGCATCGAAGCCATCACGGGTCGCGCCGTAGAGGAAGCCATCGACAAGCAGCAGGACATGATTTGCAGCCTGCGCGCCCTCTTCAACAATGCTCCCGACCTGGTCGGCACCATTCAGAAAGCCATCAACGACAATGCCGAACTCCGCAAGCAAGTGGAGGACGCCATGCGCGAGAAGGCTGCCGAGCTGAAGAAGGAGATGCTGGCAGGACAGCAGATAGTGAACGGCATCACCGTCATGAGTGCCATCACGCCTCTCGATGCCGACTTCGTCAAGGACATTGCCTTCCAGCTTCGTGCAGAGGTAGAGAATAGCCTCGTCGTGATTGGTTCAGTGGCAGGCGGCAAGCCTTTGCTCACCGCAGCAGCTTCCGACAGCGCAGTGGCCGCTGGCATCAACGTTGGCAAGAACATCCGCGAGGCAGCCAAGCTGATGCAAGGCGGCGGCGGCGGCCAACCCCACTTCGCCACAGCCGGCGGCAAGAACCTCGACGGCCTCCACGCCGCCGTGACCAAACTCATCGAACTGCTCACAGCATAATCTTGTCTAAATATAGTTCTATAATATAATAATGTAGAGAGGGCTGTTCAACATAGAACAGCCCTCTCTTTTATTTGTTGTATAAGAGCATTACTTTATCTGAACTTTGATAGCCTTCTCGCCTATCTTGATGACGGCGATGCTGCCTGAGGTCAGGTTCGTATTGACGACAGCCAGGCCAGCCTCACTGATGGCAAAGCCTTCCTTCTTACCGTCAACGCTATAGGCAGAGACTTCCATGCCGTCGTCGATGCCCCGGACGCTGATAGTGCCGCCTTGCGTCTGAATGAGTACGGGCAGAGCTTTTACTTCCGTCACGGCATCTTCTGCCAGTCCTTCTGTCCTTGGCTCGGCATCTATCCAGCAGAGCGTAGCAGTCGCCACCTCGCTATCAGCGTAACCTTCCCTCGTAGCATAGACGCTGATATTGTACGTCACACCCAACTGTACCTCGTTGCCGCTGTAGGATGCAATGTCCGTGTCGGTGATGGTGGAGTGGCATATTGCGCCTTCTGTCTCGCAAGTGAACGTCAGCTTCCCGCCAGCATAACTGATGGTGGGCTTGGCACACTGTTTTCCACCGAGCACCGTTAATGAAGTCTGCACATAATTGTGATTGTAATACACGCTGGCATTGATCTCATTGAGGCTCATATTTTTAATAACAAAAGGATAATCGCCGTTAGGCATCCCTTCGTCAATTTGTATCTGCAAGGTAGCTATCTCGCCTTCGTTGCCTGTGAATGTCTCTGCGTATTCCGAATTACAGAGGAAACGGATGGCATGGTCGGCTTGCTCCACTAAAGTCAATGTGTGCTCGTCGTCCACAGGCAAGCGTCCGCTGCTCAACGCCCCCTGAATCTTGTTTTTGCTGTTCTTTACAACTGTCACGCCATCGGGTAAGTAGAGGTCGAACTGGAAACCGCGAATCGCAGCTGAGTTCTTCATGCGGAAAGAAAGCGTAGCAGTACTGCCAGCCTGCAGATCAGCCTTCTCAAGGTAGATGACATTGTCAAGCTGTGAAATATCGGTGTCCTCTTCATCAGGAATTGACGTGTTGTCTCCTCCACTTATCCCCGCTTTTCCCGAAGAAAGTATTGAGGGCTGCGAGTTATTGGTCATTACACAGACTTGTGCCTCTGTTCCATAATCTACTTCTCCTAATTCCACCTGCCATTTTCCGTCCTGGACTATGCCCGTTGATAATACTCCATTGCAAATAACAAACACCTGCCCGTTAACAATTGCGGCTTCAGGATTGTCGGCAGTTCCACTGATTGTAGAATTCTTTCCACAAGTGAATGAGGTGATAATAGGGTATGGACATTGATTGATGTTATATGGATAGGATTTCTCATCGTTAATTGCCCATTGACTATCGAAGTCAAATCCAAAACCTATGTAAGTAGATTTTCTCATTAAAGTCCTCATTCCATAGCTGGTTCCCTGTAATTCATTATCTTCTGAAACCATGTACTCATTTCCTTGGGCCACCATTATCGTTGTAGCAAGACCATAATTAGATTTTACCCTTTCATCACTGGAGATACGATAAGGGTTAACTTGTCCTTTGGAAACAGAAATGGTGTCAGAGACATTGACGTTATTGGTAACATCATAATAATGAGCAGGAGGATTTCCATAGGTGCTTTCTCCGACAATACCATTGCAAGTGTGAAGCCCGTAAATTTTACCGCTACAGATATTTCGCCTAAGATGTAGAGTCGAAGCTAAATTGTTATCCTTCAAAGAGGCAAGGATACCTCCTACATGTGTTCCTTCTATACTTCCGGCAAAATGATTATCATCGATTTTAGGAATCGATTCCTTCACTGTCGACCCATATGTTGATGACTTATATCCCGAGCCATCAGCCTGTCCGACAATTCCTCCTGCCAAATAGCCTGTAACCTTCGACGAGCAATAATTGCCTTTTATTGTTGCAATAAGAGAGTATTCTGTGCCATTGATGGCCTTGCCAACAATTCCACCACTCGTTTGTTCGGCAGACACACATCCTCCATTAACAATACAGTTAGCTACCTCACTGCTCCAATCATAACTTGCGTATCTGTAATACCCTGCAATTCCACCTGCGCTTCCCTTGCCAACAACCATGGGATTAATCACGGAAAGGTTATTTAAAAAACAAGCCTTTATTGCCCCAACAACTCCACCAACAGAATCATTGCCTTCAATTGATGGTTCTATGACAGTAATCTTATTAATGTAAAAATGGGAGTTACTACTTTCTCCCTCAGCAACACCAGCCAACGCGCCAGTACCGTTTTTCCCCGTAATGCGGGGCTTGACTAAGTTTAGATTATAGATGGTAGGAACATTGTCTTGACCATAGGGGGCATAAAATACTCCGAGTAATCCAACATAATCTTCATTCGGACGATTAATGTACAATCCTCTGATGGAATGATTTGCGCCATTAAGGATTCCATGAAAAGGAGCGCTTGAAGTGCCTATGGGCTTCCATCCTTGTGTAGGATTATTCTCTTCTATCCATTCAGTCAGGTCAATATCGTTCATTAATTGATAGCAGGCAGACAAAGCATTTCTCATTTCAGATAGTTCGTCTGCATTCGTTATCTGATACGGGTCTGCTGATGTTCCTGAACCATTGCCGCTAAACTGTGCATTAGCCACCAAGAAGCAAAATAGGAGTGAAGATAGTAAAAAAACCTTTTTCATTACAATTAAAGTATTAAGTGAAATAGATATGTTCTGTTTTGTAGAGGAGAACAAGAGCAGAAAGCTCAGGTTATCGATAAGACTGCGAACGGGACTTCAGGACGCGCTTCTCCGTTGGTTGTTGATTGAATGAATAGAAGTTTGTTGATTGTCCCTTTGGGGCGCAGCGCACCTGGTGCGGCCTGCTGCCTTGACTGTTGTCGCTGATGTCTGTTTCTTGTTCTGAAGTTTTAGTCGTTACTGCTTATGATATGTTGTGTCTGTCAATGACTTTCTGCGTTGGAGGTTGCCCTGGGCAGGACCTTCGTGTTTTCCGTTCTTTTTCTTGTTTCCGTGGGCAAAGTTACTAAAAAAATGAAAAATAAAAAACGAAAAATGAAAAAATAGAGTCAGAAAACTGAAGTGCTTCTGCCGCACAGGGGACGGTCGTTTGTTCCCTTGGGTCACTTGCCGTTCTTCTTTTTCTTTTCGAGCACGAGGCTGACGATGCCTGTCAGCGCTCCTGCCAGGTAATTCAAATGAACGATTTGGGATAAAAAAGGCGAATTGTTCGTCTTTTTCTCCTTTTTCTGAATAATTTCTGCCCTCTGCTGTTAACAAAACGGGGGTGATGCCGTATATAACAACGTGAGGGCACTGCAAAAGACAGTCCGAAGCCTGTGTGAGCCTGGCCGACTTCGCACGAATGGTTTGTCTGCTACTTGTGCATCGATAGCAATTTACTAACGAGTAATTCGTCATTTACTAACGAGTAATTTGCCATTTACTAACGAGTAGTTTCTGCTCTTCTCACAAAAATCATCAACCAACTAATTATTAATCACTTAAAAACACTACCATTATGATTAAGTACAGTATCGTTATCATGAGTTCAAAACCTGGCACGAAGAAGGCACAAATTCAGGAGACCAAGGCTTATGGCTCGGCACAGGTGGATGAGGTTCTCGACCTTGACGCGTTCTGCCAGCACGTTGCCGACCACAACTCTCCCTTTTCGAAGGGAACCATCAAGGGCGTCCTGACCGACTCGGTAGCCTGCCTGCGCGAGCAGATGCTGGCTGGCAACAAGGTGAAGCTCGGCGACCTGGGCGACTTCCATGTGGAGCTCAACACGAAAGGTGCTGTCACCACGGACGACTTCTCTGCGCAGAACATCAAGGATGTCAACATCCGATGGACGCCGGGCAGCAGGTTCAAGCACCTCAGGCAGGAAGCAACGTTCCAGCTCGTGCCAAAGCGCAAGCAGCAGAAGGATGACATCGAGGTCATCAAGAACTCTGAGACCATCCACGGGCTGGAGTGATTCCAATCGGTCAATCTGACAAATTCAGATGAAATTTGACCACATTTCTTCCTCATCTCTTGCAGGTGAGGGAGTTTTTTTTTATCTTTGCGGCACAATATATATATAAGGTATGAGAAAAAGCAACTACGACAAGCAGCCCTCCACGCACATCGAGGGCAAGGTAATCAGAGGTTGGGACAGCATCGTCGAGACGCTCAGTGCAGCTTGGGCCGACGAACCCGTGTGGGTCGTCGACCTCTACAGCGGCACTTACGAAGAAGACTTCATCGAAGCTTTCAGCAAGACGGGACGTCAAATCATCGACACGCGCTCGCTGATGCGGCCGGAGCAGGAGCTTCGGCAGCTCACGGAACGCTTCATGACCGACGACGTGCTGTTCGGATATATGTCGAACATTCGCCTGGAAGAGTACTTCGGGCCAATTCATAATTCACAACTTACAATTCATAATGACAGGCCCTGCATCGTCATCGGCTCGGGCGCTGCCTTTGTCGCGCAGAAGCTACACGATTTGACAATTTCACGATTTGACAATTTGACAATTTCACAAATTGACAAATTCAAAAAATCACATTTTCACGATTCCACATTTTCATCTTTTCATTTCACCTTTCCTACGGTCTATGCCGACATGGCGCGATGGGAGATTCAGCAGCGCTTCCGTCGCCACGAAGTGAAGGCGCTCGGCATCGACAATCGCGACGACAGTCCCTCCGTGCAATATAAGAGAGGTTACTTCAACGACTGGAACATCCTGGACCGCTACAAGGACGAGCTGATGCAAAGCGGAAGCATCCAGTTCTGGATTGACTCGAACCGCCGCGACGAACCTAAGATGATCACCGACGGACAGATGCGTCAGGGCTTGGAACGCACGTCGCAGAAGCCCTTCCGCGTCGTCCCCTTCTTCGACCCCGCACCTTGGGGCGGACAATGGATGAAGGAAGTCTGCGACCTTCCACGCGAGGAGGTGAACTATGGCTGGTGCTTCGACTGTGTGCCCGAGGAGAACAGCCTCTATCTGGAAGGCGACGGCACGCTCTTCGAACTGCCTTCGCAGGACGTCGTGCTGGCTCACGCTCACCAGCTTCTCGGCGAACAAGTGTGGCATCGATTCGGCAAGTCGTTCCCCATCCGCTTTGACTTCCTCGACACCATCGGCGGAGGAAACCTCAGCCTACAGGTGCATCCCACCAACGAGTTTGCTTACAAAGAGTTCGGTCTGCCCTATACTCAGGACGAAAGCTATTATCTCCTGGATGCCGGAGAAGATGCCGTGGTCTATCTCGGCCTGAAGGAAGGCATCGACAAAGTGCAGATGATAGAAGACCTTCGAGCTGCACAAAGGGGAGAAATTCTGTTCGACGCAGAGAAGTACGTCAACAAGCTGCCTGCCAAAAAGCACGACCACTACCTCATCCCTGCCGGCACCATCCATTGTTCCGGTGCAAACAGCATGGTGCTCGAGATAAGCTCAACGCCAAGTATCTTCACCTTCAAGCTTTGGGACTGGGCACGACTCGGACTTGACGGCAAGCCGAGGCCCATCAACGTGGAGCGCGGCAAGCACGTCATCCAGTGGAATCGCACCACGCCATTCGTCAAGCGAGAGATTGCCAATCATTTCGAAGTGCTCCACGAAGAGCCAGGCATCAAGGAGGAACGCACCGGCTTGCATCCCAACGAGTTCATCGAGACACGGCGTCACACCTTCTCCCGTCCCGTAGAACACGATACGAAGGGCGGCGTGAACGTCCTCAACCTCGTGGACGGTGAGGCAGCCGTCGTCGAAAGCCCTTCGGGTGCATTTGCTCCCTTTGAAGTACATTATGCCGAGACCTTCATCATCCCGGCCTGCGTGGGACGCTACGTTATCAAACCCCTCGGCGGAGAATGCATGACCATCAAGGCCTCAGTGAGAGTTTAAGGCAAACCCCGTCATAACGAAATAACGTTATAACGAAATTCGAGATAACGTCATAACGAGATAACGTCATAACGAAAGTTGAAACAACATCATAACGAACCCATAACAACAACAACCATGTATACCAACGACAACCGCATCGTGCTGACCCTTGATGCTGGCGGCACGAACTTCGTATTCTCTGCCATGCAGGGATACAAGGAGATTGTAGAACCCATTCGCCTGGATGCCGTCAGCGACGACATCGAAGGCTGTCTCGACACGCTCGAGAAAGGTTTCCGCCTCGTCTTGAAGAAGATGAAGGGCAAACCGTCTGCCATCAGCTTTGCTTTCCCCGGCCCTGCCGACTACGAACACGGCATCATTGGCGACTTGCCTAATTTCCCTGCCTTCCGTGGCGGCATTGCACTCGGGCCTTATCTCGAGAGCGTCTTCAAAGTGCCCGTCTTCATCAACAACGATGGCAACCTCTTTGCCTATGGTGAAGCGCTTGCCGGATTGCTGCCCGAAGTGAATGCTGCCCTCGAGGAAGCCGGCAACCAGCGGCGCTACAGGAATCTCATCGGCATCACCCTCGGCACAGGTTTTGGCGGCGGAGTCGTCATCGACGGCACTTTGCTGCGAGGCGACAACGGCTGCGGCGGCGACGTTTGGTGCATGAGAAACAACAAGTATCCCGACTTGATAGCAGAGGAAAGCGTCAGCATCCGTGCCGTTCGCCGTGTCTATCACGAGCTTTCAGACGAGCCTGTTGACGAGCTGACGCCCTACGACATCTTCCTCATTGCCGAGGGAGAGCAGCCGGGCAACGCCGACGCAGCACGTCAGAGCTTCCGCGAACTTGGTCAGGTGGCAGGCGAAGCCATTGCCACAGCCCTCGACATTGCCGACGGCATCGTCAGCATTGGCGGCGGACTGGCCGGTGCAGGCAAGTACATCCTGCCCGGAGTGATGGACGCCTTGCATGGCAGCGTGGGCACTTTCGGCGGAAGTCGTTTCCCGATTCTGCAGATGGAGACGTACAATTGGGAAGACCCAGCCGACCGTCAGTGGTTCCTTTCTTTAGGCATGGACAGCGTCATCGTGCCTCGCACGGCCAACGTGCAGCCTTATCTTCGCCAGCGAAGCGTCTGCGTGGGCTTGAGCAAGAACGGTGCCAGCACGTCCATCATGTACGGTGCCTACGCTTTTGCCTTGAACGAACTGGACAGATAAGAAGAAGACCCCCTGTCCCCCTTTAGGGGGAATAAAATGGTAAATAGTAAATGGTAAATGGTTAAATAGTAAATGACACTATGAACTACAAGAAACTCCTCCCCGTCATGCTGTGCTTCTTCGCCATGGGCTTTGTCGATATGGTCGGGATTGCCAGCAACTATGTAAAGGCCGACTTGAGCCTTTCGGACTCTTTGGCCAACACTCTCGCCTCGCTTGTGTTCCTCTGGTTCCTTATCTTCAGCATCCCCACGAGCTTGCTCATGAACAAGATCGGCCGCAAGAACACGGTTCTGCTGAGCCTTGTGCTGACATTGGCTGCAATGGTTGTGCCCATGTTCACCCTGAGCTTTCCGATGTTGCTGCTCTCGTTCTCGCTTCTTGGCATAGGGAACGCCATCATGCAGACCTCGCTGAACCCGTTGGTTGACACGGTGATGAAGGGCGGCGCATCAGCCAGCACCTTGACTTTCGGACAGTTCATCAAGAGCATCGCATCGTTCCTTGCTCCCATCATCGCCTCGTGGGGAGCTACGACGAATGCTTTCGGCTTCGGCTGGAGAGTGCTTTATCCCATCTATCTGGGCGTGGGAGTTCTGACCACATTGCTGCTCTTCGGCACTCGCATCAGCGAACAGCCTGCCGCACAAGAGCAGAAGTCGGTGGGCGAACAGTTTGCCGGAGCCTTCGCTTTGCTGAAGGATTCATTCATCCTGCTCTGCTTTGTGGCCATCATCTGCCATGTCGGTATCGACGTAGGCATGAGCATCACCGCCCCGAAGATACTGATGGAGCGCACCGGCATCGACTTGAACGAGGCCGCCATCATCGGCACAATCTACTTCGTGGCAAAGGCTGCTGGCAGTTTCTCGGGCAGCTTCATCATGAGTTTCCTCAAGGACTGGACCTTCCTGCTCGTGAGCGTTCTGATGATGGTGGTGTCCGTCGTTGGCCTCATCTACGGGCAGAGCACGGCCGCCATCTATGCCAGCGTGGCCTTGATGGGCTTCGGCAACGGCAATCCCTTCAGCATCATCTTTGCGCGTGCCATGCAAGCAGCGCCGGAGAAGAAGAACGAAGTGAGCGGATTGCTCATCATGGGACTCGTGGGAGGCATGATATTCCCGCCCTTGATGGGCTTCGCAAGCGATGCCACGGGCCAGGTTGGAGCCATACTTGTCCTGTCCCTCGGCATACTCTACTTGCTGGGCTTCTGGCTCAAGGGAGGCAAGGCTTGAAACGCAGCAGGCGATGTCGGCAAACGCCACAGGCTGAAACAGACATCGCCGCAGGCAAAGTTTATAGAAAAGGCACGCATGGTAGCGCTACCATGCGTGCCTTTTTTTGTTTCATCCCCTTCGGCAGGAGGAACCGTGGCAGTCCCCGGGAGTGCTCCTGGCCTTTGTCTTTACAGACATCTTGCAGGAAGTCACAGAAAAAAGGGCAGCCTCACGGTTGCCCTTTCCTGCTTCTACAGGTGTACTGAGAAATGATTGTTTTAATATGCAAGTATAAATGAAAAAAGAAATGATTCAGCGTGTCTTGGCATCGAGCGAGTCGGCCGTGCTGGTGGCGAGGGCTGCAGCCTGCCTCTCGGGCTGGTCTGTGGTGATGCCTCGCAGGGTGTCGCCGGCGACGCTCTCAGCCATTTGTTCCACCTCGGCTGCTTCGTCGTTGGTGAAGCTTTGCTGTGCTGCGTCGCCGATGGTGAGGAGGATGGCGATGGCAGCGGCTGCCCTGTAGAAGGGACGCAGGCGGCGCATGATGGTGAGGCGGCGAGCCTTGCACACCTGCGTGGCGGTGTCTTCTCCCACGAGCTGCAGCATCTTCTCGGCAAAGCCTTCGCTGAGGTGCTCCTCGGCCAGTGCATCTTGCTCGGCAAAGAGCTGGCGATAGGGCAGAAGGCTTGCGGGCACGTCGTCCTGACGGAAGAAGTTGCGCAGGATGGCCTCCTCCTCGAGCGTCGTCTGGCACTCCCAGTATCGCTCCAACAGCTGTTCTATGTATTTGTAATCCATTTTCCTTATTTGAAGAATTTTTGATGCTTCAGTCTCTAATCCTCGGGTGGCGGACGCACCACGGCGCGTTCCTACAGGCCGAATCAGCCAAGCCCTATTCCCTAATCCCTAATCTCTAATCCAACAATCCCTAATCTCTATTCCCTAATCCGTCTCTGATCTTCGTCCGGGCGCGGTGGAGATAGACCTTCACCTGTGTCTCGCTGATGCTGAGGGCTTGGGCAATCTCCTGATACGACTGTCCTTCGATGTCGCGCAGCAGCATGATGGTGCGTTGCAGCTCGGGGAGTTCGTCCATGAGACGGCGGATGAGAGAGATTTCTTCGCGTGCCTCCAGCTCTGATTGAGCGTTGGCCGTTGAGCGTTGGCCGCCGTCTATCTCGTCGAGCGAGCGAGCGTTTCGTCCGGCACGCTTACTGACGTCGAGTGCGCGGTTGCGGCAGGTGGCGATGGCGAAGGCTTCGAGACTGCCTATCTGCTCCCATTGTCCGCGGCACTCCCACACTCGGAGGAGCGTGTCCTGCACCACGTCTTCGGCCTCTGCCTTGTTCATCGTGATGCGCAGAGCCAGGCGGAAGAGCCTGTCGCTCAGCGGCAAAACGGTGGTCCGGAAGCTGATGTTTTCCATCTCTCTGTTAATATAGACGATTCAGCACGCAAAAAGTTACAGGTAAGGGTGAATTTTTTTTGAGGTGAGGGCTTGGGGGGTTAATGTTTCCCCTTTTAACTTTTTAACCTTTTAACTTTTCAACTTTTCAACATCGTTCCGTGATGTCCGCCGATGTCCTCGGAGTGTGTGATGACGACCTGCCCGACGCCCCTGCGGATGGCACTGAAGGCGTTCTCTATCTTCGGTATCATGCCGCCGGAGATGATGCCGTCGCGGACGAGTCCGGCAGCCTGTTCCTCCGTGATGAGCGGGATGACACTGCCGTCGTCGTCGGCATCGCGGAGCACTCCGGCCTTTTCGAAGCAGAAGGTGAGCGTGGTGTCGTAGTGCTCGGCGAGGGCGATGGCTACGGACGAGGCGATGGTGTCGGCATTGGTGTTGAGGATATTCCCCCGGCCGTCGTGCGTGAGTGGAGCGATGACGGGCACGCGTCCGGCCTCGATGAGCTGGGAGAGAAGCCCGGCATCCACTTTGTCGACGTCGCCCACGAAACCGAAGTCCACCGTCTGCTCCGTGCCGTTGTCCATCCTGACGCGCTTGGGTGGCCGGCGATGGCTGCGGATGATGTCGCCGTCGGCGCCCGTCAGCCCGATGGCAGCGACGCCCTTTGCCTGCAGTCCGGCCACGATGTTCTTGTTCACGAGGCCGCCATAGACCATCGTCACCACGCGGAGCATCTCCTCGTCGGTAATGCGCCGTCCGCCCACCATGCGGCTCTCGATGCCGAGGCTGGCTGCCACCGACGTGGCCAACCGTCCGCCGCCATGCACCAGGACCTTGCGGCCGGGCATCTGCGCGAACTGCTCCAGGAGCAAACTGAGCGAGGCGGCATTCTCCACTACGCCGCCTCCTACCTTTATGACATTAAGCTTTTCCATTTTCTTCAGCATTTTGTCTTTCCCAAAACCCTGTAGGGTTCTCATTGCTTCATCATGTTGCAGCAATTGCTTATACATGATGCAGCAATTGCTTCATGATGATGAAGCAACGGACATCGCCTGTCAGAATGCGCTTCGGTACTTGCCCTCCTCCTTGTCCTCGAGCATGGATAGGTAGCTGGCGAAGCGCGTTTCGGCAATCGTCCCGTTGGCCACGGCCTCGAGGACGGCGCAGCCCGGCTCGTGGGTGTGCGTGCAGTTGCCGAACCGACAGTTTTCCGACGTGCGGAATATCTCGCGGAAGTAGTGCGAGACCTCTTCCGGCTCCATGTCGAACGTGCCGAATCCCTTGATGCCCGGCGTGTCGATGAGCGAACCGCCCTCTGCCATGAAGTACATCTGCGAGAAGGTGGTGGTGTGCATCCCCGAGTCGTGAGCCGCGCTGATTTCGGCGGTCTTTGCCTCCGCATCGGGCACCAGCAGGTTGAGCAGTGTGCTCTTCCCCACGCCGCTGTTGCCGCTCAGCAGGGTCGTCCTGCCCGTCAGCTCCGCCCGCAGCGCGTCGATGCCGCTGCCGGTCTCGGCCGAGCAGGACAGACAGGTGTAGCCTATGCCCTGGTAGAGCGCCATCGTTTGCTCGAGCAGCCTCTGCTCTTCCGGCCCATAGAGGTCGGCCTTGTTGAAGACAAGGAGCACGGGGACGCGATACGCCTCGGCGCTTGCCAGGAAGCGGTCAATGAAGGTAGTGCTCGTCTCGGGGTGGGCGATGGTGACAATCAAAGCCGCCATGTCCACATTGGCTGCGATGATGTGGCTCTGCTTCGACAGGTTGGAGGCCTTACGGATGATGTAGTTCCGGCGGTCCTCAATGCCGTCGATCAGCGCAGTCTGCCCGTCGGCGCCAGGCACCACGCTCACGCGGTCGCCCACGGCAACGGGGTTGGTGCTCCTGATGCCTTTGAGCCGGAACGAACCCTTCACCTTGCAGTCGAGCAGCGCGCCGCCATCTGTCCTAACGGTGTACCAACTGCCGGTGGTCCTAACGACAAGGCCGCGCATCAGACGGTCATTATCTCCTTTTCCTTAGCGGCGTACAGCTCGTCGACCTTCTTGATGAACTTGTCATGCATCTTCTGCATGTCGGCCTCGGCGTCCTTTTCCAGGTCCTCCGAAAGGCCGTCCTTGATGCCCTTCTTCAGCTTTTCGATGATTTCGCGGCGCGTGTTGCGCACACTCACCTTGGCTTGCTCCGCCTCCTTGCCGCACTGCTTGACAAGTTGCTTGCGCCTTTCCTCCGTCAGGGGCGGGATGCCCAGGCGGATAATCTCGCCGTTGTTCTCGGGAGTGATGCCCACGTTGCTGTCTATGATAGCCTTCTCGATGGGGCGGAACATACTCTTGTCCCAAGGCTTGATAGTGATGGAGCGCGCATCGGGAGCGTTGACGGCCGCAACCTGGTTCAGCGGCACCAGACTGCCGTAGCTGTCCACACGGATGCCATCAAGAATCTTCACGTTGGCCTTGCCTGCGCGGATGTGCGCCAAAGCCTCTTCGAGGTACATCACTGCCTCTTCCATCTTCTCCTCGGCCAGACCGAGGGTTTCCTTAACGTCAATCATATTTGTTTGATTTAAGTGGTTTGAAACTTAACTTTTCGTAGTATTTCTTTAGCAAAAGTATATGTTTTTGTTAAAAAAACAAAGCAACACGTCCATATTTACGAAAAAAAACCTACATTTGTACCGAAGAATGCAAAAAAAGATGGATATAGACGCCCGCATAGACGCTCTTCTTGCCAATCTGAAGCCCATCACGCTGGAGGAAATGAAGGAGATACGTCTCATGAACCGAACGGACACAAAGTTCGTGACCAACAAGCAGACGCTCGCCCGCCTGTTGGAATTGGCGCAAGGAAAGTACTATGCCCAGCTGCTCAACGGAAGCATGGTGGCAAACTACATGACGACGTACTGGGACACCGAAGGGCATATCTTCTATCTGACACACCACAACGGCCGAAGCCCGAGGCAAAAGGTGCGCGTCCGCACTTACATGGACAGCAACACCACCTTCCTCGAGGTGAAGACGAAGAACAATCACGGCCGCACGAAGAAGAAGAGAGTGGAGGTGCCAAGCCAGGAGATAACGGGAGGGAACGGCAATGAAGAGTTCCTCCAAGAGCGTGTCAAACTCAGCCTCGCAGACCTCCACCCCACAGTCCGCAACCAGTTCCACCGCATCACGCTCGTCAACTACGGCAAGACCGAACGCCTCACCATCGACTACGACGTCCAGTTCCACAACCTGGAGACGGGCAGCGACGCAAACGTCGGGGGGCTTGTCATCGTAGAGCTGAAACGTGACGGCAACGTCTACAGCCCTGTGCTCGACATCCTCCGCGAGCTCCGCATCAAGCCTAGCGGCTTCAGCAAATACTGCATCGGCACAGTCCTGACAAACAAAGGCATCAAGAAGAACAACTTCCGCGAGCGGCTCGTCACATTCAGCAAGCTTGCCGGACAAAGACTACAAGGATAAAGAAATAAACATAAAGCAAAACAAATAACCTATGATGGAATTCTTTCAGCAAATAAACTACGATCTGGGCAATCTGATAGGCCTCACCCTCTTCGACCCACAGCACTTCATCTCGCTGGTGATGCGCTTTGTGGTCAACCTCATCTCCGTCACACTCATAGCGCGCTGCTTCTATTTCCCACGAAGCCATCGACGCGACTATATGTTCATCTTCATCCTCATGTCCATGAGCATCTTCCTGCTCGTAAGCCTGATGGAAGGCGACGGCATGAACATAGGTGCCGCCATGGGACTGTTCGCCATCTTCGGCATCATGCGCTTCCGTACGGAGGCTGTGCCCATTCGTGAGATGACATATCTCTTCATGCTCATCGCCCTGAGCGTGGTGAATGCGCTCGGACGGGCCGAGTATCATCCCAAGGCAGACTACTGGGATGGCTTCGGCATCGTCACCATCGTCTTCGTCAACCTCGTATTCCTCGGCATGGCATGGCTCTTCGAGAGCAGCAAGCTCGTGAGCAATTCCTGCAGCAAGTATATTAAGTATGACAACGTAAGCCTCATCGCTCCCGACAAACGCGCCGAGCTTATCGCCGACCTGGAGAAGCGTACGGGCCTGAAGATTGACCGCATCGAGATAGGACTCGTGGACTTCCTGAAGGATGCCTGCCTCATCCGCATCTTCTACGACGAGCCTGCCGACCGTGGGAACAGTATTGAAGAAATGACAAAGATGCCTCGTCTATGAAACATCGCCTGCCCTTACTTGCCCTGCTGCTTTTTCTTCCGCACTTCGTGCCTTGCATGATGGCGGAAGACGACGACGTGGGCGTCTGGACGGAACTGGGGTTGGAGAAGTCCATCACGAAGAAGTGGGACGTAGGGCTCGACCTTGAGTACAGAGCCCAGAACAAGTCGCGCTTCTCGGCAGGGCTCAGCACGAGCTACAAGCCCTTCAAGTTCCTCAAGCTCGGCGTGGGTTATAACTTCCTCTACACTTGCCGGCCGGACAAACGCAAGGACAAGAACGAAGGAACGGAAGGCGACGACGAGTGGACCGTCGGTTATAATTTCACGCCACAGTACTGGTTTCCGCGCCATCGCTTCTACGCCGAGGCCACGGGCAGCGTGAAGTTCCTGGGATGGCTCAAGGTCTCTCTGCGCGAACGCTATCAGCAGACACGCAGCAGGGCACGCTATGTCACCAAACAGAAATACCGTACGACCTATGTGAAGCACCTTGATTTCGACGAAGACTGGAACGAAATTGAATACATCGTGCCCGAAGATACCTATGAGGAAGAGTCGGAACTGAAGCCGGGGCTCACCGATCAGGTGCTCCGCTCACGCATAAAGATAGAGTACGACAAGAAGCGTTTCCCCTTCACGCCCTTCGTTTCGGCCGAGACGCACAACAGTGTCAGCGTAGGCGACCACATGTTGCTCCAAAAGGTGCGCGCCAGTGCCGGATGCTCCTATAAGTTCCGCAAGAAGCACGAGGTGTCCCTGGCATATATCGCCACCTTCTATGTCTATGACATTGAGGATAACGAGGTCGTGCGGCAGGATGAGAAGCGACACGCCATAAACGTAGGGTACAAATTCAGCTTCTGATGCGCTCGCATCCCGCAGAGTTATTTGCAAAACACATATACATTATATATATAATAGTTAAGGTATGAAGACAAGAAACATTCTGGCTGCCCTTCTCATGATGTTGGGTGGCACGATGATGGCCGACGACACAAGGACCATCAGCATTGGCACTACAGGCTCGGAGCAAATCATTCCGTTGCCCATCGTGCAGAGAATCTCCTTCGAGGACAGCAAGATGGTGGTGACGACGGACGAGGGTAGCGTCACAATCCCCATCTCCGCTCTGGGAAAGATAACGTTCGGCTGGACAGACGACGCTACGGCTATCGAGGCACTGCCCGAGCAGACGGACGAACTGGCCTTCGGCGAGGGCAAACTGGCTGTAGGAAGCGACGGGCTGCTCCGTGTCTTTAGCACAAACGGGGCACTGGTGAGCGTCGCCAACGTGAAGAAGGGCGCCAACATCAGCCTTGAGGGACTGCCCGCAGGCGTCTATGTTGTACGTCTGGGCGAGAAGACAATCAAAGTCAGGAAGTAAGGGTTCGGGCAGGAAAGCCCCCTTACGGAAGACATCAACTAACGAAAGAAGACAATGAGGAAAGTATTTCTCTGCTCTCTGCTCTTGGCTTGTGCCGACACAATGCTGGCTCAGGAGCAGATACGCATCTGGAGTGGTGAGGATAGCCAACGCTTCACCACCTCCGAACTGCTGGTCTCGGACGACGGCGAGACCCTCACCGTGGGCGACAACACCTTTAGTGTGAGCACGGTGGACAGCATCAAAGTCATTCACACCGTGAGCGTCACCTTTGCGGGCGACACGGCGATGGTGGACCTGGGCCATGCGCCTGGCGTGACAGCCAGCGTGGATGCGGCCCATGTCAACTTGGTGAGCACGAACACGGCGGACGAGCTGGAGTTCGTGGTGCAGGGCGAGAGTCCTGACGGCTCGCTCACCTACGACGGACCGCTCAAGTGTAAGTTCTATCTCAACGGTGTCAACCTGGTAAGCCAGCGCGGTGCGGCCATCGACATCCAGTGCGGCAAGCGCGTCGACCTCATCCTTGTGAACGGCACGGAGAACGTGCTGGCCGACATGGCCGGGGGATTGCAGAAGGCAGCCCTCTACTGCAAGGGGCACCTGGAAGTGAGCGGCGGCGGTTCGCTCACGGTGACGGGCAACGCAAAGCACGGCATTGCCACCAAGGAGTACCTGCTGCTGAAGAAGAGCACGGGCCGCATCACCGTCAATGGTGCTGCCTCCGATGCCATGCACATCGGCCAATACTTCAAGATGAACGGCGGCACGCTGAACATCAGCGGGCAGATGGGCGACGGCATACAGGTGGAGATAAAGACTCTCGACGACGATGTGACGCCTGACCCTGACAAAGAAAACAACGGACTGACCTTCATCAACGGCGGAAGCCTCACCATTGCTGCGGCAGCCGACGACACGAAGGGCATAAAGGCTCCGGCCGACATGGTCATCAGCGGCGGCACGTTCAACATCACGGCCAGCGGTGCCGGCAGCCGAGGCATTCAGGTGGCGGGCAACCTCACCATCAATGAGGACAACAACCCGACGCTCATCCAGATACGCGCCACGGGCGACATGTACGAAGACCCCATCACTGAGGAAGAGACGCGCTGCGCTGGCATCAGAGTGAAAGGCAATCTCTACGTCACGGCGGGCACGGTGCGCGTGGCCAACACAGGCTCCGGCTCGCGAGGCATCAGGGTGGACGGCACATACGAAAAGTCTGGGACGGCCGTTGTCTCGGCCAGCATCAAGCAAGGGCCTTGAGGCCTCCCCTTTCATAAGAAGGGCTCTCGCATTAAAAAAGGGCACACCCGCTGTGGGTGTGCCCTGCTTTTTGGCCTATGAGCCTAATGGGCCGAATAGGCTGAATAGGCCGAATGAGGCATGTGGGCCTTATAGGGCATATAGGCCCTATGTGGCTTGGCTGTCAGAGTTCTTCGGAGTCGGTGCCGTAGCGCCTGACGTCGTCGATGACCTTGAGCAGGTATTGGCCGTATTGGTTCTTGAGCATGGGCTGAGCCAACTGGCGCATCCGCTCTTCGTCAATCCATCCCTTGCGGAAGGCGATGCCTTCCAGACAGCCCACCTTCAGGCCTTGGCGCTTCTCGAGCACTTCGATGTAGGTGGAAGCCTCGGAGAGGGAGTCGAAGGTGCCCGTGTCGAGCCAGGCAAAGCCGCGCCCGAGCGTCTGCACCTTCAGTTCGCCGTCGGCAAGGAACTGCTGGTTGACGGTGGTAATCTCGTACTCTCCGCGTGCGCTGGGCTTGATGTTCCGCGCCACGTCCACCACCTTGTTGGGGTAGAAGTAGAGGCCTACGACGGCATAGTTGCTCTTCGGGTGCTCAGGCTTCTCCTCTATGCTCAGGCAGTTGCCTTGCTTGTCGAACTCGGCCACGCCGTATCGCTCGGGATCGTTCACCCAGTAGCCGAAGACGGTGGCCTTCTTGTCCTGCTCGGCAGTGCGTACGGCCTCGCGGAGCATTTTGCTGAAGCCGTTGCCCTGGAAGATGTTGTCGCCCAGGACGAGGCATGCGCTGTCCGAGCCAATGAAGTCGGCGCCGATGGTGAAGGCCTGAGCCAGTCCGTCGGGCGAGGGTTGCTCGGCATAGGTGAAGCTCACGCCGTAATCGCTGCCGTCGCCCAGCAGACGCTTGAAGCCGGGCAAGTCGAAGGGCGTGGAGATGATGAGGATTTCGCGGATGCCGGCTAACATAAGCACGCTGATGGGGTAGTAGATCATCGGCTTGTCGTAGATGGGCATGAGTTGCTTGCTGATTCCCTTGGTGATGGGATAGAGGCGCGTTCCCGAGCCTCCTGCCAAAACGATTCCTTTCATAGTTGTTGATTTTTGTTTGTTTCGTTGTATCGGGATGATGTTGATGCGTCACGACGGTATTTCGTCCGTCTCGAAGTCGAGGCATGTGCGCTGGCAAGTGAAGGGCCTTACCTTGCCGTCGGCCACCCTGACGTGCTCGGGATGCACGGCGTAGGCGCGGAGGGCGTCGGCATCGGTGAAGGTACTGTCGAGCATGACGTCGGCATTCGACGTGTCGAGCCGTCCGTCCACGTTCACTTTGATGCCCAAGAGCCCCGGTATTCGCCCGGCAAGGCCTTCCAGTCCGGCCTTGATGTCCTGCTTGGCGCGTTCTTTCTCTTCGGGTGAAAGCTCTTCGCGAAGCTTCCACAGAATGATGTGCTTTACCATTTTATGTTCAATGTTTAGAGTTAAAACTCGCTTTCTGTCGTGACGCTCTGTGGTGCGTCCGCAATCTCCGCGTGCGGCGATGCCAAACGTCGCGTGCGGCGTTGTCACTGCCTGCGGTGGCGCGTGGAGAAGACGGTGGGATTGATGTCGAAGCTCAGCCAACCCCAGTTGTGGATGGTGGCTGCGTCGGCTCCCTTGAGGAGCTGCATCGACTCCGATGCCACCATCATGCTGTAGCCTGCACGCAGCGTGACGTCCTTCCACGGGCGGTAGGCCACGTCGATGTCAATCTCCCCGCCCAGGCTTTGCGAGAAACGGTGCTGCCCGTTGTACTGATCCATGAGCCTTATCTTCAGAGGGTCGGTGATGTGCTCCGTAGGATCCTTGAGGTAGTCGTTGATACGGCGGGCCGTGGCAAACCAATGGACACCCATGTTCATGTCCACCTTAGGGCTGAACTTGGCCGCGGTCTGCACATGGAGGTCGTTCAGGCCGTAGGTCGGCAGTGCACCGAAACCGAAGTAGTCCATCGAACCGAGGAAGTTGTGGTGCGATCCATAGAGGAGGTTGAACGTACGGTTAGTGCCTGGCATCCCGTCGCTGCCGCTCATGTAGTCGTCTCCGAAAGTCAGTGTCCACTTGGGCGACAGGTGCCATCCCATGTCGGCGCCCATCATGAAGGCACGCACGTCGGTGTCCATCCGGTCCTTGCCTGTCTGATAGTAGAGCGAAAGGTCGAGGAAGAACTTGCGCACGGAGTAGTCCATGTAGGTGCCGAACGTCTGCATAAAGTTCGTGCCGCCGCCGTTTTCGCTGCTCACGCCCTGGTTCGTGAAGAGGAAGCTGATTTGGAAAGCCTGCCAGGGAGAGCCGAGGTGATACCACAGCGTCTGCATGTTCTTGTAGAGCTTCCTTTCCGTGGCCGAGGGGTCGTAGTAGTTGATGTCGTCCACCACGTCGGCCGTCTGGTTGAAGCTTGCTATGGCCTGCAGCTGGTGGCGTTCGTTGCTCCATCCCAGGCGCAAGGCATCGTGGGCACGGCCAGTGGGAGCCCAGTCGTGAGTGCCGAAGAGTCGCTCGTCGTCGAAGGACAGTTCCTGGCGTCCCACCTGAGCAAAAAAGCCCTTGCCGAACGTCATCTTGGCCCAAGCCTCGTGCAGGGCGATGTTGCCGGAAAGATACTTGTGGGCCGCATCCTGCCAATGTCCGGTGTGCTGGGCGGAGATTTTCAGGCTGATGTTCTTGCGTTCCCACCCGAAGGAAAGGCGCACACGGTCGTTGGCAAAGAAGTTGGAAGGCGAAATCTCCTCGCTCGGACTGCCAAGGCCGGTGCGAAACTCGCCGAGGGCACGGACCTGTGCGTCGACAGTGAATTCGCCGTAGTCGGGAGCCGTGGGCGTCTCCTGAGCATTGCCAGTCATCGCCAAGGCTGCCAAAATAGGGATTATGATTTTTTTCATTGATTGGTTTGTTATATGCTGTTTCAATTGTAAGTATGCGCGCTCATGCCCTGCGCAGAGGGAAGATAGTTGATGCCCCACCAGCACATCTGCAGGCAGACGAAGCAGACGAGCAGCCACAGCAGCGCAGACCGTATCGACCGGGGGCGACTGCTTCGCAGATGCATATATATAAGGTAGCAAAGCCAAGTGCCTGCTGCCCAAGTCTCCTTAGGGTCCCATGACCAATAAGTGCCCCAGGCTTCCTTTGCCCACAGCGCTCCGAAGAGCATCCCGATGGTCAGGAATGACAGCCCCACGCGCGTCAGGTTGTCGATAGCCGTGAGGTGATCCTGCTTCCTGAGCAGTTGCCAAAGCGCCATCAGCGTGGCTGCACCCGTCGTGGCGTAGGCGAACATATAGACAATGACGTGCGGTGCGAACCAAGGGCTCTGCAAGGCCGGCATCAACGTCCTGCTGTGGATTTCCGGCTTAAAGAGGTTTACGCAGACAAACACCGTGCTGAGCATCGTGCTGAACAGGAGAATCCAGCGATAATGCCAGCGGGCGTAGGTGATAAGGCCCACCAGTGGCAGGAAAAAGGAATACCAGAGTCGCGTCTCACCCATCGTCCTGAGAGGCGGATGCCCCAGCGATATCCACATCAAGGCAATGTAGGCACCGAAAATTATCAAGCCCCCGATGGCCGAAACATAGACCAGTCCCTGCCACTTCCCCCTGAGGGAAAGCAGCGAGGCCAACGTCCAGCAGACCAACGCAGGCAAGGCAAAAAGCCAAAGGTCGTTCCAATCTATCATCTTCTCACTAACCAATTTAATACAGCCCCCGCGAGCATCATGAAAATGCCGAGGTAAACATAGGGAAGCCACGGGTCGCGCACCAGCTCAAAGACGCTGATGCGGCTCTCCTTCCCCTTCGCTTCGTCGTAACTATACTGATATATCTTCCACCCTCTCACTGCGAGGGGCTTGTTCACCTTGATGGTGTCGCGCACGACAAGCCCTTTCTTCGTGTAAACCGTCACGTCCGAAGCATAGACAGGCATCGTCGGGGACTCAATAATCGCGAAGTCATGGAGCTCGATGGCAACAGGAAGCTCGTGGACTCTGTGGCGCGAATCCACGGCACGCCACTCCGTTGTGCCTTCCTCCACGGTCATGAAGAGGCGCTGCATATCGGCGTTGCCCAACGTGCCGCACACGAGGGCAATGAAGATGCCCAAGTGATTGACCAGGAAGAGAAGGTTGCGCCAAGAGGGATGGCCGAGCCTTGTAAGGCACACCATGCCCACCAGCAGCATGAGCCAAACGTAAGAAAGGACAAAAGGCCAGAAGCTTAGCATCGAAGTGATGCCTATTGGGTCGGTAGGGACGTGCCCCGATGGTGTTTGTCTGGTCACTCCCATCAGAATGGTCAGCATGGCGCACGTCAACATTGCAGGTATGCCGGCTTGCAACGTTGCCATCCATCGGAAGAGGCGCACCCTGCCGCGGCATAGGTGCATCAATGTCATGCCGACCAACATCATTGCCAGCACAACGACATTGAGAGGCCACGCCATGGCGTCCCATTGCACAGGTCCGGCAAGCAGTTGCAAGAGCATTCCCCCTGCCACAATTCCACAACAGACAATTGCGCCTTCGGTCATTCCCCACGTTTTCTTCATCGTTTGCTTTTATTCAAGTTCAAGAATAACAGGACAGTGGTCGCTGCCGAAAATGTCGCTGCCTATGTCGGCCAACGCCACACGCGGCGTCAAACGATTCGACACAAGGAAATAGTCAATGCGCCAGCCTACGTTTTTCTCCCTTGCATGGAATCGGTAGCTCCACCAACTGTATCGACCTGTTTCATCGGGATGGAGGAGGCGGAACGTGTCGGTGAATCCGCTCTGCAACAGCACGGAAAACTTCTCGCGTTCCTCGTCGGTAAAGCCAGCGTTGCGGTGGTTTGTCTGCGGATTCTTGAGGTCAATCTCTTTGTGTGCCACGTTCATGTCGCCGCAGACAACGACAGGTTTCTTCTCATCCAGGGCAAGAAGATAGCTTCGGAAAGCATCTTCCCACTGCATTCTGTAGTCGAGGCGCCGGAGTTCGTCCTGGCTGTTCGGGGTATAGACGCACACAAGGAAGTGGTCGGGCATTTCAAGCGTGATGATTCGTCCTTCATGGTCATGCTCATCGATGCCCATGCCGTAGGTCACGGCAAGCGGTGTGTGCTTAGTGAAGACAGCGGTGCCCGAGTATCCCTTCTTGTCAGCATAGTTCCAGAAGGACTGGTAGCCGGGGAAGTTCAGGTCGAGTTGTCCGGCTTGCAACTTCGTTTCCTGCAAACAGAAGAAGTCTGCATCGAGATTCTCGAACACTTCGGCGAAATTCTTCCCTGCCACGGCTCTGAGACCGTTGACGTTCCAACTGATGTATTTCATATATTATATAAGGAAAGAGGGTCAGTCGATGTTGATTCTTTTGGTCTGTACGTTGCTACTGTTCGCGCCAAGCATGATGTCGAACTCGCCTGGTTCGAAGAAGAAACGGCCCTCCGAGTCGTAGGAGCCAAGCTCTTGTTCGGTAAGGCTGATGCTTATGGTCTTTGTCTCACCGCGTCGGAGCATGATGCGCTCAAAGCCTTTCAGTTCCTTGACAGGGCGTGCGTAGCGACAAGCCACGTCGTGGATGTAGCATTGCACCACCTCGACGGCATCGCGGCTTCCTTCGTTGGTGACAGCGACCGAGGCCGTCACGTTTCGTCCTTCCTGCTTCACCGTCATCTCTCCGTACTTAAAGGAAGAATATGTGAGGCCGTAGCCGAAGGGGAACGCCGGTCCGTTGCTCACCTCGAAGTAGTTGCTCTGATACTGACGGAAGTTGCCGTCGTAGGCAGAGACGGGTCGCCCGGTATTGAGGTGGTTGTAGTAGAGCGGTTCCTGCCCCGTGGCCTGAGGGATGCTCGCCGTGAGCCGTCCGCTCGGGGCCTTGTCGCCGAAGAGCACATCGCAGATGGCGAAGCCCGCTTCGGTTCCGCCGAACCAGACGTTCATCAATGCCGGCAAGTTCTCTTTCTCCCAGCCCATAGCCGTGGGGCGACCGGAGAAATTGAGCATGACGACAGGCTTGCCGAGGGCTTTGATTGCAGAGAGCAACGCCTTCTGACAGGCAGGAAGCTCAAGGTCGGCACGGCTGTGACTCTCTCCGCTCCACTCGGCACCCTCGCCTCCGGCATAGACGATGACGTCGGCTTCTGCCGCAATCCTCAACGCTTCCTGCAGAGCCTGCTTGGGATTGACGCGAGGTGTGGTGCGATAGGGTGCATTGGCAAAGCCTGCCGCATCCTGTCGCTCGTCGTCGCTGAGGTTGCAACCCTGGGCATGGAGCACTTCGGCCTTGCCTTTGAGGTATTCTCTCATGGCTTGGAGCAAGGAGGGATAGGCATCGCGGGCCGGTCGCTCCACGCACCAGGAGCCAAGCAAGCCGTCTGTCGTGTCGCTGTTCGGGCCGATGAGGGCTATCTTGCCTTGCTTTCTGAGCGGCAGGATGTTGCCTTCATTCTTGAGGAGCACGAAGGTCTCGGCTGCGAGGTCGCGGGCTTCCTGCCGATGGGCGGGGGTGAACAGGTGGCGGGCTTGCTCCTTGTCGCTCATGCTGCAGTGCCTGTAGGGGTCTTTGAAGAGGCCGAGCCTGTACTTTGCTTCGAGCACTCGGCGACAGGCTTCGTCGATGTCCTTCTCGGCGACAAGGCCTTGCCGGACAGCCTCCTCCAGATGATTGAGAAAGGCCTGCGAGCACATATCCATGTCTGTGCCGGCACGCAGGGCATTCAAGGCGTTGTCCTTCTGACCGCCGAAGCCCCATGTCTCCATCTCATTGATGCTGGCGTAGTCGGTCACGACGAATCCTCCGAAACCCCAGCTCTGTCTGAGCACGTCGCGAAGAAGCCAGGGGTTGGCGGTGGCGTGGAGTCCGTCGACAAGGTTGAAGCTTGTCATGACGCTGCCAACGCCTGCCTCCACCGCAGCCTTGTAGGGTGGGAAGAACTGGTTGAACATCCGGAGCCGACTCATGTCGACTGTATTGTAGTCGCGCCCAGCCTCGACTGCGCCATAGAGGGCGAAGTGCTTGAGGCAGGCCAAGATGTTCTGCCGATGCCTGAAGTCTCCCTGATAGCCACGCACGAGTGCCGCAGCCACGAGGCCTCCGAGGTAGGGGTCCTCGCCGCTGCCTTCCATGATTCGGCCCCAGCGTGCATCGAGCGCAACGTCCACCATTGGGCTGTAAGTCCACGAGATGCCGTCGCTCGAGCACTCGTCTGCGGCGATGCGGGCAGCGGCTTCGATGGCAGGGATGTCCCACGAGCAGGACTGAGCCAGAGGGATGGGGAAAATAGTCTTGTAGCCGTGGATGACATCGAGGCCCACCAGGAGCGGAATGCCGAGGCGACTCTTGCCGACGGCCACTTCCTGCAGGGCGCGAATCCTGTCCTTTCCGGTGAGATTGAGCACGGCTCCGAGCCGACCCTCAGCCACGAGGCCGCCCACCTGTGTGTCCATGGCGCTGCCGGTCTGCACTTCGCCTGCCGGCTGCAAGTTGAGTTGGCCTATCTTCTCGCTTAGTGTCATCTTGCCGAGGAGCGTGCCGACGAACTTGTCCATCTTGGCATCGTCGGCAAAGGCAGAGAGCGTGGCGAGCAAAAGCGCCACGGCGGAGCAGAACTTTTTCATCGTGGTGTGCATCATTCTATTGTGCTACTTCGACTGCAAAGGTACGAAGAAAAGTGAAAAGAGGAAAGTGAAAACTGAAAAAAGATGCCTCGGAGGGCATGGCTGACGCATTTTGTGGGCTTTGGCTGCTTACTTTTCGGCGAAAAAGTCGTATCTTTGCGTCTGACAACGACTAACTTCGGCTATGGCAAACTTCAAAGCTCTCTTCAAGGACACGGCCATCTACGGTCTGTCGAGCATCGTGGGACGTTTTCTCAACTACCTTCTCGTGCCGCTCTACACACACTATATGCCCAAGGCTTCGGGCGACTACGGTGTGAGCACGAACATGTATGCTTACACCGCCTTGGTGTTCGTCGTCCTGACGTTCGGTATGGAGACAACGCTCTTCCGATATGCCAACGACGAACGCGAGGAGCCCGACACGGTGTTCTCCACCGCCTTCTGCACCGTGGGATTCCTCACGGCAGTGTTCCTTGCGGCCGTGTTTGGCTTCATCGGTCCCATATCAAGTGAGCTGGGATACGGTGCGCACCCCGAATACTTGCTGATGATGGCCACGGTGGTGGGGCTGGATGCCTTGCAGGCGTTGCCCTTCAGCTTCCTGCGTTTCCAGCGACGGGCGGTGCGTTTTGCCTCTCTGAAACTGCTGTTCATCTTCCTGAACATCGCCTTGAACGTGTTCTACTTCGTGGTTCTCGGCAAGACGAGCGTCTTCTATGTCTTCTTCATCAACCTCCTTTGCACAGGATTCATCACCTTTTTCTTCATCCCGGACTTGTTCAGGCTCCGTTGGAAAGTGGACTTCGGCCTGTTGAGGAGGATGCTTTCCTACTCATGGCCCATCCTTCTGCTGGGCATCGTGGGCATCCTGAACCAAGTGGCGGACAAGATTCTCTTCCCAATGGTGTATCCCGACAAGGCAGGGGCGAACGTTGAGCTGGGAGTCTATGGCAGTTGCGTGAAGATAGCCATGATCATGGCCATGATAACCCAAGCCTTCCGCTATGCCTACGAGCCCATCGTCTTTGCCAAGGCCAAGGATGCCGACAGAAAGGAGTACTATGCCTCGGCCATGAAGTATTTCCTCATCTTCACGCTGCTGGCCTTCCTCTGCGTGGTGGGCTACATGCCTGTGCTACAGTACATTCTCGGAGAGGAATACCGTGAGGGATTGAAGGTGGTGCCCATCGTGATGGTGGCAGAAATCATGATGGGTGTGTACTTCAACCTCTCGTTCTGGTACAAATTGATAGACCGCACTATCTTCGGCGCGCTGTTCTCCTTGGCCGGATGCGCAGCGCTCTTGGCGGTCAACCTGTGGGGCATCCCGCACTATAGCTACATGGCTTGCGCCTGGGGCGGCGTGGCTGGCTACGGCACGGCCATGCTGCTGAGCTACATCGTAGGGCAGCGGCTCAATCCCATCCCTTATCCGATGCGCACCCTGACGGGCTATGTCCTGCTGGCAGCCCTTTTCTACTGGCTGCTGACGCTCCTTCCTGCCGACGCTCCGATGTGGCAAAGCCTCGGCCTGGCCACGCTGCTCGTGGTCGCCTACGCTGCCGTCATCCTCTGGAAGGAACGCCTCTTCAGAAATGAGAAAATGAAAAAATGAAGGAATGAGAAGGGGGATTTTTCATTTCAGGAACGCCTCTTTAGAAATGAAAGAATGAAGAAATGAAGAAATGAAGAGGGGGATTTTTCATTTCCTCATTCTTTCATTTTTTTCTCTTCACACAGAATTGTCAAACGTCGCGTGCGGCGACGGATAACTTCGCGTGCGGCGATGACCGTCGTCGCGTGCGACGATGCCCATCGCCGCACGCGGCGTTTTCCGACACCGTCTGCCTATTCTCCCAGGATGACCTTGCGGAGGACGTCCATCAGTTGGTCGGCCAGACCGATGCCGTAGCCCTGGTGGAACCAGACGACGCGGCCGAAGGTGTCGCAGAGCATCAGGATGGGCAGCTCCTTGCTGCCGTGGGTGAGCTCAGGGATGTGCATCGCGGCGGCTGTGGAAGGGTCGGCAACGCCGAAGAGCACGTTGGAGGGCAGGTCGTCGAACTCCTTGCGGTCGAACTTGGCGTAGTCCTCCTGACTGGGGAAAAGCATCAGGTAGCACTGCGACCACTGGGAGAGGTGGATATTGGCCGCCTCCATGTCGTGCAGGAGATGGGTGCTCGGCTCGTGACCGCTGCGGATGAGGGCGAGGATGTAGTAGCCTCGGCCCGTGGTGTCCAGTATCTTCTTGTGGACACCCCTGGCGTTGGTGAAGTATTGCTCGCAGTCGAAGTTGGCAATCACGCGCAGTTTGCCCTCGTCAGCCCGCAGGCGAAGGGGTAAGGAGAACAGCCTGCCCGACCTCAGACCCTCTCCCGACCTCTCCCTTGCAGGGAGAGGAGAAGCCAGCTCCCCGGTTGTATCTGCGCCCCTCCCTGCAAGGGAGGGGTTGGGGGTGGGTCTGGGTGTCTGGTTGGGCTTAGAGGAGGAATCGGAAAGGGTGCTGATTTCCATGTGTGCCAGCACGCCTCCGTTGGCCAGACGTGTGCCGCTGAGGAGCAGATACTGTCCGGCTGCCACAGGCACGCCCTTGGCAAAGGTCTCGCGCCACGTCGTCCCCTCGGGGAACTCCTGCAGCTGAGGCCGTCCGCCGACGATGCGTGAGAGCGTGAAGTGCGTGTAGTAGGAGGGATTCTCCTTCACGGCCTGGTCGGTAAAGGTCAAGCGTAGGGACCCTCCATCCCATTCTTGGGATGGCTCTTCCTGCTCGAAGGAGGCGTCGGCCCAACACTCCTTTTCTCCCTCGGCAGAGGGTTGTGAGACCCGGAGCATGGTGCGGCCGGTGATTTCGTCTATCTTTGCGGGCACACCGATGGCTCTGGCTGCCGCCACGAGGAAGATGTCGCGGCTATGGGCGTCGCACGTCCGGTGGTGCAGCACGCCGAGGGGCGACATACAGAGGTGCTGGGGATTGCGAAGGTCGCTGACCGTGATGCTGTCGCGCACCCATTGTTGCAGCTGAGCGGCTGTCATGCCTTGGAAATAGCTGCGGAGTGCGCTCCGGCAAGGCGTCAGACGTTCGTTCGCCACGCGTGGGCTGAGGAGGTAATGGTCGGCGATTGCTGCCGTCGTCCCCTGCAAATCGGGCGCATCGGCCGTCGCCTCGTCGCCTCCGCCTGTTCCCTTAGTGGCGACAGGAGAGGCCGCACATTGCGCAACGTCCATCAATACGTCCATCGTGACGTCGCGATAATCTTTCTTCGAGAGCGTGGCGAGGATTTTGTCTGCAAGTTTGCTGTCGGCACACTGTTTCCTGAACGCCTCGATGGTCGGCCAGTTGGCTTTAGCCAAGGCCTCCGGGCTGCCAGGGGCGGCCTCCTGTCGGAAAGCCCTCTGCATGTAGGCACCCCGGAGGCTGTCCTCCCGAGCCAGGCGCCTGTGATTCTCGCGTATCGCTTCAGGGCTCACCTCGGGTTTGTTGTCCCTAGCAAGCGGCGGGAACAGGTCGATGTCGAGCGAGGCCGTGCTGGTGCTGTCCATATCCAGTACGATGGTGGCCGGCGCGTCCTTGCCTGCCGTCATCTTCCGAAAGCCAAACCTGCCGTCCTTGCTTGCCCATACCACGAGGTCGCCCTTGCCGCAGGTGAGCGACGACTTGCCTTCCGCATCGCTCCGTCGGGACACAATCGGGAAGAGCTCGGCGTAGTTATACAGACGGAAATCGACGGTCGCTCCAGCCACGGGCAGACTGTCCTCGCCGAGCACGGTCACCTTCACGTCGGCCACTTCGGTGTAGTTCTTCGTGACGTTGATCTCGGTGTAGCAGGCTGTCTTGTTCACCACTTCCTCCGGGCCTGTATAGTCCCCGAAGACTTTCGTGTGCATGAGCATGGCACGGCTTGCCGACTCGTTGAACCAGCCGAGATTCAAGACTGCTTCAGGCTCACAGGCACCGAGGAAGTACCATTTGCCATCCACCCAGGCCTCAACCCAAGCATGGTTGTCGTCTGTGTGTGCCCACCTTGGCGTATAAACCTGACGGGCAGGGATGCCGACGGTGCGGAGCGCGCTCACCGTGAACGTACTCTCTTCGCCGCAACGTCCCGTGGCAGAGCGTAGCGTGTTCAAGGGCGAGGAGGTACGGCTGTCACTCGGTTGGTAAGAGACGTGTTCGTGACACCAATGGTTCACCTCAAGCACGGCCTGATACATCGACATGCCTTCCACGCGCGCCTTCAGCTCGTCGTAATACTGGATGCGGAACGAGTCGAGATCCTCATTATTCACGCGCAATGGAAGCACAAAGTGCCGCCATTCGCGCCCGGGCACCCTTTCGCCCCAAGGCATCTCGTGTCGGGCACGAACCGCAACGCTGACGTTCGATTCCCAAAACTCGCGGGAGTAGTCCACGCTGTCGGGCAGGGGCATACTTGCATAAAGGAAGGCCAATGCCTCCTGCTCCTCTCCCCTCTGCCCGTCGGAGCAGGCGGAGAAACCCATCACAAAAGCAAGGAGCCCCGCTAAGAGGGCTCCTGCTGACACATTTTGGCGTTTATTCTGCATACATATCTACTATAAGTTCACCGAAAATGGTGTTGGCCCAAGCAAACCAACTGCGGGTGAAATCGGTGGCATCGTCCTTGTTGAAGGACTCATGCATGAAGCCTTTTCCCCCGTCCGTCTTGAGAATTTGCTGCACACACCACTCCTTTTCGGCCCGGTCGTTAGTGGTAAATGCCTTCATCACAAGGCTCATAGGCCAGGGTTTGTCAAGGCCGCAATGCGGACCGCCGATGCCTTCGCCCGCCTTCCCTTTGAAGAAATAGGGATTATCCTCGCTCCATACGAACTTCCTCGTGTTCTGATATATCGGATCGTCAATGGCAACATCGGTCAGATAGGGCAGGCATAGCAGGCTCGGCGCGTTGCTGTCGTCCATGAGGAGCGCGCTTCCGTAGCCATCCACCTCAAAGGCATAGATGGGACCGTACTTGGGATGTTCCACCACGGCGTACTCCTTCAGGGCGGCATCCACTTGGCTTGCCATCTGCTCGCACTCGCCGGCAAGGACATTTTCCTTGTTCACTTGGCGGAGAATCGTGGCGGCTTTGCGCAGAACGCTCACGGCAAAGAAGTTGGAAGGCACAAGGTATGGGAAGATAGTGCTGTCGTCGCTTGGGCGGAAGGCACTGGCGATAAGGCCACAAGGCTTGCCCGGATGACCGTATCCGGCATTGCTTCTTGTGTCATGAAGCGCAGCCGTCTTGCGGCGGAAGTGGTAGTTTGTCTTGTAACCATTCCAGTTTTGTTGGTCGCGGAACACGTCGAGGATGGCCCTAACCACCTTGATCCATGTCTCATCGAAAACGCTGTTGTCGCCCGTTTGCTGCCAATATGCGTATGCAAGGCGCAAGGGATAGCACAATGAGTCTATTTCGTACTTGCGCTCATGCAGCATCTTGTTCATCTCCGTCTCGTCGGATTGCCACTCGCCGTCCTTTGGCTTGATGTTGAAAGCGTTGGCGTAGGGATCGATGAGGATGCAGGAGAATTGCCTTCGGATAACGCCGCGGATGAGGTGACGCAGTGGCTCGTCCTCCTTCACATAGCGGAGATAGGGCCAGACCTGTGCGGCGCTGTCGCGCAACCACATGGCTTCGATGTCGCCAGTGATGACGAATGTGTCGTCGTCGCCGCTTTCGTTGGAGTACCAGACGGTCGTGTCGAGCGTGTTAGGGAAGCAGTTTACGAACATCCAGTACAGCTTGGGATCGATGGAAGTGAGTTTCTGCTTGAGGTCAAGGATTTGCTTTTCGATGGCTTCGCTGCGGAAGAGTCGCTTCTCGGGCTCGGGCCTTAGGTCTTTGATGGTGCTTTGTACCGCCACATGCTGCTTGCGTGCTGGCTCGGGCATTGCTGTCGCTGCGATGGCAGGGACGGTAAGGAGGAGGGAAAAGATTAGCTTCTTCATGTTGTCTGATTATTCCGATTTCTCTGATTATTCTGATTGTTCTGATTATTCTGATTGGCTTTTGTTGGCTTCGGCTACTTGGTCATGTAGACGTCGAGCGTGCCTCCGGCCATGATTTGTTCGTGGGTGATGGTGGTTCCCTTGAGGGTTTTGCCGTTCAGGACGTACTTCTTGACGTAGATGGCTTGGTCGCTTCCGCCGTGGGTGCGCACGGTGAAGGTCTTACCCTCGCGGACTGGGATGACGGCTTCCTCGACGATGGGCGAGCCGAGCTGGTAGATTCCGCCGCATGGTTCTACCTGATAGAAGCCGAGGGCCGAGAGGATGTACCATGCGGACATCTGGCCGACGTCTTCATTGCCACAGAGTCCGGCGGGCTGGTCTGTGTAGAGTTCGCTCATGACCTGTCGGATGCGCTGCTGAGCCTTGCGCGGTTGGCCCACATAGTTATACATATATAATATATGGTGACTTGGTTCGTTGCCGTGGGCGTACTGTCCGATGAGTCCTGAGATGTCGGGTGCATGGTTTTCTCCAAGGTCGCTGCTGGCGGAGAGCAGGTCGTCGAGGCGCTGTTCGAGTGCTTTGTCGCCTCCCATGAGCTGGGCGAGTCCCTTCACGTCGTGGGGTACGAGGAAGGTGTACTGCCAGGGATTGCCTTCGGTGTAGTCGCCTGTCTGCTGGTTGGGGTTGAAGTTGGGGGGAAGGGGACGGAATTCTCCCTTCATGTCGAGGGCTCGCATGACGTTGACGCGTCGGTCGTAGAGTTTCTTGTAGTTCATGCTGATGTCATGGAAGCGGATGCTGTCGTCTTTGTGCCCGAGTTTTCCTGCAAGCCTGGCGGCTGCCCAGGCTGCAATGAAGTATTCCATGCTCTTGCCCACCACTTCTCCTTCGCGTCCGTCGTAGGGCAGGTAGCCGAGTTCGGCGAGGTAGTCTTTGCCTCGGAGCGGTACGCGTCGCATCTTGGCGTACTCGGTGGGGAGCATACTGGCGCAGACTGCGTCGTAAGCTTCGTCGATGTCGATGTCTCCGGCTTCTCCCTTGAGGATGATGTCGGCAAGGACTGGCACGGCAGGCTCTCCCACCATGCAGTATGTGTCGTTGCTGACGAGGTGCCAGACTGGCAGTTCTCCCCACTCACGGTAGATGGCGAGCATGGTCTTGGCGTAGTCTCTCATGCGGTCGGGCATGATGATGGTGGCGAGAGGGTGTGCTGCGCGGTAGGTGTCCCAGAGGCTCCAGGTGGTGAGGGTGTTGTAGTCGGCGCATCGGTGCACGCGTAGGTCGCAGCCCATGTAGTCGCCGTTGACGTCGCACCAGAGCTGTGGTGCCACCATGAAGTGGTACATGGCTGTGTAGAAGATGGTTCGTTCGCGTTCGGTGCGGAAGGTTGCCTTGATGCGGCTGAGCTGTTCTCCCCATGCGGCGCTGGCTGCGTCGGCCACGGCGTCGAAGTTGAAGCCGCCGGGCTGTTCGGCGTTGAGGTTGAGCATGGCGTTTGCCTCGCTGGTGGGCGAGAGTGCCACCTTGACGAGGATTTGGTCTCCGGGGTTCACCTCGAAGGTTGCTTCGCCATACCTTGCGGTGGGTCCTTCGCTGAGCCAGTTGTGGATGGGTTTGCTGAACTTCATGCAGAAGAAGACGGTCTGGTCGTTGGCCCATCCGTGGCTGCGCCGGTAGCCGAGGAGCGTGTAGTCATCGACGGGAACCACTCGGGTGTCGCGTGCCTCGTCGCCGATGGTGTTCTCAAGGTCGATGATGATGCTGGCATTGTTGCTGCCCTTGGGGAAGGTGAAGCGGTAGAGTGCGGTGCGCGCCGTGGCGGTCATCTCTGCCATGATGCTGAAGCGGTCGAGCATGACGCGGTAGTATCCGGGCACAGCCACCTCGGTTTCGTGGCGATAGTCGCTGGCGAGTCCTTCGCGAGTGTAGGGGACGGTGCCGTAGGTGGGCATGAGTCCGATGTCTCCCAGGTCGCCGCATCCGGTGCCGCTCAGGTGCATTTGGCCGAAACCGATGATTTTCTTGCCCGACTCATGATAGCCTGAGCACCAGTCCCAGCCCGTCTCGAGCTGTGTAGGGCCGGCGTTGACCATGCCGAAGGGCACGCTGGCGCCCATGAAGACGTGTCCGTGGTCGCCCGTGCCGATGCGTGGATCGACGTACTGGGCGAGGTTTTCGGCCTGCACCGATGTTGTGAGCAGCAGGCCGAGGAGGAGAATTTTGCTTTTCATTGCAGTCTGTTCTTTTTATCTTAAATTAGCTTTTTCGCCACAAAGATACGACTTTTTCTTTATATTCCGCGCTTCTGCCGACATATTTTTGAAGGCTGGCGTGAGGAATGGCGCAGGAGACCTCCTAACCTTCTTCTGGAGAGATTAAAAATCCCCGCATGGGGAGATTCGAATCTCCGCACGCGGGGATGCCTGTTTCCGCACGCGGGGATTGCGATTGCCGCACGCGGAGTGGGGGACTACCGCCCGAAGTTTCGCGAGGCGAAGGGCAGGGCGAGGCGAAGAGCCTGGTGCCAATACTCCCAGTTGTGCACGCCGTTGCGCACCCTGAGTTCGCCGTGGATGCGGGCCGACCGCATGAGTTGGTGCATACGCACGCTTTGGTCGAAGAGGAAATCGTCGTCGCCGCAGTCGAAGAACCACTTGACCGTGCGCAGTCTCTGCTTGGTCTCCTCGTCGGCCTGCTCCACGAATTGGAGCGCACTGTGCTCGCGGACGGCCTCGCAGACGTAGTATCTCTTGTCCTTCTGCTCGCCTGCCTTCACGTCGTCCTGCCCGTGGTCGAGCCACGGACTCATGGCATAGCACGAGGAGAAAAGGTCGGGGTGCCGCTGACAATAGACGGTGCTGCCGCCACCGCCCATCGAGAGCCCCATCACGGCGCGGTGCTGCTTGTCGCCCACCGCATGATACTTCTGCTCGACCTGCGGCATGAGCTCCTGGAAGAAGAAGTCCTCGTAGGCCCAGCCCGGCATGTTGAAGTAGCCGTTCCACGTGTTGTGGGTGTCCGGCCCGCCCGCATTGGGCATGATGATAACGACGGGCAGGCACTCACCCGTGCCGATGAGCTCGTCAACGACGGTCTGCATCTGCCCCTTGTCACGCCATGCCCGGTAGTCGTCGCTGAAGCCGTGCAGGAGATAGACGAAGGGATAGCGGCCGGACGACGTGTCGAAGCCGTCGGGCAAGTACACATTGAGCGGCACCTCGGCCGAGAGAATCTGGCTGCGGACCGTGTCGGTCACGATGCGTCCCGCTGCCATGGGCAGGCAGAACTGCAGCAGCAACAGGGCTGCTAAAAGGGTCTTCTTCTTCATGCTATGTTTCGTTTGGTTTCACATCCTGAACTATTTGATGACTTTCCTGCCGTCCACGACGTAAATGCCACGCGGCAATCTGCCGTCCAGCCAGCGGCTTGCGGACAACTTGCGACCGCAGAGGTCGAAGACGGCCTGCTTAGGGTTGGCGGAACCGTGCAGGGCGTTGACTTCACCGATGCCCGTCCCGTCGTCGAACCCCACGATGAGATTGCCCACGATGGGCATGTGGTCGGACGTAACCTTGTCGTCTATGACCTGATAGTTCACTTTCTGCACACCGCCGATGGGGTCGTAGCTGATGATATGGTCGATGACATATGTGCCATCGCTCCAGGTGGGAGTGGTCTGATCCGAGTGGAAGGTGAAGCCATTCCCCTGCAAGTATTCGGTCAGGGCACCGCGTGCACCTTGCATCTCGCTGTCGGTTCCGTCGTCGTTGAAGTCGCCTGCGATGATGACAGGCTTGCCTGTCTCCACCCAAGCCTCTGCCGCTTCCTTGATAATCGGCCCGCTTCCGCGCCTGGCACTTGCAGACAATCCGACGTGAATGCTGGCGAAGACGTAGTTATCGAACTCGGCCATGAGCATACGGCGCGGTTCAAAATCGGACGCAAGGCTGACGACGCGCACCGACAGGGGCAGCTCCTTGCACAGGATGCCTATGCCGTAGCCGGTCAGGGCGCTGCAGAAGATGCCGTACATGCCGGTCAGTTCGGACAGCTCCTTCACTTGATATTTGTTGTCGGAACGCGATGAGAAGACGCTGTCGACCTCCTGCAGCGCCACGACATCCGCGCCCTGTGCCTTGATGACACGTGCCGTGCGCGCCAAATCGAGTGAGCCGTGGTTGCCAGCGCCATGCTGAATGTTGTAGCTCATCACGCGGAGCGACTGCTTTTCGTACTTGTCATAGACAGGCTCGACGTATTCTCCTGCCGCTGCAGCCGCAAGGTCGCGGGTCAGACGCTGGCAGAGGATGTCGAAAATGCCGTGCGAGAGGGCATCGTCGGCCTTGTCCCATAGGGTGCAAAGGGACGTGAGTTGTGCCTCGCTGAGCGTGGCCGGCGGCGCGATGTGCGGGTTGTCCAGGGCGTCGGCCTGCTTTGCGAGAGCCAGCTTGAGCTGCATCGCAGGGCTCTGGAGCGTGGCATTGTCCACCTTGACAAGCTTCCAGGGAGTCTGAACCTCAGCCTCCGACGGGCTGACGTGCGCGATGCCATCCACCAGGAGTGACGCGAGGTCGTCTCCGTCGGCGTCAGTGATGGTCAGGACCTTGCGGTTTCCCACCACGCTTCGGAACGTGAGGGGCTGCCCCGGCTCGTCGGTCATGCAGACGAGACCCTCGGCATTCGTGCCGCCCACATACTTCCCGGTGACAAGATTCTGCAAGGTGTAGAGGCCGTTCTTCCTGTCGATTGCCTCGATGCGGAAGATGCATCTTGGGTCGCCGGCAGGCGATGTCTTCAGCACGAGCGAGGCATCTTGCTGCTGAGCAGCAGCGTCGGCCTTCCAGTCGGCGAGGCAAGTCGGTTCGGACGGACTGCCCTCCGCGCTCTGTATATAGTAGTAGCCATTGGCAGCAGCGTAGAATTCCGACTGAGGTTGCACGCTCGTCCCCACGCGCAGAAGCTTCCAGCGGCCCGGATAGCCGTAGGTCTCCACGTCGCTCGAATAGTCGTCGTCGCCCACATTCTGCTTTGCAAGACTGTTGTCGGGACGGTCGCTGCGCAGATACCCTTGCACATGGAGGGAATGAGGAGAGTCGCTGCTGGTCATATAGAAGCGTCCTTCGCCCTCGGCCAGGTCGGTGAGTGTGTAGGCAACGGGCGTTGCGGAGAAGACAACGTCGGTCTCCACCGGGTTGGTATTCATGCCTCCGAGGTACATCTGCTTCTCTTTGTTGAAGAAAGCGAAGGCGCCTTCGGCCCCAACCTTTGTGGCTGTCCAGACGAAGCCGTCAGCCTCCTTGTCGAGATCGCCCCAATAGACGTACTGACTTCCCCACCTTATGGGGTAACTGTCCTGACACGAAGACATCGCCTTGAGCAGCCCTGTGGCATTACCGGCGAATTTCGTGCGGTCGCTCACGATGTAGAACTGGTCGCCGTCGCTGATTTCGTCGGTGCTCGTGACCCACACTTCCGGCTGAGCTGTGTCGGCTTCGTAGATGCGCCAACGTGCCGGGTAGCCGTTAGTGTCTGCATCGTCGATGTACGCGGAGAATCCTGTGGCCTGTTTTGCCACGCTGTTGTTGGGCCTGTTTGGGTTCAGGAAGCCCTGGACGTGCGGCGAGAAGGGGCTGTCGTCGCTGATGAAGTAGAAGCGGCCTGCACCGTCCTCGAGGTCGGTGAGGGCATAGCCCACGGGAATCGTGGAGAAAAGTACGTCGCCGTCGCTGCCCGTGAGCTCCCCGATGTACTGTCCGTTTGCCTTGTTCCTGAAGGCCCAGAGGTCGTCGCCCGCTTTCTCTGCAGTCCAGACGAAGCCCTCCTCGTCCACATCCAAGTCGCCCCAATAGACATACTGACTGCCCCAGCTGACGGTGTAGCTGTCCATCAGCATGGACATCGCCTTGGGTTTCCCCGTGTCGTTACCAGCAAACTTGGTCCTGTCGCTGACGATGAAGTAGGCTTTCCCCTCTTCAAGGTCGTCGGCATAAAGCACCTGATGGTAGCCGCTAAGCAGCGCCCCGGCCCGAACCGCCGTGCCTGTCAGGAGCAACAGACAGGCTGCAAGGCGCATAATGAAGTAATTGTGTCTCATCATAATAGTTGAAAGTTTAGAGTTTATAGTTGAGTGTTGAATGGTGGAAACTGCAAGGTTCTTTCCGCAAATATACATTTTTTTATAATATAGTGTACGTGCGAGAAGACTTTTTTTGTTTTTTCCTTTCCGGCTCATGTCGTCCGGGCGGAAGAGGCATCACGTTTAGCCAGCAAACTAATCACGTTTAGCCAGCAAACTAATCACGTTTACTTTGTCATCTCGACACGTGGGCTTTGGCTGTGCCGACGGCTCGGGGTGTCATCCCGATAGACATGAGGCGCACGAGGCCCGCCCGAATACGATACAGCCAGCCCACGCCGAGTGTGAGCTGGCTGTTTTCTTGCTGTACGAGATGAAGGCCTACTTCACGAGAATCTTGCGTGTCCGGCCATCGGTCATACGCAGGATGTTTATGCCACGGCGAGTGCCGGAGAGCCGCTGCCCGCTGGTGCTGTAGATGGAGGAAACGGTCGGTCGGCTTTCACCTAAGTCGTGTATTCCGTCACCATCAGTGTAGCTGCCGTACAACGTCAGGCCACCGTATGGCATCTGTGTGCTTTCATCGACCAGAAGGCCGGCTCCTGTCTTCCATCCGGAGAAGGTGAAGCCCTCACGCTGTTCTGGCTCAGGAAGACTTCCTATCGGCTTGCCTTCCAGAAGCGTCTGCTCGGTGTAGAATTCTCCGTCGATGATGAAGATAAGAGTGAAGCTTTCCGGATCGCGCTCAACGAACTGAGCTGCCGACCAGCGTGCATCGCCATAGTGAGCGGCAAGTCCGAATGGAACGCGGCAGATGCCTTCTATGACAGGACAGACATGGTCGCCCGCCTGCACTTTCTCGGGTTCACGGATGAAAGACTCAACTACATCTACATCAGCCAAGGCGTCACGGCCGATGAACCTTACCGCCTCTGGCAATGTCACGAAAGTCTCGCATTCTTACTCCAATCTCTGTGACGGCATACTCTTCGCCCTCGTAATAACCTTTCGCTATATCAGGAACGACGAAACAACTGTCCGCATCCACCCAGCCTTTCACGACGGTTGCCGTCATGTCGGCATCGTTGAAGCTGTAGTAGTCATTGCCGTAATTCTCTTGTATGCGTCCGTTGACAAGCCGAGACAGCTGGCTGTCGTCGTACAGAGCGAGCGTTCCGACGGGTACATTAATATAAACACTATTCCTTACATCCCAGTTAAAGAGGTCACTCACGTAGGGCCAGACAGAGCCATCTTCGTGTATTGTCTCCGTGCGCAGGCACTCTTTTGCCCTTATGGTGAGATACTTCAAACCTTGGCAAGCGGTGAATGCATTGTCGCCAACGCTGCCACCACGAAGGTGGCAGGACGATGGTGCTCAGCCCGCATGGATGCGGGATAGCTGACATTGTTGCTTGTGTACGGAAAGATACCGAAGGCATAGTCACCTATGCGCTTGATGCCGTCGGGGACGACAAGCGTCGGATTGTATTGCACATTGCCCTCTTCGTCAGTATAGGGCTGTATGGCGCAGCCCTGCACCAGTGTCTCCAGTGTCTTTCCCGATGATTGCGGGGAAGCCTTCGATGCTTTCATAGACAGGGTTCTGCGCCTCGACCGTGATGTCCGTGAGCCATTTGCAGCCAGCAAAGGCACCCCAGCGTATGTCGGTCAGCGAGGCAGGAATGCATAGGTTTGTAATGCTGTCGCAGGCGAACGAGGTGATTTTTGCGGCATTGAATGCTCTTTCCTCAATCTCATCCACGACGTAGGTCTTGTCTTCCTCGGTGGTGATTGTTTCTGGGATGACGATGTCGCCTGTGAGTTGAGGACTGCCCGCAGGTGTCACAGGTGTCACGCTGGCAGTCATGGTCTCATTGTTCAATCGGTAGTAGATGCCGCCCTGCAGGAAACGGCCGTCCGACTGGATTTGTGCCCACAGTGCCAGTGGCAGCAGGGCAAGGCTTGAAAGGAGTAGTTTCTTTTTCATTATCAGTTTTGTTTTAATAGGGTTGCTGATATGTTTTTTGTTTCTCTTCGGTACAAAAAAACGTGGACTTTACAGGTCTACGTTCTTGAGGTATCGCCAAACACCTTACCCACAATATACGAACACGCCCACGCCACCGGCGTAGGCATCCGAGCCTTTGCTCTTGGTGCTATTCAAAATTTGGCGAGTTACGAATAACAAGAATCTTTAGCGGACGCTTCTTTGTCTAAGTATGTATGTTGTCCTTTTGTTTACTTCATAGGCAGATTTTTTTGGAAATAAAATTATTGCTGTCCGCTAAAACTTTTTTCTCGATATAAAAATTAGGCTGAAGCCCTCGCTTGGGTTTCAGCCTTTTTTGTTATCTTTGCTTTCGCTACAAAACATCAATAACATGGACAAAGGTACACATTTTATCGGACAGCCGATGTATGGACAGCTGTTAAATTTGCTTGACAAGGCAAAAATTCTTCGTTTCAGCCGTGAAAACGGCGGTGAGCGTTATGTAAAAC
>CAMVDV010000006.1 GCA_947166305.1 uncultured Prevotellaceae bacterium | reverse complement strand
CGGCATTGCGGACGATAATTTGTGCTCATTGGACTTTTAGCGGACAGCAATATTTGCAATTGACTAATGAGTGGTTGGCGATTTCCTCGTGTGGCGTTGGCGATTTCCTCGTGTGGCGTTTGCAATCTTCTCGTGTGGCGTTTGCAATTTCCTCGTGTGACGTTTGCAATTTCCTCGTGTGGCGTTGGCAATTTACTCAATTCCCTTGTAGGGACGCGCCGTGGTGCGTCCGCCCGCCGCATCACATTCTCTCCTGCGATATCTTTGCATCAATAACCGCCGCGCCGTGGCGCGTCCGCCCGCCGCGTCACATTCTCTTCTGCTATATCTTTGCTGCAATAGCGGACGCGCCACGGCGCGTCCCTACAAGCCAAAACGTGTGGCATCGAATTTATAACTGCATCGGCTCCAAACATATACAGCAGATGCTCAAAAAAGCTTATGCCCTGACAGGCTTGAAATCCTTTAATCTCAAACCTATCAAGGCATAAAGCTATCGTTCAGTCAAATAAGACCTTGCGGATTGTCTATTCGCTCCAGTCCTCCTGCGTCTTGCGGACGTAGGTCTTGTAGCGGCGCTGAGCGGCTGCCTTACAAGCATCGTAGAGCTCCTGTGCCTCTTCGGGAGCGGCTTTCTTCAGAGAGAGGAAGCGCACTTCGCCCTCGAGGAAGTCCTGGAATTTGTCCCAATCAGGCTCCTTGCTGTCGAGCTGGAAGGGATTCTTGCCCTCTTCGGCCAGCGCAGGATTGTTGCGCCACAGATGCCAGTAACCGCATTCAACGGCCTTTGCCTCCTCAGCCTGACTCTTACCCATGCCGCCCTTGGCCTTCAGACCGTGGTTGATGCAGGGTGCGTAGGCAATGATGAGCGAAGGTCCGTGCCAAGCTTCAGCCTCGCGGAATGCCTTGAGGCACTGGCTTTGGTCGGCACCCATAGCCACCTGAGCCACATAGACATTGCCGTAAGTGGCCTGCATGAGACCGAGATCCTTCTTGCCCACGCGCTTGCCATTAGCTGCAAACTGAGCGATGGCACCGATGGGAGTGGCTTTCGAAGCCTGGCCGCCGGTGTTGGAGTAAACTTCGGTGTCGATGACGAAGATGTTGACATCCTCGCCCGAACCGATGACGTGGTCGAGACCGCCGTAACCGATGTCGTAGCTTGCACCGTCGCCACCGATAATCCACTGGCTTGCCTTTGCCAGCTTGTCCTTGTTCGCGAGCAGCTCGCTCTCGAGTGCACATCCGCGGCACGGGCAGATGGGGCTGCCTGCTGCCTTGGCATCCTTGGCTTCCTGCAACTTCTGTGCAGCCACCTCGGCTCCATACAGTTCCTTGCCCTTGCCCTGCCAGAACTCTATGGCTCCGTCGATAGGCAGTATAGCCTTCTCAAGGGCTGCAACGAACTCATCGGTTGCCTTGCGGTTGGCGGTGGAGTCATCGTATGTGTCGAGCCATTTCTGCGTAGCCTCGCGCATCCAGTCGAAGGCAGTGGTGTGTACCAGCTCTTCGGCCAGCTTGCGCATTCTGTTGCGTAGTTTCTTGCGGCCAAGCACCATGCCGAGGCCGTACTCGCAGAAGTCTTCAAAGAGTGAATTACTCCATGCGGGGCCTTGACCCTTGGCATTCTTGGTGTAAGGTGTAGAAGGAATGGAGCCGGAATAAATGCTGGAGCAGCCTGTGGCGTTGCTTGCCATCTCGCGGTCACCGAAGAGCTGAGAGATGAGCTTGACGTAAGGTGTCTCGCCACAACCAGAGCAAGCGCCGCTGAATTCAAAGAGAGGCTGAGCGAACTGACTGTTCTTGGGGCTCTGCTTGATATCGACGAGGTCCTGCTTCGAGCTGACCTTCTTGATGCAGTATTCCCAGTTCTTTGCTTCCTGAGCAGCTTCGGCACTTGAGTCGTCGTAGGGAACCATCTTGAGAGCAGGGCCTCCGAGCTTCGGATTGCCCGGGCAGACATCGGCGCAGTTGCCGCAACCAAGGCAGTCCTTCACGCCAACCTGCATGACGAAGTGCATACCCTTCATGGCTGCAGGTGCTTTCATCTCGATGGTCTTGCCTTCGAAGCCCTTCACCTCCTCGTCGTTCATCACGATGGGACGAATGCAAGCGTGAGGACAAACGAAAGCACACTTGTTGCACTGGATGCAGTTATCAGGGTTCCATACAGGCACGAAGCCTGCCACGCCACGCTTCTCGTATGCAGCTGTGCCCTGTTCCCAAGCGCCGTCCTCGTAGCCCTTGTAAGCGCTGACTGGAAGGTCTGCACCATTCTGGGCGTTGATGGGGCGCACGAGCTTCGTGATGAACTCGGGTTCGTCATAGACGGGAGCCTCATCGGCTGGCAGGTTAGCCCAAGCAGGATCAACAGGCAGTACCTTGTACTCGCCACCACGATCTACGGCAGCAAAGTTCATGTTCACCACGTCCTCGCCTTTCTTGCCGTAAGACTTCACGATGGCTTTCTTCATCTGTTCGACGGCAAGCTCCACGGGAATAACTTCTGTGATGCGGAAGAATGCGCTCTGCAGGATGGTGTTCGTGCGGTTGCCGAGGCCAATCTCCTGTGCAATCTTCGTGGCGTTGATGTAATAGACGGTGATGTTCTTCTCGGCAAAGTACTTCTTCACGTTGTTCGGAAGGAAGTGTACGAGCTCTTCGCCCTCGAAGATTGTGTTGAGCAGGAACTGACCGCCCTGGCGCAGGCCGCGCGTCACGTCGTACATCCTGAGATATGCCTGAACGTGGCAAGCCACGAAGTTAGGCGTCTTAATCTGATATGTGCTGCGGATGGGTGTGTCGCCAAAGCGCAAGTGAGAGCAGGTGAAGCCGCCCGACTTCTTGGAGTCGTAGCTGAAGTAAGCCTGGCAATACTTGTTGGTGTTGTCGCCGATAATCTTCACGCTGTTCTTGTTTGCACCGACCGTGCCGTCTGCACCAAGGCCGAAGAACTTGGCTTCGAAGATGCCTTCGCCGCCCAGTGCCATCTCTTCCTTGACGGGCAGAGAGGTGTAAGTGAGGTCGTCGACGATGCCGACGGTGAAGTGTTCCTTGGGCTGAGGTAACTCGAGGTTCTCATAGACGCTGAGCATCATGGTGGGAGTGACGTCGGCTGAGCCGAGGCCATAGCGACCGCCTACAATGATGGGGGCGCCCGGCTGGCCATAGAATGCGTCGCGTACGTCGAGGTAGAGAGGCTCGCCATTGGCTCCAGGCTCCTTCGTGCGGTCGAGCACAGCAATACGCTTGCAGGTCTTGGGCACTGCGGCAAGCAAATGCTTCACGCTGAAGGGACGATAGAGATGAACGCTCACCATGCCGTACTTCTTGCCATGAGCATTAGCATAGTCAATGGCTTCGCGGGCAGCTTCTGTTGCCGAGCCCATCAGGATGATGACTTGCTCAGCATCTTCTGCACCATAATAGCTGAAGAGCTCATACTTGCGGCCAGTGCGCTCGCTGATGGCTGCCATATATTTCTCCACGATGGCAGGAACGGCATCGTAGTAGCGGTTGCAACTCTCGCGATGTGCAAAGAACGTCTCGGGGTTCTCGGCCATGCCTTTAGCCTGAGGATGCTCAGGAGAGAGGGCACGGGCACGGAACTCGCTGAGGGCTTTCTGATTGACGAGGTCGCGCACGTCGTCCTCTTCCAGAAGCTCTACCTTCTGATATTCGTGGGAAGTGCGGAAGCCGTCGAAGAAGTTGATGAAAGGCACGCGTGCCTCGAGAGCGGCAAGATGGGCAACGGCGCTGAGGTCCATCACTTCCTGCACGCTACCTTCGGCCAGCATTGCAAAGCCAGTCTGACGGCAAGCCATCACATCGCTGTGGTCACCGAAGATGCACAAAGAGTGTGTGGCAAGCGTACGAGCCGATACATGGAAGACGCTCGGCAGCAATTCGCCTGCAATTTTGTACATATTGGGAATCATGAGCAGAAGACCTTGGCTGGCAGTGAAGGTGCTTGTCAGCGCACCTGCCTGCAAGGAACCATGCACAGCACCTGCTGCGCCGCCTTCGCTCTGCATTTCCTGAACCAATACTGTGTCGCCGAAGAGGTTCTTGCGTCCCTGAGCGGCCCACTCATCGACATGCTCCGCCATGGGAGATGAAGGAGTGATAGGATAGATGGCTGCTACTTCACTGAACATGTAGGCTACGTGTCCGGCACAGGTGTTGCCATCCCAAGTCACGAATTTCTTTTCTTTTGACATAATTGAATTATAAAGTTACCTTGTTGTTTACTTTGTCCTTACTATAATATAATAATGTATATAATATGCCGACGCTCCCTTTGACGGGAGCGTGGCGCGATGTGCGGTCAGTAGAGGAAGCCGTACATCCAGAGGGGTATTTCCTGCTCGAGTCCTTCCTTCACGCCTGCGAGGGCATAGAGCACGTCGGTGTTCTTGCGCTTTGGCTGCTCCAGACAAATGCGGAACTTCATGGACTTGTCCACAATGAAGGTGCAGCTTCTGTCGCCTTTCTGCACTTTATGCCTTCCCCAGAGTGCGTTCTGGAAGAAAGTCTCCATCACGATTTGCTCGTCGTTGAAGTCGGGCATCATGGAGTAGATGAGGTTGGTGTTGTGCATGAGGATGCCTGCCGGCTTCTTCGGAAACTCTTCTCCCGGGCGATAGAGCATGTTGAGCAGGCGTGCGTCGCTGAGGTACTTGATGTAGTTGACCACGGTGGCACGGCTTGTCTGCAAGTCTTGTGCAAGCTGGCTGACGTTGGGAGCACCGTAGTCGCTTGTGGCAAGCAGGTAGAGCAGTTTCTTTATCTTGCCAAGATACTTGAGGTCAATCTGTTTGATGAGCAGGATGTCAACCTCTATCATCATGTTGACAGCCTTGAGCAGGTTCTCTATGAAGCTTGCTTTCTCGAGGAAGAAGGGGTAGTAGCCGTGGTGCAGGTAGTCATTGAAGTAGTCGAGGGGATTGACCAGCGGCAGCACTTCCTCAGCGATGTGTTCGTGGCGATTCTGAATTTCGCGTATGGTGTAAGGGCGGAAGTTTGTTCCAGCCCTGAGGTTGAGATATTCGCGGAAGGAGAAGCCTCTGAGGTTGTAGCTTGCGGCGATGCCGTTGAGCTCGGGGTTCTCATCCTTGAGTCGCATTACGCTTGAGCCGGCGAAGACCACTTTGAGCCGTGGGCAACGGTCGTAGATGAGTCGCAGCTCGTGACTCCATTCGGGGTACTTGAAGACTTGGTCTATGAGCAGAACCTGTCCTCCTGCCTGCATGAACTCCTGTGCGAACTGGAAGAGCGTCTTGCCCTGGAAGTAGAAGTTGTTCATGTTGACGTAGAGGCACCTGCGGTCTTTGGAGCCGAAGTTCTCCTTTGCATACTGCAGCAGGAAGGTTGTCCTGCCGACGCCTCGGCTTCCCTTGATGCCGATGAGCCGCTTGTGCCAGTCAATTTCGTCCATCAAGGCTCGTCTGATGGGGGCTTGTGTGCGCTCCACCAGATTTTGGTGCATTCTGTAGAAAGACTCAAACATAATGGTATTTTACGGTTTTACGCCTGCAAAGTTACACTTTTCTTTGCAAATTGCAAAGTCTATGTGACAAAAAGTGCATTTTAGGGTTATTTTTTTCAGAAGTCTTGTCATGTGAAAGCCTTTGAAACTGAAGTGGGGGAGGGGCGATGTCCGTCTCCGCATGCGGCGATTGGCAACGCAGGCTGCCGCGATTGCAGTCTCCGCGTGCGGGGATTGGCAGCGTCGGCTGCGGCGTTACCACTCGTCGACCTTCTGCTCTGTGCGAAACGCGTCGAGCTGCCCTTGCAGACGGCTTAGGTGCTTGGCGTACTTCTTCTTGGCGATGACGTTGTTGAGCTCGTTGGGATCACGGCGGAGGTCATAGAGCTCGTCGTAGGAACCTTTGGGGCCGTAGAAGTGAATGAGCTTGAATCGTCCGTCGCTCACGCCGTCGTGGCGCATGACATTGTGTTCGGCTGGACAGTCATAGTAGTGGTAATAGAGGTATTGGCGCCAGTCCTTGGGAGCCTTGCCGCCGTGCTCCATGACGGGAAGGAGCGAGGTTCCCACCATCTGACGGGGCTTTTCGGCATCGGCAATGTCGAGGAACGTTGGGGCGAAGTCGATGTTCTGGACGAGGGCGTCGCACTTCTCTCCGCCCTTCATGCCGGGCGCACAGACGAGTAGGGGAGTGCGGAACGACTCCTCATACATGAAACGTTTGTCGAACCATCCGTGCTCTCCCATGTAGAACCCTTGGTCGCTGGTATAGACCACCATGGTGTTCTCCATCAAGCCGTTGGCTTCGAGATAGTCGAGCAAGCGGCCCACCTGTTCGTCGATGCTGTGGATGACGCGCATATAGTCGCGGATGTAGCGCTGGAACTTCCATTCGAGCAGTTCGTCGGGCGTGAGGTTGCTGTCGAGCATTGCCTGGTTTCGGGGATTATAGACGGCTTCCCATTGTGCTCTCTGCTCGGGTGAGAGCCGGGAAAGCTGGTGGCGGAAGCCGTCACCGTTGCGCTCGTGAGTGTAACCCATGCCGGGTTTTATCTGCGTCACCTTCAGGTCGTAGCACATCTCCATGTCTTTGGCGATGCTCATCTGCTGGTCGTGTGCTGCACGGCCACGGGTTGCGTAGTCATCGCGGAAGGTCTGGGGCAAGGGGAACTCGACGTCTTCGTACAGACCGAGCATGTCGAGGGGCGGCATCCAGTTGCGATGCGGTGCTTTATGGTGTACGAAGAGGGCGAAAGGCTTCGTCTTGTCGCGCGTCTCGAGGAACTCTATGGCATGGTCTGTAATGAGGTTGGTGGCATAGCCTTTCTCCTCGACGTACTTTCCGCCGGAGTCTTTTGTGCGGAAGCGCGGGTTGTAGTAGTCGCCCTGGCCCGGGAGGACGTGGTAGGAGTCGAACCCTTTCGGCTCACACAGCATGTGCCATTTGCCGACCATGCCTGTCTGATATCCTGCTTGCTGCAGGTATTCGCTCACGAAAGGCGCGTTGGGGTCGATAGGGCAGTCGAGTGTGCGCTGCCCACTCTGGTGGCTGTACATGCCAGTCATGAGGCATGCACGGCTCGGGGTGCTGAGTGAGTTCTCGACGTATGCACGCCGGAAGAGCATACCGCGTTCGGCCAGACGGTCGAGGTTGGGCGTTGGAGCCTGACGGCTGAGCTGATGTCCGTAGGCACTGATGGCCTGATAGGAATGGTCGTCGGACATTATATAGACAATGTTCCAACGTTGGGCATGGACGGCATTGAATGTCATGCCGCCAAGGAGGAGAAATGGGATTTTGTGCTTCATGATGTGATCATTCTTTCTTGTGCGATGGCTATTTCCTGCACGATTCTTGTGAAATAAGGTATGACGATGTGGCATTCCTGCCTGTTTTCTGCGAGTGCGAGGAACTCTCGGAACTCATAGGCGAGGCGATGGGTTCCCGTTTCGCTGCGGTAGGTTTCGGGCTCCTGGCCTCTGAGGTGGATGGTGAAACTGTCGAGGATGCTCACCGATCCGTGCACCTCGATGTATCCTTCCTCACCTTGGATGCAGCCAAAGGAGAGTCCGTCAGAGTCCTTCGACGCACTGAGTACGGCCAGACAGGTAGGGTAGTGGCAGAGGAGAGTGCCGCTCGTGTCGATGCCATTGTAGCCGCGATTGCAGTCGTAGCGAACGGTGCGTGGCGGTCCCATCAGGGCGATGGTGAAGCAGAGGTTGTAGATGTTGAGGTCGGAGAGCGTGCCGCCTGCCATGGAAGGGTCGAAGACGGGCGTCAGCTCGCCGGCGAGATAGCGGTCGTAGCGACTGCTTCGCTGGGCGAAGTTGCAGTGGATCATCCGTATCTTGCCGAGCTTTGGAAGCAACTCCTGAAGCTTGCGGAACAGAGGCATGTAGAGTAACGAGAAGGCAGGCAGGAGATAGACGCAGCGACTGATGGCGGTGTCGATGAGATCCTCCGTCTCTGCGCGGTCCACGGCAATGGGTTTCTCCACGATGACGTGCTTTCCGGCCAGCATCGCTTCCTTGGCATAGCGGTGATGGACGTGGTTGGCATTGGCGATGTACACGAAGTCGGCGTCGGACTCGAGGAGCATTCGCTGATAGTCGGTATAGACAAACCCCGTGGGGGCAAAGGCTTGGCAGAGGTCGATGGCGTGCTCTACGCTCTTTTCCCTGGCAAAGATGCCCGTCACTTCAATTTTCCCCTGGAAGTCATCGTGGAGCATCCTCAGCACTTCCTCGGCGATTTTGCCCGTTCCGGCAATGGCTAATTTCATTGGACTTTCTTTTGTTGTTAGTACTTCCGAGCTGTCTTTTCTTCCGGTAGCCCCGACGTTCTGAGGCGTCAGCTTCTGCTTGGATGCTGCAAAGATACAGAAAAATCATGAAAACACGAAAGAATAGAGAAGAAAACTGTAAATTCTGTTTCCTACTAAACATAACGTCTATTAGAAATTAAAAGGGCGTTTTTGGCGACAGCCTATATTGTAATTGTCAGCAAAAACGGCTGTATTGTGTCAAAGTGTCAAAAATTGCACACATCGGAAAGTGCGGCGTTTGAGGTCGAAAAACGCCGTTTTCGAAGAAACACCGTGGGACGTCGGCAATCACTCCATAGTGTTTTTCGAATCGTCCTACAGAGAAATTCTGAAAACCTTGTGCAGAGTCAACAGACTTCATGAGCAAAAATGTGTGCAAAAACCTGCGAAAATTGCAAAATCTGCGTTCCGTTTCAGGAATAATGCCAAATGAAGACAAAATCTACACTTGATGAAGATTTGTATCATCCACTGGTATTCAATCTGTTATGAAACAGCCTTCGATTTAAGCCCTTATTTTTCGTCCGACGACAAAAAATATGTCTGGAGGCAAAATAAGCCGTTCTGAGCGAAATGTAAAAATGGCGTGTGTAAGCAAAACGGCCAAAAAACTATCATTTTGTCAATTCGACGATTCAGAAAAATGTGTGTTGTAAGACTACTTTTTAACTGCGTTCTGCTTCATTTTTCATTTTTCATTTTTCATTTTTAATTAAAATGTCGTAACTTTGCGCGGTAAAAAACCGACAAGTATGAACTACGAACTGATAGCTCAGCGCACTGGGCTAAAGGAGAAATACGTGCGGCAGGTGGTGGACCTCCTGCAGGACGGCGCCACCGTGCCGTTCATCAGCCGCTATCGCAAAGAAGCCACCGGCGGCATGACCGACGTGGAGGTGGCCAGCGTGGCTGCGGAACTCGACAAGGTGGGCGAGCTGGAGCACCGCAAGGAGTACATCCTCTCCACCATCGAGGCGCAGGGAAAGCTCACGCCCGAACTGCGTCAGCGCATCGAAGACTGCTGGGATGCCACGACATTGGAAGACATCTATCTGCCTTATAAACAGAAGCGTAGAACCCGGGCGCAGGTGGCTCGCGAAGCCGGGCTGGAGCCTTTGGCCGATGCCATCATGCGGCAATCGCCAAACGCGACGTTGAAGGAACTGATCGGGAAACTTTCTCCCATGAAAGATGATGTGGAAGGCTCCCTGCAAGGCGCAAAGGATATTATCGCCGAGCGCGTGAGCGAGGACGAACGGGCACGTCAGAGCCTGCGCACCACCTTCTCCCTTCATGCCACCATTCAGAGCCGTGTCGTCAAGGGGAAAGATGCCGAAGGACAGAACTTCCGCGACTATTTCGACTGGACGGAACCCCTCAAGCGCTGCCAGGGCCATCGGCTCCTGGCCATGAGGCGCGGCGAGGCAGAAGGCATCCTCAGGGTCTCCATCTGTGTGGACGATGAGCCTGCCGTGGAACGCATCGCCCGTCTGTTCGTCAAAGGCCACGGCGAGAGCAGCAGGGCCGTGCGCGAAGCGGTGGAAGACGGCTACAAGCGACTGCTCGAGCCGAGCATCTCGGGCGAGTTTGCCGCTTCGTCCAAGCAGAAAGCCGACGAGGGTGCCATCCGAATCTTCGTGCAGAACCTGGAACAACTGCTCATGGCTTCGCCCCTCGGACAGAAGCGTGTGATGGCCATCGACCCGGGATTCCGCACCGGATGCAAGGTGGTGTGCCTCGACGCCGAAGGCAACCTCCTCCACCACGACGTCATCTTCCCCCACCCTCCCCGTGCCGAGCGCGTCAAAGCCATGCTCGCCGTGCAGACACTCGTCGGGAAGTTCGGCATCCAAGCCATCGCCGTGGGCAACGGCACGGCAGGCCGCGAGACGGAGGATTTCGTGCGCCATCTCGACCTGCCCGACGGCGTGGACATCTACAGCGTCAGCGAAGACGGCGCAAGCATCTACAGTGCCAGCGAAATAGCAAGGGAAGAATTCCCGGATGAGGACGTGACGGTGCGCGGAGCCGTCAGCATCGGCCGCCGATTGATGGACCCCTTGGCCGAGTTGGTCAAGATAGATCCGTCCAGCATCGGCGTGGGTCAGTACCAGAAGGACGTCAGTCAGACGGCACTGAGGAAGAGCCTCGAGGAGACCGTCGTCAACTGTGTGAACCGCGTCGGCGTGAACCTTAACACGGCATCGCAGTGGCTGTTGACCTACGTCAGCGGCCTCGGACCCTCACTTGCCCAGAACATCGTACGCTATCGGCGTGAGAATGGACCTTTCCGCTCGCGCAAAGAGTTGATGAAAGTGCCTCGTCTCGGAGCCAAAGCCTTCGAGCAGTCGGCAGGATTCCTGCGCATCAAGGGTGGGAACGAACCGCTCGACAACAGCGCAGTCCACCCCGAGAGATACGCATTGGTGGAGCGTATGGCACGCGACCAAAGATGCTCCGTGGCAGAACTCATGGCGAACAAAGAGCTAAGGGACAAGATTGACATCGAGAACTATGTGAGCGACGAGGTGGGACTACCTACTTTGAAAGACATCATGCAAGAGCTCGACAAGCCAGGACTCGACCCTCGCGAGCCACTGGAGGCTTTTGCTTTCGACGAGACGGTACACGAAATCGGCGACCTGCGCGAAGGAATGCTTCTGCCAGGCATCGTCACGAACATCACAAACTTCGGCGCCTTCGTCGATATCGGCGTGCATACCAAGGGACTTGTCCACGTCTCTCAGCTCGCCGACCGCTTCGTTAAGGACCCTACTGCCGTAGTCAGTCTCGGCCAGCAGGTCATGGTTCGCGTCATCGGCGTTGACCTTCAGCGCGAACGCATCTCGCTCAGCATGAAACAACTCCCCAGCCCTTCAGCCGGAAGGAAGGAGAAAAATAGTAAATCGTAAATAGCTAAATCGTAAATCTCAAGGTGTCAAAGGAAAAAACAATGTACGTCTGCGACTATTGCGGACAGGAAAGTATAAAATGGCTCGGCAAATGTCCGGCCTGCAACCAGTGGGGTACGATGAAAGAGATACGCCTTTCCCAGTCATCACCTAAAGGGAATGGCATGAACATCCCCTCCTCTCTCTCTGGAAAGAAGTCGGAAGCAAGGCTTCTCCACGAGATAAATGCCGACGATGAGCCGCGCATTGATATGGGCGATGCAGAGCTGAACCGCGTCCTCGGCGGTGGCTTGGTGCCGGGAAGCCTCGTCCTTCTTGGCGGCGAACCGGGCATCGGCAAGAGCACCCTCACGCTCCAGACGGTGCTTGGGCTGAGGGGTAAGCGCATACTCTACGTCAGTGGCGAGGAGAGCGCAAGGCAGATAAAGCTCAGGGCCGACAGGCTTGGACCTTCAGAAGAAGGGCTTTACGTCCTCTGCGAAACGTCGCTCGAGCAAATCTTCCAGCACATTGAAGAGATGAAGCCCGACCTCGTCGTCGTCGATTCCATTCAGACCATACAGACGGAAAACGTCGAGTCGTCGGCCGGTTCGGTCTCTCAGATCCGCGAATGTGCTGCTTCTTTGCTCAAGTTTGCCAAGACGGGAGGCGTCTCCATCTTGCTCATCGGCCATATAAATAAGGAAGGAACGCTGGCAGGGCCAAAGGTTTTGGAACACATCGTGGACGTTGTCCTGCAATTTGAAGGCGACCAACACCATCTTTACCGCATCCTTCGTAGCATCAAGAACCGCTTCGGCAGCACGAGCGAACTGGGCATCTATGAGATGAGGCACGATGGTCTTCGGCAAGTGAGCAACCCCAGTGAGCTACTTCTAACGGACCATCGCGAAGGGCTCTCCGGCGTTGCCATATCATGCTCAATGGAAGGCGTCAGACCCTTCCTTATCGAGACGCAAGCATTAGTTAGTACTGCAGCTTATGGGACTGCCCAAAGGAGCACAACGGGCTTCGATGGCCGCCGACTGAACATGCTCTTGGCGGTCTTGGAGAAGAGGGTCGGATTCAAACTGGCACAGAAAGATGTCTTCCTGAACATTGCCGGTGGCCTTCGAGTCACTGACCCTGCCATCGATCTCAGTGTCATTGCAGCCGTATTGTCGAGCAATGGCGACATGCCAATCGAGGGCGACGTCTGCATGGCTGGAGAGGTGGGGCTGAGTGGCGAGATACGTCCGGTTGCAAGGATTGAGCAAAGGATTGCCGAGGCACAGAAGCTTGGATTCAAACGCATCCTCATTCCGGCGCACAACGCGAAGGGTCTCGATGCAAAGAGTTACAAGATCGAGCTTGTGCCAGTGCGCCGAGTGGTGGAAGCCGTAAGGGAATTGTTTGGATGAAAGCCCCCTCTAACTCCCCCAAAGGGGAGAAAGCCCCCTTCTAACTCCCCCTCTATGGGGAGAACTATTAAATAGTAAATCGTAAATCGTAAAATCGTAAATAAAAGTGTCTTTTAGTGTAGTTTATGTAGCCTTCTGCCTGGTGTTCATGATATGGGCACTGATTGCAGACAAGCTGAAACCGGGGCTCATCCTGTTCACCTGCGTTGTGATGATGCTCTGTGCAGGCATTTTGAGTCCAAAGGAGTGCCTGGAGGGCTTTTCGAACAAAGGGATGATAACGGTGGCTTTGCTTTTTCTTGTGAGCGAAGGCGTCCGCAGGAGCGGCATCCTCGAGCAGGTCATCCTCGGACTGTTGCCGAAGGAGCATACAACCGTGACCCGTGCCAACGCCCGGCTGCTGCCCACCATCGCCGCGCTGTCTGCCTTTCTGAACAACACGCCCGTCGTTGTCATCTTTGCCCCTATTATAAAGAACTGGGCGAGGAAGGTGGGTCTGCCGTACACCAAGTTCCTCATCCCCTTGAGCTACGCTACGATTCTTGGCGGCATCTGTACGCTTATCGGCACGAGCACCAACCTTGTGGTCGATGGCCTTATCCAAGATTCCGGAAGGGAAGGCATGACGATGTTCGAGCTCGGCAAGATTGGCATCGTCATCTGCATCGTCGGCTTAGCTTACCTTATCTTTTACAGCCACTACCTTCTGCCTGAGAGTCGGGAGGGCGAGCATGACGAGGAGGAATACAAGGCCTCGGGCGTCGAGCTGGTCGAGGTTGTGCTGAGAAGCCGCTTCCCCGGTCTGGGCAAGAACCTGCGACAATTCGATTTCTACCGACACTATGGGGCACACGTCCACTCCATTCGCCGGGGAGGCGCATTGCTTCAGGGCGACTGGCCGAACATGCCTTTGCAGAACCACGATACGTTGTTGCTGGAAACCGACAACAAGTTCGTACAAACGTACCGCGATTCCACGGCATTCCTCATCTCGAGCTACGACATCGACAGCCAACCGCTCTGCCATCGCAAACGGTATCTGGCCATCATCCTGCTCTTCCTCATGATAGTCGGTGCCACGGTGGGCGAACTGCCTTTCGTGCGCGAGCATGTGCCCGGCTTTCGCTTCGATATGTTCTTCTTCGTCTGCGTCACGACCGTCATCATGGCATGGACTCGCATTTTCAATCCGCGCAAATACAGCAAGTATCTGTCGTGGGACGTGTTGGTGACCATCGCCTGCGCCTTTGCCATATCGCGGGGGATGCAGAACTCCGGCTTTGCAGACTTCATTGCTGACGGCATCATCGCCTTGGCCGACCTCATAGGGCAGACCGAGCATGGCCCTTATGCCATGCTTGCCATCCTGTTTCTCATCACCAATCTCTTCACGGAGCTCATCACGAACAACGCCGCGGCAGCCCTCGCCTTCCCATTGGCACTGTCCGTGGCTCAGAAACTTGGCGTGGATCCCATGCCATTCTTCATCTGTATCTGCATAGCGGCCTCGGCTGCCTTCAGCACACCCATTGGCTATCAGACCAACCTGCTCGTGCAAGGCATCGGAGGCTACCGCTTCACCGACTACACGAAGGTCGGACTCCCCCTGAACATCATTGTCTTCATTATATGTGTATTCGTAATTCCTCTGATATGGCCGATAAGATAATCTATCCCATCTTCGACAAAATGCTCAGTCGTCAAGACAAAGAGCAACTGCTCGGACAGCGTGGACTCATGATATGGATGACAGGTCTGAGCGGAAGCGGCAAGAGCACCGTAGCCATCGGCGTGGAGCGCGAGCTGCACCGGCGAGGCATCCTCTGCCGAATCCTCGACGGTGACAACATCCGGACGGGCATCAACGCCGGACTTGGCTTCTCCGAGGAGGATCGGCGCGAGAACATCCGGCGCATCGCTGAGGTGGGCAAGCTCTTTGTCCAGACGGGCATCGTCACCCTGGCCTGCTTCGTCTCCCCCACCGCCGAGCTCCGGGAGATGGCAAGGCGCATCATTGGTCCCGACGACTTCCGCGAGGTCTACATCTCCACCCCGCTCAGCGAGTGCGAACGGCGCGACGTGAAAGGACTCTACGCCCGCGCTCGCCGAGGAGAGGTGAAGGATTTCACCGGCATCAGCGCACCCTTCGAACCGCCCGTCCACCCCGACCTCAGCCTCGACACCAGCCGTTTGACCCTCCAGGAAGAAGTCTTGGCGGTCGTACGGCTCGTGGAGGAAAGGTGAATAGGTGAAAGGTTAAAAGGTTAAAAAGTTAAAAGTTAAAAAATCCTGTAGCCTGGGCAGAACAACGGCACAGGGTTATCATTGCAGCATCATGAACGTGCAATTGCATGGTCATGATGTTGCAATTGCACGGTCATGACCATGCAAACAACTCCGCGTGCGGCGTCAGGAATGAAGGAGTGCGATGAGGCCTAACGCTCAACGGTGAGCCTGAGGATATGGCGCGTGGCGGGAGTGACACGGAAACGGCCATCGCTGCGGTGACCAATGAGCCAGATGATGTCATCGCCTTGGGTGACGACGAACTGTCGCTGCTTTTCGATGCGACTGAGCTTGCGGTCGGTGAGGTAGTCGCTTACCAACTTCCTTCCCTTCATGCCGAGTGGGACAAAACAGTCTCCGCTCCTCACGAGGCGAACCTCAAGGGGTTTCGTCAGAAGGTCAGCGTCAAAATAGGCAATGTCCGGGCCGGTCTCGCCGATGCAGGACACCATTTCTCTCAAAAGCACAGGCGGGACAAGTTCATGCTCCCTTTCGCAGAGCAAGAGAGCGTCGCGGTCGCGCAGGACAAGGAAGTGCTCCGACGTCCATTCCGCCCCGGACTGACCGCTCCCGGAGCGCATCATTTCGTCCTCCTGGGCAGCGTTGAATCCCTTGCCGAAAAGCCACTCATGCAGCAAGGTGCGCTCCGTGAGCGCATCAAGGGGGAAGGCGTTTGCCGTAATGCCATGCTTGCGGAAAGCCTCCTCAATGCCCATATTATAATAAGGTATGCTCCGGCTGACGTTTTCGCTGGCGCGACACAGATGCTCCACAGCCCTCGGGTTGATGTTCCGAAGCAAGGGGATGACATCGAGGCGCAGGCGGTTGCGCTGGAAGGTGCGCTCCGAGTTGGAGGAATCCGTGACGTAAGGCTGTCCGCGCTGTTCGAGGAAAGCAAGAATCTCGCTGTGGCTCAGACAAAGCAGCGGACGGATGATGCCCTCGCTGCGTGGGCTCATGGCGGCCAAACCGCGCAATCCGGTGCCCCGAAGAAGGTTGAGCAGGAGCGTTTCGGCTTGGTCGTCCTGATGATGGCCCACGGCTACGAAGGTTGAAAAGTTGAAAAGTTGAAAAGTTGAAAAGCCTTCAGCCTTGTTCCTTTTCACCTTTTCACCCCTTAACTTTTTAACCTTTTCACCTTTTAACCTTTTCACCTTTTCCCTGAACCATTCGTATCTGAGGTCGCGGGCAGCCATTTCGATGCTGATGCCACGGCGTTTTGCCACGGCTGCCGTGTCGAAATGTCGCACGGAAAGCGGCACGTCGAGTCTTTGGCACAGCTCTTCGACAAAACGTTGGTCGCGGTTCGACTCCTCACCGCGCAGGTGGAAGTTGCAATGCAAAGCGTGAAGCCTGTAACCAAGTTCCCTCAGGATGAGCAAGAGCGCAGTGGAGTCAGCTCCACCGCTGAGGGCTACGAAGACCAGCGCCGAGGCTTCCAGCCCGATTTCCTGCGCTATGAACGTGCGAACCTTGTCGATCATAAGAAGTTAAAAAGTTAAAAAATTAAAAAGTTAAAAAACAGAAACATTGAAACCCCCTTTCACTTTTTTACTTTTTCACCTTTTCACTTTTTCTTTAAGCAGTTCTCGTGCGTTCTCCTTGGCAGCCTCTGTGACAGTGGAGCCACTGAGCATGTGGGCAAGCTCAGCGATGCGTCCGTCGGCATCGAGCAGCCGGATGTGCGATGTGGTGCGCCCTTCTTTCTCTTCCTTAAAGACAAAATAGTGGGCATCGGCTTTTGCTGCAATCTGCGGAAGGTGGGTGATGGCAATCACTTGCTGTCCGCCATGCCCCGCCATCTCTTGCATGATCTGTGCCATGGAACTCGCCACCTTGCCGCTCACCCCAGTGTCTATCTCGTCGAAGACTATCGTTGGCAGATGCATCTGCCCGGCTGTCATGGCTTTCAGCGCAAGCATCACCCTCGACATCTCGCCTCCGCTTGCCACATCGGCCAGCGGACGGAGCGAAAGCCCCTTGCCGCCAGCGAAAAGGAAGGTGACGATGTCTGCTCCCGAAGGCAACAGTTTCTCCGACTTTGCCACGTCGACCTGGAATTTCGCTGCAGGCATATCCATTGCCCTCAGTGCCTCGCCGACGAGCTTCTCCACCTTTCCTACAGCCTTCCTTCTCCCTGCCGACAATTTTGCTGCGAGCTTCTCGGCCTGCTCCGTCTCGCTGGCAATCTGCTTCCTCAAGGCTTCGATGGCATCGGCCGAGTTGTCAAGCGAATCAAGCTGCGAGCGAAGCACTTCGGCAAGGGCGATGAGCTCGTCCGACGAAGCCGCATGATGCTTCTGCTCAAGCGAGAAAAGGCGGTCGAGCCGTTCCGTCACTTCCTGGAGCCTTGCAGGATTGTATTCCACATCTTCGGCCTTGGCTGAGACATCGCTGGCGATGTCCTTCAACTCGATGATGACACTTTCCAGACGCTCCCTGTAGTTGTCGAGGGAAGGGCAATACTTGGCAGCCTGCTGCATGGCCTGTTGCGAGTGACGCAGCGCATCGATGGCACCAAGACTCCCTTCGCCTTCGCCGGAATTCAATAGCGTGTCGATTTCAGAAAGTGCCATTTTGATTTCCTCGGCATGGGCCAAGGCACTTTGCTGACTGCGTAGTTCCTCGTCTTCGCCTGCCTGCGGCTTGAACTCGTCGAGCTGTTCGAGCTGGAAGCGAAGGTAGTCCTCGTCGTCCTGCTGCTTGGCAAGGCGTTCCTCCATCTCCGTCAAATTCCTTTTAGCCTCGGCGATGCGCTCATAGCCTTCTGCATAGTCGCGGAGAAGGTCGGGATGGTTGGCAATAACGTCGACGATGCTGAGCTGGAAGGCAGGGTTCTCGAGCAAGAGGTTGCTGTGCTGCGAGTGGATGTCGAGCAGGCGGAGGGCAATCATCCGCAGGACTGTCGCGCTGACCGGGCTGTCGTTGACGAAGGCACGGCTCTTTCCTGCAGTCGTAACCTCGCGTCGCAGGATGCATTCCGTCGGTTCGTAGTCGAGCTCATTCTGCTCGAAGATTGCCTGCAAGCCGTAGCCTTCGATGTCGAAGATGCCTTCCACCGTGCATTTTGCCTGTCCCGGCATGATGCAACGGCTGTCGGTTCTCTCTCCCATGAGCAGCCGAAGCGTGCCGAGGATAATGGACTTGCCGGCACCTGTCTCGCCCGTCATGACGGAAAAGCCCGCTTGAAGGTCGATATCGAGCGTTTCGATGAGGATATAGTTTCTTATGGATAGATGTTTGAGCATGAGCGTTTAGGCTATAACATTATTTATTTGTTGGAGAAGTGCCACGGCTTGCTTTATTCCAGGCACGTCGTCGATGAGCAAACTCTTGCCCTTGGCATCGTCCTTGAAGTGGCATCTGTGGGCATTGACCGTGGCAAAAGCAACGATTTGTCCGAAGATGCGGCCGTCGTAGAATGGGTTGTCGTCGGCAGGGCCGAAGAATAGCCTGATATGGCCAGCCTTCAGCACGATGCGCTCCACGCCAAAATGTTTGCCGAGCCTTCGGAGTGTGACCACTTGCAAGAGGTCTTCTGCTTCAGGGGGCAAGGGTCCGAAGCGATCGATGAGCCGTGTACGGAATCTCTCCACGTCCTCATCGCGCTCCAGGCCGTCGAGTTCGCGATAGAGGAGCATCCTTTCGCTCGAAGTGGGCACGTATTCCTCGCTGAAGTACATGGGCAGATTGCTGTCAAGCTGGCAGTCGTCCACCACATCGATGCTTTCCACCACCCTACCCTCGCGCACTTCCTCTGCATAGAGCTCGTGGAATTCGTCGTTGCGCAGTTCGGTTACGGCTTGGGAGAGTATCTTTTGGTACGTTTCGTAACCGAGATCTGCGATAAAGCCACTCTGTTCTGCTCCAAGCAAATTGCCTGCGCCCCGGATGTCAAGGTCCTGCATGGCGATGTGTATGCCGCTGCCCAGGTCGCTGAAGTTCTCGATGGCTTGCAGCCTGCGGCGTGCGTCGATATTCAGTGCTGAGAGAGGCGGCGAAAGGAGGTAGCAGAAAGCCTTTTTGTTAGAGCGTCCCACACGTCCACGCATTTGGTGAAGGTCGGAAAGGCCGTAGTTTTGTGCCCCATTGATGATGATGGTGTTGGCATTGGGAATGTCGAGTCCGCTCTCAATGATGGTGGTTGAGATGAGAACATCATAGTCGAAATTCATGAAATCGAGCATCATTTTCTCCAACTCGTCGGGCGGCATCTTGCCATGGGCCACGGCCACCCGGGCATCGGGGACGTGCTTTCTGACCATTTCGGCCAGCTCTGGCAGTTGGCTGATGCGGTTGTTCACGAAGAAGACCTGTCCGCCTCGGCTCATCTCGAAGCCGATGGCTTCTGCAATGATGTTGGCACTGAAGGGACAGACTTGTGTCTGAATGGGATAGCGGTTGGGCGGTGGGGTCTGAATGACGCTCAGGTCCCGTGCTCCCATCAGTGAGAATTGGAGCGTGCGGGGTATGGGTGTGGCGGTAAGGGTGAGCGTATCGACGTTAGTCTTGAGCTGTCGGAGCTTTTCTTTCGTTGAGACACCGAATTTCTGTTCTTCGTCGATGATGAGGAGGCCGAGGTCTTTGAAGCGAACCGTCTTGCCTATGAGCTTATGTGTGCCGATGATGATGTTGACGGAGCCGTCCTTCAGCCCCTCGAGCACTTGCTTTGTCTGCTGAGCCGTGCGTGCTCTTGTCAGATACTCTATCTTGACGGGGAAGTCTTTCAGTCGGCTTTGGAATGTCTGGAAGTGCTGATATGCAAGAACGGTGGTGGGAACGAGGACAGCCACCTGCTTGTTGTCGGCACAGGCCTTGAATGCTGCCCTGACGGCGACTTCCGTTTTGCCGAAACCCACGTCGCCGCAGACGAGTCGGTCCATTGGTCGCTGGCGTTCCATGTCGGCCTTGACGTCCTGTGTCGCCTTGAGTTGGTCGGGAGTGTCTTCGTAGAGGAAGCTGGCTTCCAGTTCGTGTTGCATGAAACTGTCTCGGCTGAAGGCAAATCCCTTTTCCTCGCGCCTTCGGGAATAGAGGAGGATGAGGTCGCGGGCAATGTCCTTGATTTTTTTCTTCGTGCGCTCCTTCATGCGTTCCCACGCGCCGGTGCCGAGATGGCTGATGCGCGGGGGCTCGCCCTCCTTGCCTTTGTACTTCGACACCTTGTGGAGGGAGTGGATGGAGACGTAGACTGTGTCGTCGCCCGAATAGGTGATCTTGATGACTTCCTGCATCTGGTCGCCGTTCTTCATCTTCACTAATCCTCCGAACCGCCCTACTCCATAGTCGATATGTACGACGTAGTCGCCCACTTCGAACTGCTGGAGTTCCTTAAGGGTCAGCGCCACCTTGCCTCCATGAGCACGTTCGCTGCGGAGATTGTACTTGTGGAAGCGGTCGAAGATTTGGTGATCGGTGAAGATGCCTATGTGCAGGTCGTCGTCGATGAAGCCGCCATGCAGTGCAGCGTCGACGGGTGTGAAGCGGATGTCTGTTTCCTTGTCGCGGAAGATGCTCTCCAGGCGGTCGGTCTGCTTGCGGCTGTCGGCCAGGATGTATAGTTTTGTGCCTTCGTCTTGCAGTTTCTGGAAGGCGGAAATGAGCAGGTCGAAGTTCTTGTGGAAGACGGGTTGTGGGTGGGAATGAAGTTGGATTAGGGAATAGGGATTAGGGATTTGTGAATCTTCCGCCGGGCCTTGTCCTGTGCTTTTCAGTTCAATCCTGCGGAAGGCTGTTATCTGCCTGCGGAAGTCTTCGGGCTCGACGAGCAGACCGGAGCTTTCCATCTGCTCGCCGCGTGCGTCCCGTCCCTCCACGATGGCTGCGCTGCTGAAACCTTCGGTGTAGGCCTGTTCCACCATGTCGCAGAGAAACAGGAGGTTCTTAACGACGATTATAGCGTCGGCGGGCAGGAAACTGAGGAAACTTTCACGCTGCAAGTGGTCGGACGGCAGGCTGTCCAGTTGTCCAATCAGTGAGATGCTTTGCTGACGGTCGCGGCTCAGCTGGCTATGAACCTCGAAGGTGCGGATGCTGTCCACTTCGTCGCCGAAGAAATCGATGCGGTAGGGCAGTTCGCACGAATAGGAATAGACGTCGATGATGCTGCCTCGGACGGCAAACTGCCCGGGTTCGTAGACATAGTCAGTGCGCGTGAAGCCGAAGCTGAGCAGTGTCTCCTGCACGAACATGATGTCGACGCGCTCTCCCACCCCGAGCGTCAGGGTCTGCTCCTTGAGTTCCTGTTTGGTGACAACGAGTTCGGCGAGTGCCTGCGGATAAGCGACAATGAAGAGCGGACGACTGCCAGTGCCGACTTTCGTGAGCACGTCTGTGCGGAGGATTTCCTGTCCTGCGTCGCGCTGGCCGAACCGTATGGCTCGCCGGAAACTGCTTGGCAGGAAGCATACGTTCTCCGCTGGGAGCAGACGGGAGAGGTCGTGATAGAAATAGCCGGCTTCCTCCTCGTCGTCGAGCACGAAGAGCATGGGCGCATCCACCGCTCTGGGCATCTTCTGCGAGAGTGCGGCAAACACGAGCGGCGCTTGGCTTCCCTGGAGACCGGAGAGCCTGAGCGTCTCTGTTGACTTCTTTTGCAGCTGAGCGGCGATGGCATTCACGGCAGGATGCCTCGCGTAGAGCTTCATGAGTTCGCGTATATCCATAATTGGCGGGCAAAGATACAAAAAAAAGTTGAAAAGTTAAAGAGTTAAAAGGTTAAAATATAAAAAGCAAGACAAACATTTTAACTTTATGACATTTTCACGTTTTTACATTAATAGAGAAAATTGAGTCAAAGCCCGACAAAAAATTTGATGTTGAAACTTGCATAATAGTTGCCGACGCATCCTTGCATAGGGACAATGAAATCTGTAGATTGTGAATGTAGGGACGCACCGCGAAAGCGTCTGTCTGCCGAGAAATCAAGGTCAATCCTCTATGGGTATCGGGGAAAAAACAGAAAGCCTGAGAAGAAACCCTGCACGGTTGTGGCGATAACCCTGTGCGGTTGTGGCAATAATTCCACAAGGTTATCCCGATAACCCTGTGCCTTTATTTTGCCATCGCTATGCGCCCTTCGTTTTCATCCAACGCCATCGGCGGCAAAATCCTGCTGGCGGACGCTCCCCGGCGCGTACCCATATTCCCGACTCTCCGCTTTCCTGCCTCAATTTTGAATTTTGAACTGACGGACACGCCACGCTGCTTCCCTGCATTCTTAATTTTTAATTCCCCCTTTTTCTTTTTTCTATTTTCCATTTTTCACTATTCACTTTTACTTTTTAACCTTTTAACTTTTTAATTTTTAATTTTTCTTCGTATCTTTGCACCCAATTTTAATCTTTACACTGCAAGCAAATCGGAACACCAACCCTTAATTCTCATTTTTTATGCGCAACATATTTCTTCCTCTATGCTTTCTGACTTTGCCCCTGGCAGCAGAAACCATCGACGTGACCGGCATTCGTCTCTCCGGTCCCTACCCCGTCGTGAAGCCATTCATGACCGACTCTCTCAAGAGCGACGGCAGCCGCATCGACCTCGACGAAGTGTGGTTGGAGCAGACGACCGAGAGAATGACCCCCCAACCCCCTTTAGGGGGAGTTTCTTCGCAGCAGGAAATCCCTCTGAAGAGGGCTGCTACTTCCCTCTATCTTGCAAGCTTCACCATGCAGAACACGGGCTTTGCCAAGGGAAAAATCAATGTAAAGTGCGAGAGCAAGCACAAACTTTTTGTTGACGGAAACGAGCAGGGCGGCGACTTCGAACTCGTGCCGGGCAGACACGAAGTGAGCATCAGGCTGCTCGTCAAGCCCTCCGAAAAAGAAGGAGACGGAGCTGGCTCCGACACGCTCCGCGTCTCCGTGGAGAGCGAACAGCACATCGACATCAATCCCGAAGGAAAACGCTACTGGACGAACGCCGACATGATGCACGGCGAACGCATCAACGGCGTGGAACTCAGTAGCTCTGCCCGCTATGTGCGCATCCACAAGAGCATCACCTACAAGGGCGGCGAGACGGCAGGCAAGGACATCTTCATCGACCTGCAGACAGGAAGAGAGTTCGCCCTCGACGGATTCCAGAGATGGCTGCCCAAGGGCGACGCCTACCTCCGCACCTATCGGGAGACGGAGGGAACGTGGTGCTACGAAACGGTGAGCATGAAGACCGGCGAACGAACGCCCGTCGGCAAGTACAGGGGCAAGGGAAACGCCTGGCTGACCGACGATTTGAAGCACTTCGTAGTGAGCATCGACGAGAAAGTGCCCGAGGAGAAGAACAAGGAGGTGCACCAGATTCTGATGCCCGACGACCGTCAGCCCGGCTATCGCACTCGTCGCAACTACTCGCTCTATGACATTCAGACGGGCATCACTACGCCTATCACCCAAGGCGCACGCAACGTCTATGTAATTCCAAACCGCGATGCAAGCCGATTCCTTGTCTCCATCCGCACGGAAAAGCTCACGGAGCGTCCCTTCGAGTTCACCGACCTGCTACTCCTCGACCCCTCCACCGGACAAGCCGACACCCTTGTCCGCCACGACGGGTTCCTCGGCTCCTACAGCTTCTCGCCCGATGAGAAATACATCGCCGTCACTGGCAGTCCCGAAGCGCTCGGAGGCATCGGAAACACGTTGCCCGAAGGCACAGTGCCCAGCAGCTACGAGTACGAACTGTTCATCATCAACCTGCAGACCAAGGAAATTCGATGCCTCACGCGCGACTTCGATCCCTCCGTCACTTCGTTCCAATGGTCGGAACAGGACAACATGATCTACGCTCTCTGTGAGAATCGCGACACGAAGAGCCTCTACCGCATCGACCCAAACAGACCCACCCCCAACCCCTCCCTTGTAGGGAGGGGAGCAATTACAACATCCACCTCAACATCCACAGGTATCAGCTCCTCTCCCTACAAGGGAGAGGCTTGGGAGAGGGTCTTACTCTCCGAACCTTATATATATAGCAGTTTCAGCCTTGCCGAGGAAAAACCTTTCCTGGCATACATCGGCGAGAGCAGCATGAGCACAGACCGTTGCTGGCTGCGCGACCTTAAAACCGGCAAGGACCGCCTGCTCTGCGACCTCAACCCTACGCGGCTCAAGGACATACAGCTTGGCGAGTGCCACGACTGGAACTTCCGTGCCGAGCGAGGCGACAGCATCTACGGCTGCTACTACCTTCCGCCCTTCTTCGACCCCAACGAGAAGTACCCCATGCTCGTGTACTATTACGGCGGATGCTCGCCCGTCGGACGCCTGCTCGACAGCTACTATAACTATCAGGAATGGGCAGCGATGGGCTACGTCGTCTACGTCATCCAGCCATCCGGCTGCAGTGGATTCGGACAAGAGTTCGCCGCTCGGCACGTCAACGCCTACGGTGACTACACAGCCGACGACATCATCCAGGGCACCAAGCAGTTCTGCCGGGAACATCCCTTCGTCAAGGAAGACAAGATAGGCTGCATGGGAGCCAGCTACGGCGGTTTCATGACGATGTATCTCCAGACCGTCACCGACATCTTTGCCGCTGCCATGAGTCATGCAGGCATCAGTAATCCCGCCAGCTACTGGGGCTATGGCTACTGGGGCTACTCCTATAGCACCACCTCTGCCGCACATTCCTACCCCTGGAACAATATGGAACTCTACAGTGGGCACGCCCCTCTCTTCCGAGCCGACAAGGTGCACACGCCCATCCTCTTCATGCATGGCAGTGCCGACACCAACGTTCCCATCAATGAGAGCATACAGATGTTCACCGCACTCAAGCTCCTTGGACGCGAATGTGCCTTCATCACGGTCGATGGCGAAAACCATCATATCCTCAATTACAACAAACGTATCCGCTGGCACGACAGCATCATGGCATGGTTTGCCCGTTGGTTGCAGGACGATCCCACCTGGTGGAACACCATGTATCCGGAGAAGAATTTGAAGTAAACCGCATTAGCAATTCATAAACAGCACCCGAGGCCATCTGTCACCTCTCAGCCGACGTTCAAAAACGTCGCACGCGACGATGCCCATCGCCGCACGCGGAGATGCCAATCGTCGCACGCGAAGTTGACAGACACCCAGAACCATACGAAATGACATTCGAAGAGAAGATAGGATTCAACGAAGTCCGAGCCATGCTCCACGGCTTTTGCCTCAGCCCCTTGGGGCACGAGCGGGTGGACGCCATGCAGTTCCTCGCCGACCACGAAGCCGTGCTCACCCTCCACCAGCAGCTCTCCGAACTGAGCTACATCCTGCAGACCTCCACCGAACAACCCGAACAGGATTTCTTCGACCTCCGCACCGAAATCCACCGCATCCGCATCGAAGGCACCTACCTCGAAGAGCAGACCCTCTGGGAACTCCTGCGCTCGCTGCGGACACTCCACAGCTGGATAGCAATCATCCGAGAGGAATCCGAGGAAAACAAAACACACTCCCTCAGAGGCAACGTGGAGAGTGCTCTCGAAAAGCTGGCCGAGGGCGTCTTCACCTTCCACACCATCACCCGTCGCATCGAGCAGATTCACGACAAGTACGGGCGAGTGAAGGACGAAGCCAGCAGCGAACTCGCTGCCATCCGACGCGAGCTCAGAAACGCAGAAGGCAGTGTGAGCAGGACTCTAACGAACATATTGAAAGCAGCTCAAGCCGAGGGACTTGTCGAGAAAGACGTCACGCCAGCTATGCGCGACGGACGATTGGTCATTCCCGTCGCCCCGGCACTGAAGCGCCGCATCAAGGGCATCGTCCACGACGAGAGTGCAACGGGCAAAACCGTCTTCATAGAACCTGCCGAGGTAGTGGAAGCCAACAATCGCATCCGTGAGCTCGAGGCCGACGAAAAGCGAGAAGTGATTCGCATCCTGCGCGACCTCACCGAACAGCTCCGTCCCAATCAGAAGGAACTGCTGCGAGGTTTTGAGTTCCTGGCCGACATTGAGTTCCTCCTCGCCAAGCACCAACTGACCACAGCCCTCGCCGCTCGCTCTCCCGAGATATACTCCACGCCGCTCATCGACTGGTTCGATGCCCGTCACCCTCTGCTCGAAGCCAAGCTTCGGTCGCAAGGACAGAAGATTGTTCCCCTCAGCATCACGCTGAACAAACGGCAGCGTATCCTCATCATCAGCGGACCGAATGCCGGCGGCAAGAGCGTCTGTCTCAAGACCGTCGGGCTGCTCCAGTATATGCTCCAGTGCGGTCTGCCCATTCCCCTTGCCGATGGCTCCCGGGCAGGCATTTTCAGTAAGCTCTTCATCGACATCGGGGATGAGCAAAGCATTGACGACGACCTCAGCACCTACAGCAGCCATCTGCTCAACATGAAGCGCATGATGGCTGGATGCACACCCTCTACATTATTATTAATAGACGAGTTTGGCGGAGGCACAGAGCCAACCATCGGAGGAGCCATTGCCGAAGCCGTCTTAGGGCGTTTCGTGGAAAAGGGAACCTTCGGCGTCATCACCACTCACTACCAGAACCTTAAGCACTTTGCCGAAGGGACAAAAGGCGTAGTCAACGGCGCTATGCTCTACGACCGGCAGAAGATGTCTGCACTCTTCCAACTCCAAATTGGCAACCCCGGCAGCAGTTTCGCCGTAGAGATAGCAAGGAAAATAGGCATTCCCGAAGACGTCATTGCCGAAGCTACCGAGCTTGTGGGACGGGACTACGTTAATGCCGACAAGTATCTGCTCGACATCACACGCGACAAACGCTACTGGGAAGGCAAACGCCAAGCCATCCATTCGCAGGAAAAGCAGATGCTGCAGACCATCGAGCAGTACGAACGCGAAATAGAAGAGCTGCGAGGAAAGCGAAAAGAAATCATCAAGGAAGCAAAAGCCGAAGCCGACAAAATCATCGCCGCAGCCAATGCTCAGGTGGAGAACACGATTAGAGAGATAAAAGAGGCGCAGGCAGACAAGGAGAGGACGCGCTCCGCCCGCCAACAGCTGCAGTCGTTCCGCCAGGAAGTGGGGCAGATGAGTCAAGAAGAGCTTGACGCTTACGTCGAAAAGAAACGCCAGCAGATAGAAGCCCGCCGTCAGCGTCATGCCGAAAGGCAGGCAGCGAAGAAGGAAGCTGCGGCCCAAAAAGCCATCCAGGGAGAAGACTCTTCCACCTCGAAGCCTTCCGCGACCGCCAACAAGGAACTCGAAGTGGGCGATACCGTCCGCATCAAAGGGCAGACCTCCGTTGGCACCATCACCGCCATCAAGGGCAAACAGGCCACCGTCACGTTCGGCATGATGCGCACCCTTGTTGACCTCAAGCGATTAGAGAGGGAAGAGAAGAATATATCCCAACAGCAGACCTCCCAATCCCCTTCAGGGGGAGTTTATTCGCAGCAGGAACTCTCACCAAAAGGGAATGGGGGTTCTCCTATCCTCCACCAACATAATCTCAACTTTAAGCAAGAGATTGACGTGCGAGGAATGCGTGCCGACGAAGCTATTCAAGCAGTCACTTACTTCGTGGACGATGCCATTATGGTGAATGCCTCACGCGTTCGCATCCTCCACGGCACTGGCACCGGCGCTCTTCGGCAGGCCATCCGACAATACCTTGCTACCATTCCTGGCATCGTCCGCTTCCACGACGAGCACGTCCAGTTCGGTGGCGCAGGCATCACCGTAATAGAATTTAGGGAATGACAGAAGAACTTTTCAATCGCACCGAATTGCTCTTGGGCAAAGAGGGCATGGATCGGCTTGCCTCCCAGCGCGTCATCATCTTCGGCGTGGGCGGCGTGGGCAGCTGGTGTGCAGAATGTCTGGTGAGGGAGGGCATCATGCACCTCACTCTTGTGGACAGCGATGTGGTCTGCCCTACCAATGTCAACCGACAACTCATGGCTACGACCAAGACCATCGGCGAGCCTAAGGTGGAAGCCATGCGGCGTCGTCTGCTCGAAATCAACCCCGAGGCAGAGATCGTCGCCTTGCAAAAAAAGTTTTCCCACGATACGGTCGACAACTTTTGCTTGGAGACTTTCGACTACATCATTGACGCCATCGACTCCCTCCGCGATAAGATAGAGCTGATTGTTAGGGCGACAGAGAAGATTCCTCAACCGCAGACCCCCCAACTTCCTTTAGGAGGAGCTCCTATTCTATTCTCCTCGATGGGTGCAGCCCTGCGCATTGATGCCACAAAGGTGCGCGTCTCGGAGTTCTGGAAAGTGAAGGGTGACCCTTTGGCTGCAGCCATGAGGTCGACCATGAGGCGGAACAAGTGCTTCCCTGCCTGCAAGTTCCTGTGCGTACACAGCGAGGAGCAGCCTTTGAAGAACATCGGTTCGGCCCTAAAAGACGGCAGCGAGACGTTCACGAAAGTGCAGACCAACGGCTCACTCTGCCACATTACGGCCATCTTCGGCATGACTTTGGCGGGTCTCGTTGTTAATGACATCCGCCAAAAGACGAGGGAAGACCTCTCTGGCAAAGGCGAGTGAGTCTTAACGGTACTGTTTCCCGGTCATTCCGGCAAAGGATATATTATATATATGTATAGGAAAGAGAGGATGCGGCGGGGTGTTCCCGGACGCATCCTCTCTTTTTGCTTGTCGGGGCGCGATGCTATTTCACCATCACCTTGCGGCCGCCCACGATGTAGATGCCGGGCTTCAGGTTCGGCAGGCTGCGGATGTCGTCGGCATCTCTTGTGCGACCGACGCATTGGCCTGCTTCGTTGTAGATGGGATAAGAGCCGAAGGAGGTGGCAGCCCTTGCCGTGTGGATGGCTGTTGCCATTGGGGTGAAGGGCAAATCGATGCGTCCGGGACGTTCTTCGGCAGTGAGGGTGGTCTCGAAGTAAGGCGTCAGCGCACTGACGGTCTTGCTTGTCTCGGAGAGGACGAAGGCTGTGCCGTCGGCATTGAGCGTGTAAACAGACTTCATGGCCTTCTGGAATGTGCTCGAACGCATCTTGTAGGCTCCTGCCGAGACGATGGCTTCGATGTCGTTCTGTCCGTATATCTTCGTGTTGTGGGCTACGAATGTGATGGTCTTGCCTGCCAGTTCCTTTTCGGCACAAATGATGTAGGGCACCTGTCCTCTCAGCCTTTTTGCAGGCTCGAAGACGGGCTTGCCGTCCGAGCCAATCATCGTGAGCTGATAGACTGCAAAGGGAGCACTCTCTTCGCCAAGCTTGTAGGCCACGGAGTCGATGATGATGGAATCAGGGGCGAAGGGCAATGTGATGGCATCCCAGCCGCTCGTGGCGATGCGCGAGGAGAAGGTGTGGTGGAGGGCAGCGTAGCCGGTCGTAATGGTGGAGTCTGCATAATAGGGATAGCCGGTGTGGAGGATGATGGAGTCGGCCTTGCAAGCTCTGACGATGTTGACATGCGGCAGGGATGTAGAGATGTCTGGCAAGCCGACGTTTCCTGCGAAGGAATAAATGGTGTTGGGGTTCGTGCTACCTGTCGTCAGTCGCTTCACGTCTGTGCCGTTGAGATAGACTCCGGCCCTGTCGTTGGGAGTGTTGAAGAAGTCCTTATCCGGCGATGTGGCAATGGCTCCGTTGGCTTTCCAAGTGAGGATGCCGGGGGTTGTCCTGAAGACTTGCGACCACTTGCCTCCGTTTTCGAGGGTGCCATCCTGGTCGGCGTAGCCCACAACGATGCAGTAGGTGCGGTCGGTGTTGAGGTTGTTGAAGTTGAAAGTGCCGTTGGCGCTCTTTCCAGCCGCGATGTCCATCTTGATGATGCGCGAGACGGACGACCAATAGATGCTCGGGTTGTTGGCATCATTGATCCAGATTTGCAGGCTGATGTTGCCGTGGAAGTCCCTGTCCATCTTGTTCCGGACGGTGATGATGCCGTCGAGTCTGTTGCCATAGATAACGCCGTTCGTCTTGTTGCGTATGTTGATGGCAGAGACGGCGAGGTCGTCGTGGACGCCGGCACTGGTGATTTCTACGGTGGCATGAGCGTAGTCCGTCTCGCCTTGCCATGAGCTTATCCAGACGTCGTAGGTGCCGGTGTTGTCAGGCGTGAAGTAGAAGCAGACGGTGTTCGTGCCGTTCTTCGGGACTTGTACGTACATCCGGCTGTTCTGGAAGTTCTTCTCACCGTTCTGCCCCGCATAGAGGAACAGTTCGCGGTAGAATTCGTCGCCCGTATTGCTGAGTGTGAGATAGACGGGCTGTTCCTTGCCTTTCTGAAGTGTACCGGGGAAGCTGACTTCATCCACATGCAATTCGAAGGCACGCGGCGAGCGTTCCAGCGTCATCGTGCCGTTTGCATCCACCGTGGCACGGATGTGTTCCTGCCTGAAGCTGAGGCATGGAACCCATTCGTCGCTTGTCAGGAGCCGAGCGGCAGGGTGCAGTTCGTAGATGCCTTCGGGGAATGTGTTTGCCATCCTGAAGGTTAGCCTCCTGCTTGCTTGGTCGGCCAGGTTCCCGACGGTCTGCTGGGTGGTGAAGGGAGTGAACTTGCCGGTCTCCTCGTCGTAGGTGGTGAGGGCAACGGAGAAGGAGTTGAGGCTTCCCGTCTCGTTCTTGTAGATGGCCGAGACGGAGTTCTTTATGCATCTGATGTCGGAGATGGACATCATCCTGTAGGGAGGTGCCTGCACGTCGTCGGGCAGACGGAGGTTGATGAGCACGGCTTGGTTGCGCGTGTAGCCCTTTGCCGATATGCAGGCATCTTTTCCCGGCGAACTGAGCGACGACATTCTGAACCATCCGTCGCTTGTGCCGCCCCATCCCCAGTTGATGTGGAAGAGGCAGTCGCCGTCGAATCCGTCGACGATGAAGGAGTGTCCGCCGCCGGAGGAGAGGCCTTGGATGAGGATGGGATAGCCTTCGGCAAGTTCGCCCCAGAGGAGATTGAGCCAGTCCTCGTAGTCATAGTTGCGACGGTCTTTCCAGAGCACGCAATCGTCGTAGCCCAGATAGGTTTGGACAGCACCGTGATAGATGGCAGACGCGCCGCCGGAAAGCGAACTGTAGGAGGTGCCTATCATGAGGCCGCACATGTTCACGAGGTCGGCCACGGCATACTGGTAGATACTGTCTTCCGTTCCGTCGTAAGAGTCGAGCATGTGGTCCCAGTCGATGGGCGTTCCGGCAGGAATAGCCGGCTGCACCACCGACTTCACCTCGCCGCTGTTGAGGCGATAGGTGCAGGTGTGGGCAGGGATGTCGCGCACCACTTGTTTCGGATACTTATAGTGATAGAGTATCTGAGCCATCGCCGTGGAGGGACAACCGGTGTTGGAGGGTAGGTATCTTCCATCAGGCTCATAGTGGTAGGGGACGGTGAGGCTGTAGGGAAGGCCTTGTCCCCAATGGCAGGTGAGGATGGGGCTGACGGTGTGACGGGCGTAGTTCACGCGGCGCGGGGCACGGCGAACGTCTTCGTCCGTCACGCCCTGCTCGTCGAGTTCCGCTATCTCGTCGGCATAGGTCTGCAGGAAGGCGCGCATGTTCTCGGGGATGCTGTCGGCGCAGAACGTGCCGTGATCCACGTATCCGAGAATCTCTTCGGCGCGAGTGTCGCCCGAGACGACGACAAAGCCGTTGTCTCCTCCGGCATTGAACACGTAGTAGGCCGAGGTCTCGTCGGCATTGGCACGTCGCGGAGCCTTGTATGCGGGTCGCACGGACGGCATGGTCACGCCCTTGGCTGCAAGGAACGCCCGCGCCGCAGCACTCGCTGCTTCGCGGCTTACAGGCTCGGACATGACGGATTGCACACAGAATAGCAGTGCAGAGCACAGCATAATTGTCTTTCTCATAAGCATGGTATAAGAATGTTTAAAGGTTGTTTTTGTGGTTTACAAGGCGCAAAGATACGGAAAAAAATTGAAAAGTTGAAGAGTTGAAAAGTTAAAAAGTTAAAAAGCAAAAGCAATCGTGCTCTACTCCCTTCTATGTGAATAATGCAAGAGGGGAGCCGGGTCAGAAATCGCAGCAGCAGGGGGGTGTCATCGCAACAGCAGGGGATTGTCATCGCAACAGCAGGGGATTATCATCGCAACAGCAGGGGATTATCATCGCAGCAGCAGGGGATTATCATCGCAAGGGCAGGAGATATTGAAGCCGAGGCTTTGGGGTATCGAGACAGCCGATGCCCACGGGGGTCTGAAGGCTTGGGGGAGTTTCAACTTTTCATCCTTTCACCCTTTCACCTTTTTACCTTTCTCAACTTTTCACCCTTTCAACTTTTCACCTTTTCACCTTTTCCCTGATCCGTCCCCCTGATAGACAATCTGTCCGCCATTGCGTCCCCCGCCTGGCCCCATCTCTATCGTCCAGTCGGCAGCCCTGATGACATCCTCGTTGTGCTCAATGACGATGATGGTGTTACCCTTGTCTACGAGCTTGCGAAGCACGCCGAGCAGCACGCGGATGTCCTCGAAGTGGAGGCCCGTGGTGGGTTCGTCGAGGATGTAGAGCGTGCGCCCCGTGTCGCGGCGAGCAAGTTCGGTGGCGAGCTTCACGCGCTGGCTTTCGCCTCCCGAAAGCGTGCTGCTGGGCTGACCAAGCTTGATGTAGCCCAGCCCGACGTCTTGCAACACCTTTATCTTGCCAAGTATAGTCGGCTGGTTCTCAAAGAACTCCACGGCTTGGTTAATGGTCATGTCGAGCACATCGGCGATGCTTTTTCCCCGGAATCGCACTTCGAGCGTCTCGCGGTTGTAGCGTTTGCCGCGACACGCCTCGCAGGGCACGAACACGTCGGGCAGGAAGTTCATCTCGATGGTGCGGTATCCGTTGCCTCCACACGCCTCGCATCTGCCGCCTTTCACATTGAATGAGAAGCGACCGGGCTTGTAGCCTCGGATGCGCGCCTCGGGGAGCGACACGAAGAGCGAACGGATGTCGGAGAAGACACCCGTGTAGGTGGCAGGATTGGAGCGCGGCGTGCGTCCGAGAGGACTTTGGTCCACGTTGATGACCTTGTCGATGTTCTCCAGTCCCTCAATGGATTTATAGGGAAGAGGGTCGGCAAGCGAGCGGTAGAAGTGCTTGCTGAGGAGCGGATAGAGCGTCTGTCCGATGAGGGAACTCTTGCCGCTTCCGCTCACACCCGTCACGCAGATGAGCTTTCCCAAAGGAATCTCCAGCCGGACATCACGCAGGTTGTGACCCGTACAGCCCGAGAGAGTGAGGGACCCCCCATCCCCTTTTAGGGGGAGTTCCTGCCGCGAAAGACTTCCCCTAAAGGGGGTTGGGGGGTCACTCTTCAGATACCTCGCCGTGAGCGTGTCGGTCTCGAGCATCTGCTTGTACGTTCCCTGGAAGACAACCTGCCCTCCTCGCCTTCCGGCCAAGGGGCCGATGTCGACAATGTAGTCGGCATTCTCCATCATGTCGCGGTCGTGTTCAACCACGAGCACCGTGTTGCCGGCATCGCGGAGTGCCTGAAGGGAATGGATGAGCTTGATGTTGTCCCGACGATGAAGGCCGATACTCGGCTCGTCGAGAATATAAAGAACGCCCACGAGCTGGCTTCCAATCTGAGTGGCAAGGCGTATGCGCTGGCTTTCGCCTCCCGAAAGACTCACGGTGGGACGGGATAGGGAAAGATAGTCAAGGCCTACGTCGAGCAGGAACTTGAGCCTTGTCTTTATCTCCTTCATTATCTCTGCAGCAATGGTGCGTTGTCGCTTGCTGAGGCGTGCAGCCAGACTGTCGAGCCATTCGCTGAGCTCGGCGAGGTCGAAGGCCGATACCTCGGCAATGTTTTTGCCGTCGAGCAGAAAATGGAGCGACTCCTTCCGAAGCCTCTGCCCATGGCACTCGGGGCACTCGCAGATGCCGCTGAACTGCTCAGCCCACTTCTGTGCAGCCGCGCCCACGTCGGCATCTTTCATCTGCTCTATGTATTTCACCAGCCCTCCGAATTCTGTATAAACGTCGTTCGTGGTCTTTGTCTTCTCTGCCGGAATGCGCAGTCGCTCAGCGCTTCCTTCCAGAATCTCGTCGATGGCTTCTTCGGGAACTTCGGCGAGCGGCGTGTCAGCCGTACAGCCATAATTCTCAAGCACAGCCTCCACTTGCCAGAATATCATGGCCTGCCTTGCTTTTCCCAGAGGTGCAAAGCCGCCGTTGCGGAGCGATAGGGATGGATCGGGGATGACTTTGGCTTTATCAATGATGTGCACGAAGCCCAAGCCTTTGCAGCGTGGGCAGGCTCCTGCTGGACTGTTGAAGGAAAAATCGTGGGGTGCAGGGTCACGATACGAGATGCCACTCGTGGGACACATCAGGTGTTTGCTGTAATGGCGCACCTCGCCTGTATCCATGTCGCAGACAAGCATCTCGCCATCTCCTTGCTTCATGGCTGTCTGCACGCTCAAGACGAGACGTTTGTCGTCCTTGTCCTGGACGCGAAGGCGGTCGATGACCACCTCGATGCTGTGGTTGCGGTAGCGGTCGAGCTTCATCTCGGGCACAAGTTCCTGCATCTCGCCGTCGATGCGGGCATAGAGATAGCCTTTGCGCCGGATGGTTTCGAAGAGCTCCTTGTAGTGTCCCTTGCGATTCTTGACGAGTGGTGAAAGAAGGATGATGCGTTTGCCAAGGTATTCGCTGAGCAAAAGGCCGAGAATCTGTTCTTCGGTGTAGCGCACCATCTTTTCTCCGCTGACGTAGGAATAGGCTTCTGCAGCACGGGCATAGAGAAGTCGCAGGAAATCGTAAATCTCGGTGGTGGTGCCGACGGTGCTTCGCGGATTCTTGTTCGTGGTTTTCTGCTCAATGCTGATGACTGGGCTGAGACCTGTTATCTTATCCACGTCAGGCCGCTCCATTCCTCCGAGGAAGTTGCGGGCGTAGGCGCTGAACGTCTCGATGTAGCGTCGCTGACCTTCTGCATAGATGGTGTCGAAGGCGAGGGATGACTTGCCGCTCCCGCTCAATCCGGTGATGACGGTAAGGCTGTTTCTTGGAATCTCTACGTCGATGTTCTTGAGGTTGTGTACGCGGGCACCTTCCACGATTATCTTTCCCTCACTCGCCTGTCTCGCCTGTTCCGCCTTCGTTCTCGCCATTGTTGTATCCGGAGATGACGTTGATTGCTTTCTTGATGTTGTAGTTGACGCCGTCGCTTCCTTTGGCTGTGACGTGGAGGAAGTAGACACCGTCCTTCACGCGCTTGCCTCCCGACTTGCCGTTCCAGCCGCCTCGGACGTCGTCCCACGAATATATTTTCTGTCCCCAACGGTTGAAGACGACGGCATGAAAGGAGACAATGCCCTTGTAGCCGTCTTTGGGCTTGAGCACGTCGTTGCGGTCGTCGTCATTAGGAGAGATGCCGTTGGGGAACTCCAGCTGGCTGTTGCTCAGCGTGAAGCTGATGTACTTGCCGTCCTCTCCTTCGCTCGGGAACTCATAGTCCTCCACGCCTTCTTCTCCATAAAAGATGGCGCGCAATCTTACCGTATAGCTTCCGCTCTCAACGATTTCGTATTCCACCGTTTCCTCGTTTCTGCGGAGGATGATGTTCTCAGGCTCATCGGTCTTCCACATGGTCCATTCGTACCAAACCTGACTGCTGAAGCCGTCGGGAATCGTTGGATTGGCTGTAAGCACGATGCGGAAGGGCATATTCAAGGTCTGTCCGTTGGCATCCCCTGTTTCTTCCTCGCCCTTATCGTTCAAGAGGAAGTAGGTGCAGAGGGGATTGACCTCAGGAATCTGTGCCCATGCCATGAGAGGCAAAAGAGTGGCAAATAACATCAAAAAACGCTTCATCTTACTTATATTTTGCTGCAAAAGTACAAAATAAAAGTCAATAATGAAGCCCTCGGAGATATTATTTTTCTACTTTTCCCCTTTTTTAACCTTTTAACCTTTTATCCTTTTCAACTTTTTTCGTACCTTTGCGCATTATGAAACGTTTTTTAATACTTATAGCGGCGGTTCTTTGCCCGTTTTTCCTTATCGGGCAGGATGTCCTCTCTGCGCTCGATGAGATGTATGTCGTGGCGAAAGGCGACACCTGGGAGAGCGTTGCGACCAGTCGCGGCATAACCGTGGAGGAACTGCGCACTGCCAATCCTGACATCAGGAACAAGAAGAAGCTGAAGAAAGGGATGCTGCTGATAGTGCCGCAAAAGGCACCTCTTGACTCCCCCACCCTTCCCGATGCTCAAACAAACGGCGGAAACGAGTCTTCCATTAATGTAAGTTCCGATGGCACATCCCTTATCCGTACTGCCGTTTCGCACTTGAAGGTGGGCGTACTGCTTCCGTTTACCGACAAGAAGATGGTGGAATTCTACCGTGGACTGCTCATGGCAGCCGACAACATCCGGCGTTCCGGCATCAACCTCGACATTTATGCTTGGGACAGTGGCAGCACGGCAGCACAGGTTGAGCCGTTGCTTCCGGGGCTGAAGGGCTTGGACATCGTCTTCGGTCCGGCTTCTGCGTTGCAAGTTCAGCCTGTGGTTGAGGCTTGTCGGGAAGCACGGGTGCGCCTCGTACTCCCCTTTTGGAGTGGACAGACGTCCATCGACTATCCCCTACTTTACAACGTTGCAGCCCCCAATGCTGTCCTCTTCGACGTGGCGGCCACCAAACTTGTCAGCTATTTCAGAGATCGAAACTTCGTGGTGGTGCGCAGTTCTTCTGCAGACAACCGTGGCCGAATCCTCACCGACGTGCTCACTCGCAAGCTTTCTGAGTTGAATCTTCCCTTCAGGGAACTGAAGATTGAGGGCGACGACTTTGCCTACGAAGCGGCATTCAATCAGTTCAAGGACAATGTTGTGGTCGTCGATGACAGCAGCATCCCGTCGCTCACCGTGCTGATGTCGCGCCTCAAGGACTTTGGCGGAAAGCATCCCAAGTATCGCTTCTCTCTCCTTGGCTATGCAGGATGGCAGGAAGAAACGGAACGCCTCATCGACGACTTATTTGCGTGCGACACTTATATCGTGAGCCCTTATTATTATAATGTGTTGGACGACCGCATCAAAGCCTTCGAGGACGACTATCTTTCCGGCTTCAATACGCCCATCGTGCAGAACGTGCCGCGATATGCCGCTTGGGGCTACGACCTTGCCACTTACTTCCTTGCCGGCATTGGCAGCCTGGGCGATACCTTCGAGCAGATGCAGGTGAGCCTGCGGCAGGACCCCCTGCAGAGCGTCTATCGCTTCGAACGCAGTGCAGCCCCAGGATTCACCAATCAGTTCGTGCAGTTCGTACACTTCACCACCGACAGCAAGATTGAACTCATCAGATGAAAAGGTGAAAATGTGTAAAGGTGAAAAAGTGAAAAGATGAAACGCATCCTCTTATTTTCTGCATATCTCATTTTCTGCATGTCTTCCCTTCTTGCGCAGGTGGGGCAGCCGCGCACCGACTTTGCCGTGGGCGTGAACGCAGGCATCGCAATGAATCGTATGTCGTTCAAGCCATCCATTCGGCAGAAGTTCAAGATTGGTCCCGTCGTCGGTCTCACCGCGCGCTACACTTGTGAGAAATACTTCAACCTGATTTGTGCTTTTCAGGGCGAACTGAACTATGCGCAGGGAGGATGGACGGAAGTCCCCCAGGCAGAAGCCACAGGCCCTGCCTATCGCCGCACCATCCACTACATGCAGATGCCTCTTCTTGCCAACCTTGGCTTCGGTCGTGAGAGAGGTGGAGTGAAAGGTTTCCTTGTCATAGGACCACAGATAGCCTTCTGCATCGGCGAGTCGACGAGAGATGGTGCGCGCTACAACGTGCCTCAAGCGCTTGTGGGCGGACTCTCGCAGCACGACCTCAGCGTGCAGAAGAAGTTTGAATACGGCATCACAGGCGGACTGGGCATGGACGTGAGCACCAAGACGGGGCATCACTTCATCCTCGAAGGGCGCTACTACTACGGACTGAGCGACATCTTCGGCAGCACGAAGAAGGACCCCTTCTCCCGCAGCGCCAACAGCACCATCATTGCCAAGGTGTCCTATCTCTTCGACGTGAAGCGCACAAACCTCTGACCTCCACTCACCTCTACTATCGTCCCAATCAACGGGAAGGATAGTTTTGATGAACAGCATTTAGACTCCATCCGCTTTGTTTGTCTCGCCTTCTCAGAAGAATGCATTGGCACTCACCTCGATAAAATTAGAGAACATCGTTCTGATGTCGAGACTCGGCAAGATGACGGCAATTGCACCATCGCGAGTCTGAAGACTGACATAGACTTATATACATCCAATTTAGCGAACAATAAATAAACATAAAAACATGAAAAAGGTCATTGTAATATCAACGAGCCTGCGACATGGCTCAAACAGCGACATGCTTGCTGAGAAATTTGCAGAAGGCGCCAAGGCTGCCGGAAACGATGTGGAGAAGATTTCGCTTGTCGGCAAAGACATACAGTTCTGCAAGGGATGCCTGGCTTGCCAAAAACTTGGACGTTGCGCCATCAAGGACGACGTGAACGACATCATGCAGAAGGTGCTGAAGGCTGATGTCATCTGCTGGGCAACGCCTATCTACTATTATGAAATGAGCGGCCAGATGAAGACGCTCATCGACCGCATGAACGCGATGTACGAACAGGATTACCAGTTCCGTGACGTCTATCTGCTGACCACTGCTGCCGAAGATGAAGCCGAGACACCGAAACGTGCCGAGACAGGACTGACGGGCTGGATTGACTGTTATCCCAAGAGTCGGCTGGCAGGAACGCTCTTCTGCGGTGGCGTGAACGATGCCCGTGAGATTGAAGGCAATCCAAAACTTCAGGAAGCCTACGAGATTGGCCAAAGCATCTGACCACCCGCAGCGAATGAAGCATAAAGGAATTGTCTGCGGCATACTGGCAGCAGTCTGTTATGGCACCAACCCGTTCGGAGCCTTGCCGCTCTACGAGGAGGGCGTGAATACGTCGTCCGTACTCTTCTATCGTTTCTCCATGGCAGTGCTGATGCTGGCTGTGATGTTGATTGTGGAGCGCAAATCCTTCCGAATCAGCGGCAGAGAACTGAAGACGCACGGCTCGCTCGGAGTGCTCTTTGCAGCATCGAGCATTACATACTATCAGAGCTTCCGGTTCATGGATGCCGGCATTGCCTCCACCATCCTGTTTGTCTATCCCGTGATGGTGGCTGTCATCATGGCTACATGCTTCAGGGAGAAGGTCACTGCTCGGGCGGTTACGGCCATCATCCTTGCCTTAGCGGGCATAGGCTTGCTCTACAGAGGCGATGCAGGCGTAACGCTCAGCGCGACAGGTGTCCTTCTGGTCATGGTGTCGTCGCTGACTTACGCCGTCTATATCGTAGTGGTCAATCAGTCGAGCATCCGCATGTCATCGCTGAAGCTCACGTTCTATGTCCTACTGATATGTATGTTCTCGTTGCTGGCCTATTCGTTCACCTCGCCCGACCTGCATCTCATGTTGCCGCCGTCGCCCCGTGCATGGTTCTTTGCCTGCTGGCTTGGCCTGGTGCCAACGGTGCTTTCGCTTGTATTGATGACCGTTGCCGTTCATGAAGTGGGCGCCACACCTACAGCCATCATGGGAGCCTTGGAGCCATTGACCGCGGTAGCCATCGGTGTGATGGTCTTTGACGAATCGCTCACCCTGCGTCTTGTCATTGGCATTGTGCTCATCCTCTCAGCCGTCCTGCTGATAGTGTTGGGCAAAAACTTCCACTTGCGTACCATCAGCCACGCGATAAACGTCATCGTCAGAAAGACCTGGCGATGGAAATCATGACGGACCTTTCACATTGCTTTTGCAAATAGCAGTAGAAACAAATTGGAATAATTACAATAACCTCATTCCGGTATAAGTAGGGACGCGCCGCGGTGTGTCCGTTTTGACTGCGAAAGTACATCCGAAGAGAATGTGTCGCAGCAGGCGGACGCGCCACGGCACGTCCCTACATAAGAAACGGACAGACTACATGAAAACTGAAATCGACCCGTTAGTAAATTGCCATTTACTCCTTAGTAAACGTCAATTTACTAATGGATAAACTCCAGTTTACTAACTCATCTTTCGGCAGTAGTCAAGTAGTCTTGTCCTGTCGGATTTGTAATCCAACAGGTGAGGAATAAAAGCATTTGCAATGCGTGTAAAAATAAGTCGCAGGGTTACTTCCGAAACTAAACGTGTTTAATTGCCTAACTAAACGTGTTTACTTTCGAAACTAAACGTGTTTAGCAGTCGCCCTGTAGGGACGCGCCGTGGCGCGTCCGCAAATGTCACACAGAAAGCACAGAAGCCCGTTCTGTCGGATTTGCTGGTCTGACAGTATTTAATAATTGACGTTTCGAAAGAGTATAAAGGCACTCTTGTTTAGTCGCCTGCGGCGAGAAATCTTTCAAATCTTTACAAATCAAACAAATCAACAGGCAAAAATCATAAAGATTTGACAGATTTGAATCGATTTGTTAGATTTCTGCCCGATAGGGCACTCCTTAATATGATTCGCAGAATAGTTTCCCGTTCTGTCGGATTTGCTGGTCCGACAGCATTGAATATAAGCATTTGCAATGCGCTGAAACAATTATGTCGGGATTGCAAATACCTATACTCCCTGCGTGCGGATTTCAAATCCGCACGAACAAGCAAATCCGCACGAACAAGAAACAATAGACCACAAAACCTTTTCCGTGTTTTCCGTGTTTTCTGTGTGACATTTATTCTTGCGGCGGGCGGACGCGCCACGGCGCGTCCCTACTGGCATCAGACAAAAATAATTCTGCAAATTCTTTGCACGTATTGAATAATTCCGTAAATTTGCAGCGTGATACCCTGTGTCACACACAGCCTTTCGCCTCGTGCGGGAGCCGGCAAAGACAGGGATTGACGGCAGCGGCCGGCAAAACTTATTGGAAATAAACGAAGCGTTATGCTCTTTCTTGCAAGCTGAGAACCTGAGAAATTTTCAAGATTTGCAAAGAACCTCGGAGACCTTTATCTTGGTCAACGGTCATAAAGAGATAGACATAGCAGCTTCACGTGGTAGCGTGGAACTGCTTTAATATCATCTTTTATGACCAGGTTTTCTCAGGACCTTCAGCTTGGAGATGTGACATACAGTCCCACGCTTTCTTTGTGCCCGATAGTCAACACACATTATTTATTATTATAAACCAACATTAAAGACAAAAAGCCTATGAATAAGAAACTCGATGAGATTGTTGTCTTGTACGACAGAGGCGGACAAGGCAAGACCAGCACCCTGCGTGCGTTGGTCGAAGAGCTGGCAGGGTCTTTGCCCAACAGCAAGGGAGACATCCGTGTGATTATCCCTAACTATCGGGCAAGAAGCCCGCTCAAGAAGGTCAACATCTTTATTGCCACATGCGGCGACACGCCGGAAGTCATCGAGGACAACATCCGCTTCTTCAACGGCAAGTTGCCAGACCAAAAGAACGTGCCGATGTTTGTCTATGAGAACGGTGTGTGGACACCTATTGAGTCTGAAAATGAGATGAGTGCCTACGAGGCAAACATCTGTTTCTCAGCCTGCCGCTCGGACGGCGTCGGCGTGGATGCCATGCACTACTTCATAAACGCACATCTCGCCTACACATTCGCAACCGTATGGATCAGACTGAATCTCCTCCGGCAAAAGCTGAGAGTTGCAAGAACAGCAAAGAAAGAGCCAGACTGGAACAAACTCGCTAATGAACTGAAACAAATGATTGATAACAAATTTGCAAAAAAATACATCTCATGAAAACAAAACATTTTCTCCTTTCCATGCTTGCTCTGCTGGCAAGCGTCAATGCCAATGCCGACGCCGTTGAGATAGACGGCATCTATTACAAATTATTTCCTAAGACTCAGTTGGCAGAAGTAACAAAAAAACCTATTGGTAGTTATTATTCTGGTAAAAAAATAATTCCTGAAACTATTACTCATGATGGCGTTAACTACAGCGTAAGCAGTATCGGAGATGAAGCATTCGAAGACTGCATATATCTAACCACCATCATCATTCCCGAGAGTGTTATAAGTATCGGTGAATATGCCTTCTATAAATGCAGAAACCTGACCACCGTCACCATCCCGAACAGCGTGACCAGCATCGGCCACATGGCCTTCTATAATTGCAGCGACCTGGAATCCGTCACCATCGGTAACAGCGTGACCAGCATCGGCGACTATGCCTTCAAAAACTGCACCGGCCTGACTTCTGTCCATATTACTGATTTAACCGCATGGTGCAATATCAATTTTAATTTTAATGATTTTAGCAATCCTCTTTACTATGCTCATCATTTATATTTGAATGGTGAGGAGATAAAAGACCTTGTTATTCCCGAAGGCGTGACCCGCATCGGCCACAATGCTTTCGGGTACTGCAGCGGCCTGACCTCCGTCACCATCCCCGAGAGCGTGACCAGCATCGACGACTTTGCCTTCCAAAGCTGCACCGGCCTGACCTCCGTCACCATCCCTAACAGCGTAACCCGCATCGGCTACTTTGCCTTCTCTGACTGCAGCGGCCTGAAAGAGATTAAATGTCTTGTCGAGGAACCGCCGGTGGTGAACGAAAATTCTTTCAATAGTGTCAATGTAAGCAATGTTACCCTGTATGTTCCGAAGGAGTCCTATCAGCAGTACAAGGAGCATACCATTTGGGGAAAGTTCGACATTGCTATCATGACGGGCATCGAACTTACACAAGGCTCTGCTGAAGGCAAGAAGGATGTTTATGACACGAACGGACGCCGTCTTCAGTCGGCACAACGCGGCATCAACATCATCCGCTACTCCGACGGCTCGACGAAGAAAGTCCTGATGAAATAATCGTTGCTCCTGCATTCCTAAAAAGAAGAAGCCCTCATCTGATACAACAGGCGAGGGCTTCTCTTTTTGTTTGCTTTTACCCCAAATCCTAATGACTGATTGGGATTTATCGTCTTCTCATTGTGTGTCTCGGCAGGTTTTATCTGTCTGGACTTCAAGGCTCGTGTGGGGCGAAGAAAATCCACACGAGGGTTTTGATGAATCCACACGTGGAATTGGCAAACTGCACATGAGCAATTTGCGAACTTTACAGGAGCCATTTGGCATTGGCATTTATGGACGGATGCGATGCCACACGTCACTACATCTTCTTATATAGAGCGTCAGGGAGGCTTCGTCATGTCTCAAAGACGTAGCCGAACCCTTGGCGGCTGACGATGTTGACTGCGTAGGGGCCAAGCTTCTTACGGAGGCGCGTGATGTGGACGTTGAGCGTGTGCTCAGAGACAATGACGTCGGCCCATATCTTTTCCATGAGCTCTCCGCGCGAGAGCACTTGGTTGCGGTTCTGCAGGAGCAGGCAGAGGATGTCGAACTCGGTGCGCGTGAGGCTACAGGGCATTCCGTCGACGACGACCGTCTTGCGCACCGTGTTGATTTGTAGTCCGCGATAAGAGAGGATGTTCTTGCCGAGGCGGGCTTCCACGACGTTCATGATGTAGTCGCCCAGCTTCTCGCATTCCGAGATGATGTCGGCGTAGATGGAACTGATGGCATAGGAGTATTCGTGTGCTGCAGCGTCGCGGATGCCTTCGGCCTTGAGTTTGTCGCGCATGGCATTGATGTCGCGCTCTATCTCACGTGAGGTTTCGATGCTTGTGTCTTCGCGCCGACCGCTCACCACGACCATCATCTGCGTCATGGCTTCGCCTACGAGACGGAGCATGTCGTGCAGGCCTTCGTACTGCCGTGCGGTGAAGTCCTGCCGGATTTCCCTGCGATGAGTTGCCACACGCGATATCTTGTAGCAGGCATCGCCGATGGATTCCAGTTCGCCTATCTCGCGGAGCATGTCGCGTATCTTGCCTTTCGTCTCGTCCGAGAGGTGCTCGTTGCTCACCTCGTCGAGGTAGTTGGCTATCTCTATCTCCATGTTGTCGGCGATGTCCTCGTACTTTTCTATTTCGAGGGCCTGTGCTTCGAAGGCTTTCTTGTCCTTTTCGTCGAGCAAAGCCCGCGCCATGCCGAACATTCGTTGCATCCGTTCTGCAAAGCTGACCACCTCCTTCTGTGCCTGCAGCACGGAGATTTCGGGCGTCTGCATCAGACCACCGCCGATGTATTGCAGGCGGCTGGCCGTCTTCTTCTGTGGCTTGTCCTTGATGACCCACTTTACCAAACGCTCTATCTGTGGGATGAAACCGATGAGGACGGCAGTGTTGACGATGTTGAAGCAAGTATGGAAGGTGGCGAGCACTACGCTCAAGCGGGCAGCATTGGCAGCGAAGGCTTCGGCTCCGACCACTTGTTTGTCCATATCTGCATCGTAGCCTGCAAGCTGGCAGATGAAGCGAACAAAGGGATGGAAGATGCAAAGCATCCAGCTGACGCCGAAGACGTTGAAGAACATATGGGCAAAGGCGGCGCGACGAGCCTGAGTGGAAGCGGTGATGGCCGCAAGGTTGGAGGTGACGGTGGTGCCGATGTTCTCGCCCATGACAAGGGCAATGCCTTGATAGATGGGCAGAGCTCCCGACGTGCAGAGTATCATCGTGATGGCCATGATGGCAGCCGACGACTGTACGCACATGGTGAGCACGCTGCCTATGAGCAAGAAGAGCAGCGTGGTGGTAATGCTTTCCGGGTCGAACGAACTGAAGAAACCTATCACGGCCTCATTCTCTCCGAGATTCATGTCGATGCCCGTCTGACGCAACGTGCCGAGGCCAAGGAAGAGGAACGACACGCCGAAGATGAACTGCCCCGCAGTCTCGTGTTCCTTTTTATATATAAGAAACATGGCAACGACGAAGGCCGGCCAAACGAAATCCGCGATGTTGAACGAGACGCCGGCCGACATGATCCATGCCGTGAGTGTAGTGCCGATGTTGGCACCCATGATGATGCTGATGGCTTGTGCAAGGGTGAGAAGCGAGGCGTTGACAAACGAGACGGTCATCACCGTCGTTGCCGTTGAGCTCTGCACGGCTGCTGTCACTCCTATTCCAGTCAGCATTCCGGTCAGTCGATTGGTAGTCATGCGAGCCAGAACGTGCCTGAGCTTCGGCCCGGCCATCTTCTGCAGCGCATCGCTCATCGTCTTCATGCCGAAGATGAGCAGTGCGAGCGAACCGAGCAATGTGAATACGATTCTTATCGTCATGGTATCGTCTTATTTTTCAACTTTTCAATTTAACAGTCGCGCCACAGTGCATCCCTACATTCAAACCCTAATCCCTAATCTCTAATCCCTAATCCTTAAAAATAGAAAAACCTTCATTCCACTTCGTGGCAATAGGGAAGTCCGATCCTGTCGTAGAGCTTCTTGAGCCGTGGCAGGCGGGATTTGAAGTCTTCGAAGTCTTTTTGTTCCGGCCTACACCAGCCGACTTCGCTCATCGAAGCCAGTCGGGGCAAGAGCTGATAGAAGGCATGTTCGGGATAAGCCACTTGCTCTGTCCATAGATTTGCCTGCACGCCGAGGATGTATTCGCTTTCTTCCTCGGTCAACTCTTCGGGGATGAGTGGCTCGAAGGAGTACATCTTCGAGCAGGACACGACATAGCTGTCGGTGGTGCGCGGTTGCTTTCCGTAGTCCTTGAGCTGCGGATGGTCGATGTAGGCAAAGACATTGGGACTCATGATGACGCGGTGCTTCTGCTTGGCAGCTTGAGTTCCGCCCTTCGTGCCTCGCCACGACATGACGATGGCTTTTTCGGTCAGTCCGCCGGAAAGTATCTCGTCCCAGCCAATAAGACTGCGTCCGCGGGAAGCGAGGAACTGTTCTATCTCATGATTCAGGTAAGTCTGCAACTTATTCTCTGCGGTTCGACCGTCTTGGCTTCCTCTTCCGCCTTCACCGTTGTCTTTTGAGTCGCTCACGAGGCCGAGTTCTTTTATCTTGGCCTGGCATTTGGGACATTTCTGCCATCTCTCTTTGGGACATTCGTCGCCTCCGATGTGAATGAACTCTGACGGGAAGACATCGCATAGCTCGCCGAAGACGGTCTTGAGGAACTCCAATGTCTCGGGATTGCCACCGCAAAGTACGTCGCGCATCACGCCCCAATTGGTGGCGACGGGATAAGGTCCGCCCGTACAGCCAAGGTTCGGGAAGACATGGAGCGCGCTCTGCATGTGTCCGGGCATGTCTATTTCCGGCACAACGTTGATGTAGCGTTCTGCAGCATAGCGCACTATCTCTCGACACTCTTCTTGTGTATAGTAGCCACCGTAGGGGATGTTGTCGTAAATGCGCATCCTGCCGGGTCCAATGACTGTCTTTTCGCGCACACTTCCCTCCTTTGCGAGCCGCGGCAAGGCTTTCACTTCGAAGCGCCAGCCTTGGTCTTCTGTCAGATGCCAGTGGAATTGGTTGCATCCATGCAGAGCCATCGCGTCGAGGAACTGCTTGATAAAGTCGATGCTGAAGAAGTGTCTGCCGCAATCGAGCAGCACGCCGCGATAGGGGAAGCGCGGATGGTCGGAAACGGTGGCGAGGGGCAACTGTATGCTCTTTGCGTCCTTCACGACGGGCAGTGCCTTGCGAAGCGTCTGGGCACCGCGGAACAGGCCGGAGGGCTCGCTGGCTGTGATGTCGATGCCTGCCTCGGTCACGCTGAGGGTGTAGCCTTCCTTCTGCCTTTCAGAAGGTATGGCCTCCTGTTTCTTTCCTTTTTTATTCTTTTTGGAAGGGAGAAGTTTCAGCCTCAAGGCAGCATCCTGGGCAGAAGGCGTCAGCGATAGCCTCAAGCCCGTGGCCTCCTTCACCCATTCGGCGAGGAATTGTGCGATGCGGGCACTTTCGTTGTCGGAGGCATCGTAGGCGATGCCCATGCCATCTGTCAGGGAATAAAATCGCGTGGTGTCTGCCTTCACCTCTTTGGGCAGTGGGATAATGTCGAAGCTTGCTCGCTGAGCGGAAATGCTGACAGACAGGAGCAGGCAAAGGGAGAGGGATAGTAGTCGCAGCATTGTGGTGGTCTTCGTTTTGCGATGCAAAGATACGAAGAATAATGAAAAATTAAAAAAGATAGGTGAAAAATGAGAGCTAAAATGCAAAAAAATGTTGCGAAGAAGAAAAAATCCCTCATCCCTAATCCCTAATCTCTAATCTTTTCCATACCTTTGCATAGTACATCCACGCCCTTAAATCATCTGTTCATGAAAAAGTGTATTACGGCTCTCTTTATTGGCTTTATGCTCTCGACGCGCATGGTTGCCGTCAGCTACAACGTCAGTCCGCAGCAAATTCGCCAGCATTGGGACGGCTGGGGCGTTTCGCTCTGCTGGTGGGCTGGGCAGTGTGGCAACTGGGACGAGAGGAAGATTGACGAAATCGTTGACTGGCTGGTCAGTCCCGACGGGCTTAACTACAGTCATTTCCGCTACAATATCGGCGGAGGCGAGGACCCTGAGAACCGCCACTGCACTCCGCATCACATGGCGGCGGGCAAGGGGCTCAGGGCCGAGATGGAGGGTTTCAAGGACTTCAGCGGCGACCGCTATCACTGGGAACGCGATGCGGCACAGCGAAAGATTCTGCTCAAAATCAAAGAGAAACGTCCCGATGCCGTGTTTGAAGCTTTCAGCAACTCGGCACCCTACTACATGACCGTCAGCGGATGTGTGGCTGGCAATGCCGACGCCTCGAAAGACAACCTCAAGCCTGAATACTATGAGGAGTTTGCCCACTACCTTGTGGACGTCTGCAAGCACTACAAGGAGACTTACGGCATTGAGTTCAAGACGCTCGAACCTTTCAATGAGCCGTTGACGAGTTACTGGAACCAAGGAGGCTCGCAGGAAGGCTGCCACTTCGACGTTGCCTCGCAGATTGCATTCCTCAGGGTGTTGGCTCCCATCCTCCGGCAGTCGGGACTTCGCACCGTTGTCTCTGCTTCCGACGAGACTTGCGTTGCCCACTCCATCCAAGCCTTCGAAGCCTACCGTGCGGCCGGTGTGCTCCCGATGATTGGGCAGTGGAACACGCATACCTACGACGGTACCAACGAACAGCGTGCCAGGCTCTCGCAAATGGTGAAGGAGAGCGGCATCACCTTCTGGATGAGCGAGACAGGCTCCGGAGGGAATGGCATCGAGGGCAACTTGAAGTTGGCCGGACGTCTGTTCGACGACATCCGACACCTACAGCCCGAGGCATGGCTCGACTGGCAATACGTGGAGGAAAAGAGCGACCAGTGGTGTACCATCCGCGGGAGTTTCCAGAGTCAGACCTACGAGCGAGTGAAAAACTTCTACGTCCGTCAGCAATGCACCCGCTTCATCAAGCGCGGCTACGACATTGTGGAGACCTCGTGTCCGCAGGCCCTGGCCGCCGTCAGTCCCGAGCGTGACACCTTGGTGCTGGTGCTGCTCAGGCGGGAAGGCGACGAGGCGGTCCACGACATCGCGTTCAGCGGCTTCAGGCCAAGGCTGAGGAAAGCAAAAATCTACCGCACGTCGCCGTCGGAAGACATGGCCGAGGTCCCGGCAAAGCTCAGGCTGAAAGACGGCAAACTCCACATAGAACTGCCCGAACTGTCCATCCAGACGCTCGTCATCCCATTGAGATAAAAAGTTGAAAAGTTTAAAAGTTGAAAAGTTAAAAAGCCAGCCCCCTCCCAACCTCCGCCAAGGGGGGAGGGGCTTTCGCGGCGAGTCTCCTCCCCCTCGGAGGAGGACTGGAGGGGGCTGGAATGGTCTGTCTGCAAACGCAGCACGCGGAGATTGCAAACGCAGCACGCGGAGATTGCCAACGCCGCACGCGGAGATGCCAAACGCCGCACGCGGAGATTTCAAGCCTCTTCAACTTCTTCACCTTTTTTACCTTTTCAACTTTTCAATTTTTCAACTCTATTACATACTATGCCTAAACTAATCTTCTTCCTCATCGCGCTCTTCGCCTGCGAATCCTCGTCGGCTCGCATCCGTGCCACCCGCCTGGAGTGCGAAGACCTTGCCGCCCCGATGTGCGTCGGCACAGGGTTGCCAAGACTGTCGTGGCAGAATATCGCCGAAGCCGACGAGAGAAACCAACGCCAGACAGCCTATCAGATACAAGTGGCCACGTCGATAGACAATCTCCTCCAAGGCAAAGCAGACTTATGGGACTCGCATCGGACGAGAAGCGACGAGAGTCAGCACATACGCTACGGAGGCAAACCGCTCGCGAGCAACGCCGATTGCTATTGGCGCGTGCGGGTTTGGGACCGACGCGGCCGTCGCTCCGCATGGAGCCAGCCGGCGCGTTTCCACACAGCCCTGCAGCCCTCCGAGTGGCAGGCAAGGTGGATAGGATCCGACAGCGAGGCGCCGTTGTTCAGAAAAGAGGTGGTGATAGACAAACCACTCGCGGATGCCCACGTCTTCATCTGCGGACTTGGCTACTTCGAGCTGTACGTCGATGGCCGGAAGGTGAGCGACGATGTCCTCGTCCCTGCACAGACCGACTACACGCACCGCAACGACATCGAGAAGACACGCGTGGCCATCGACAATGAGTTCACTGGCTATCGCTGCCTCTACCTCGGATATGACCTCACTCCCCTACTCCCTCCGGGCAGGCACTTCCTCGATGTATGGCTCGCAAACGGCTTCTTTGGCTCAGGCAACGGCTTTGCCATGCCCTACGGCAAGCCACGCCTCATAGCACAACTGCATCTCACCTATGCCGACGGCTCCAAGCGTATCGTCGGCACCGACGGCACTTGGCTTGCCAAACCGAGCGGCATCACCCACAGCAGCATCTACGGCGGCGAGACGTTCGACGCAAGGCTCCACGACCAAGCCGACTGGAGCATGGCAGGCAAGGCACTCCTCTGCGACGCGCCTCAAGGACCGTTAGAGCCACAGACGTCGCCCGCCGACAAGGTCTGCCAACGCCTCCTCCCCAGGACATCCGAACGCCTCGACGACGGAACCTGGCGCTTTGATTTCGGAGAAGAAGTGTCCGGATGGGTTCATCTCAAAGGCATCAGCGGCAAGGCAGGGCAGCGCGTGGAGATAAGGTATTTGTCGGAATCGCCCAACGGCGAGAATATATATATAATGAAAGGGGACGGCAAGGAGAACTATCATCCTCGCTTCACATGGTTCGTGTTCCGTCGGGTGGAAATCAAAGGCCTTGGTCCCGACAATGTGCCTTCCGCAGAAGACAAGGCAGCGGAAGGGTTTGAGATATATGCCGAGGCTGTTAACACAGAGCTGCGGCAGACGGGCTTCTTTGCCTGCTCCGACAGCCTGCTCACACAGATACATCGCATCTGGCGGCGCACCCTTTTGGACAATGCCCACGGCTCCATCATCAGCGACTGCCCGCATCGGGAACGCTCAGCCTATTTGGGCGACGGACAAGTCGCTGCCCAGATGGTGATGCAGACCTTCGATGCCAGGGCACTCTACCGTAAGTGGTTTGCCGATATGCGTTTGGCTCAGAACCCTCGGACAGGCTTTGTGCCCTTCGGAGCACCCTGGCAACCTGGTTGCGGCGGTGGTGTACCGTGGAGCGCGGCAATGGTTCTGATGCCATCCGACTACTTTCTGTGCTATGCCGACACCGTTGTCCTCCGGGAGAACTACCCTTCGATGCTACGGCTCATGGACTATTTCGCCACATGGGTCGGCGATGACGGAACAATGGAACAGCATTATCAGCCGAACAACGACATGACCTACTGGTGCAACCTTGGCGAATGGTGTACACCCACCGACGTTCGGCCGTCCAATGCACTCGTCCATACTTATTTCTATTGGCTTTGTGCCAAGCGGATGTCCTTCATTGCAAAGGTGCTCGGCAAGGATGATGACAAAACTCGCTTCTCTGCCATCGAGGAGCGAACAAGGTTGGCTTTCCGCCGCCGTTTCTACAATACGGAAACGGGCAGTTATGGACCGGCAGGCTCCAACATATTTGCGTTCGATATGTTGCAGGACAGCAACATCGCAGCAGCCTTGCGCCGCGACTTGCAGGAAAGCAAGGGACATCTCTACACCGGTATCTTCGGCACGAAGCTCTTCTTCGACGTACTCGACCGCGCCGGCCTTGCCAACGAAGCGCTCTCAGCCTACCTGCAGCGCGACTTTCCTTCCTTCGGCCATTGGATTGAACAAGGAGCCACCACGACTTGGGAGCAATGGGACGGCGGCAATTCCCACTGCCACCCGATGTTTGGCGGCGGACTGACGTGGCTTTATTCGTGGCTCGGCGGCATCCGCTTCGACAACCCTCGCCTCGTTTGCTTCTCACCCCATCTTCCTCCACAGATAACCTGGGTGGAAACATCGTTGGAGAGCCCGTATGGTGTCGTCCATCTTCGTGCCGACCGCCTTACAGACGGACGGCTGAAGATGTCGGTGAGTGTGCCCGTCGGCATGAAGGGTGTTGTGTTGCTTCCTACTTTCTCGCGGGAGATAGGCTCAGGGCACTGGGATTTTGTCGTCAAAGCTTCATGATGCGCTTCAACTCCAGGTTCTCGTATCCCTCAGGGCAATGGGTTGAGAGATAGACGGTGGGGTTCTGGCTGACGAACTCGCGGACGCGGTCGAGTGTCTGGCGTGCAGCTTCCTTGTCCTCGAAGACGATGCTGAGTTTATTCGCCTTGAGAGCTGCGTCGCAATAAGTGACGTCGCCGTGGAACATGTAGAAGATTCCTTCGTCCTCGGCAATGACAATGCTGTTGCCCTTAGTGTGTCCCTTGGCTTCGACGAACCAGATGCCGGGCGCCACCTGCTGGGCGTTTGGAAAATTCTTGTAGGATTCGCCGAACTGGGCACGGACGATGTTCTCTCCCTCCAGCTTCATGGCGTCGGCATCCTCCGTTCCGATGTAGATTTTAGCGTTCGGAAAGTATCCGATGCAATCGCTGTGGTCGGGATGTTTGTGCGTGATGAGGATCTTCGTCACCTGTTCTGGCTTGTAGCCAAGAGCGGCGAAGGCGTCCATATAGTCCATCACCTTCTCGCCCATGTAGAGCGGTGCGCCTAATTTCTTGGCAGGGGCGGTGTAGCTGGCCTTGAAGCCTGTGTCGACAAGGATGACTTCCTGGCCCGTGTCGATAAGAAAGTTCTGCAGCGAACTGCGATAGATGATTTGTTCGTCGAAGGCTTCTTTGCCTTCCTCTCCGCCGAAAGCGAAGGGCTGATTCATGAACCCTCCGTCGAACATCCTGAGTGCTTTGATTTCCATGATTTAGTGTTATTTGGGAATGAGTCGTTTGTTACTCTGCTAGCATCGCCTCCACGTCCTTCTCGAAGTCCTTGGGTTCTGTGGTGGGAGCATAGCGTTTGATGGTCTTGCCGTCCTTTGAGATGAGGAACTTAGTGAAGTTCCACTTGATGTCGCTGTCCTTCTCCACGCTTGTGCTGATGGCTTTGAAGAGCGTCTTGGCAGCTTTCGCCTTCAGGCCGTGGTATTCCTCCGTGGGAGCCTGAGCCTTCAGGAACTCGAAGATGGGTTCGGCGGCAGAGCCGTTCACGTCGCCCTTCTTCATAATCTGGAAGGTGACGCCATAGTTAAGCTGGCAGAACTCCTCAATCTTCTCGTCGCCCTCAGGATCTTGTTCCTTGAATTGGTTGCAGGGGAAGCCGATGACGGCCAGTCCATTGTCCCTGTACTTCTTGTTAAGTTCCTCCAACCCGGCGAACTGAGGCGTGAAGCCACATTTGCTGGCCGTGTTGACGATGAGCAGAACCTTTCCACGGAACGCAGCGAAGTCCACCTCTTTGCCCTTGCTTGTCAGGGCTTTGAAATCATAGATTGTTTCCATATATGTATAGTTTTCTGTTTGTTATTCAATAGAAAATGATCAATGGTCAATAATAAAATTACCCCATCACAACGTCGAGCACCATCATCAAGACGAAGCCGACGGCAAAGCCGATGGTGCTGAGATTGGAGTGCCGACCAGTGGAAGCCTCGGGGATAAGCTCTTCGACGACGACATAAAACATAGCGCCGGCGGCAAAGGCCAACATGTAGGGAAGGACGGGCATGAGCACGGAGGCGAGCAAGATGACCGCCAGTCCGCCTATTGGCTCAACGACTCCACTCAAACTTCCGAGCACGAAAGAACGCCACCGGCTGTTTCCTTCTGCCCGCATAGGCATGGAGATGATGGCACCTTCGGGCACATTCTGTATCGCAATTCCCAGCGAAACTGCCACGGCCGAAGCCATGGTGATGCCCGATGCGCCTTGTCCTGCACCTGCCAACACCACGCCGACGGCCATGCCTTCGGGCAGGTTGTGAATGGTGACGGCAAGCGCAAGCATGGCGGTTCGTGAGAGGCGCGAACGAGGACCCTCCGGGTTGTTGCTGCCAGGATGCAGGTGAGGCGTCAGTTCGTCAAGGAAAAGCAGGAAGCCAATGCCCAGCAGAAAACCTGCTGCGGCTGGCAGAACGGACCATGCTCCCCTGCCCTCCTCCATCTCCATGGCGGGGATGAGGAGCGACCAAACAGACGCTGCCACCATCACACCCGAAGCAAAACCGAGCAAAGCCTTCTTAGGGCGCTCGGGCATCTCGTCCTTCATGAAGAAGACGAACGCGGAGCCGAGCATCGTGCCCAGCAGGGGGATGAGCAATCCTATGGCTATTGTTTCCATGAATGCAAAGGTACGAAGATTTCTTGAATCCTCGTACCTTTTCCTTTATAAATTTACTTAGCAGGCTCCCACTTGCAGCGGACAGGCGACACAATGGCGCCTTCTTTCTTCAATTCGGCAAATGCCTTGTCCACTTCCTTGCGGTCGGCTCCGAGAGCCGTCGTCACTTCGCCGGCCGAAACAGGCTTTCCTGCCTCGCGCATGGCTTTCAATACTTGTTCTTTCATGATGATTTTATGATGTTTTGGAGTTCAGAATGTCACAGTTTCCACAAGTTCCATCATCTGGAAGAAGTCGGCTTTGGCATCCTTGAGATAGTACATCACGCCATTCTCGCCGTTCTCGCCGAGCGCAGGCTTCAGCACAGGCATCTTGTCCACCAGCGCTTTGCCTACTTCAGGGCGATTGTCCTCGACGAGCGTACACTCGATGCGGAGCGTCTTGCCCTTGAAGGCACAGATTTCTGCCTTAGGGTTGGCAGCAATCTGACGCGTGGCGTTGGTCTTGCCAAAAGCCATGATGTAGATTTTGTCCTCGAAGTAGAGCATTGCTCCATAGGGACGAACGCGAGGCTGGTCGCCCTCGACGGTTGCCAGGTAGAATGTCTTGGCATTCTCCAGGAACTCGTAAACTTTCTTTGTTGATTCCATAATGTAATAATTTAATTTATTTTTCGGGAGTTCTACTCAGTTTGTGAGGATCCACGTGTGAATAAATCGAAATCCACACGTGAATAAATCGAAATCCACACGTTAGTAAATGGCAATCTACTAATTGATGTTCCTGGAGCTATAAACATAGATGATTGTCACTTCGTGGCAGAAACCTCTTAACCCGAAGTTTTGATTAATAATATATAATGTATAGAATTAAAAAAGTTAAAGAGTTAAAGGATGACCGTACCTTTAATAAAGGATTAACCTTCATCTTTTAACTCTTTAGCTTTTCACTGTTTATCTTTTCATTACACTTGCGTGAACAGCCAATTCTGTATGCCGATGCACTCCATCATGTCGAGTGCGCCCTGGCTCCAGTAGAGGTCTTCTTCCTCGTCCTTGAGGTAGTCCTTCATGATGTCGTAGGTGGTGGGGTCGTCCTTTACGGTTTCCATGCACTTGAGCAGGAGTTCCACGCCCGGTTGCTGAATGGCGAGGTCAGCCTTGACGTATTCGATGGGGTTCTTGATGAGCTCGCGGCTCTTCATACCTTCAAACTTCACGTCGCCTCCAAGGTCAAGGATACGCTCGGTGAACTTCTCCACCCAGCCCATCTCTTCGCTGAAGTGGTCTGCGCACGTCAACCCTGAGCGTGCAGCAGATAGCCGACCGTCTGCACTTTGCCGATGTCCCCTCGCTGAGCAAGTTTTTCAAGCGGCATAAAGGTATGAGCCCAAGAGCATTCAGGAACGACGCAAAAGAAAGTTAGAGGCTAAAGAACAGTTGTTCTTGATTGGCTATGAACAATGTTTTCATGTTTGCATGAGGAAAACTTGTACTCAGACCTATATAATGTAATTAATTTCAAAACCGTTTTATAATTAATCTATAATGAATTTTCGCTAAAAAACAAAAAGAAGAACCTCTTTGGATTCTCCTTTTATGCTAAAACAAAGTGTGTTAGCGTTTGTTTAGGCAGTTGGTTAACCTAAAATGCGGAGAGACTGGGATTCGAACCCAGGGTACCCGTAAGAGTACGCCGCATTTCGAGTGCGGTCCATTCGACCACTCTGGCATCTCTCCTTTTTGCCTAAAACGGATGCAAAGGTACGAAGAAAAGCGAAAAGTGAAAAGCTAAATGCGAAAAAATATTTGCTAAAGGCGTAAAATTATGCTTTTAGATGAAGAAAAGGGATGCTCCTGCCACGGCAATGACTGCGCCGACGACTTCCTGAAGGCTAACCTTCTTGCCGAAAATCTGTCGGGAGGGCCAGAGAATGAAGACGGGCGTGAGGGCCATGAGCGTTTGTGCCACGCCGGTGTTGGTCATGCTTACGGCCAGAAGGCTGAAGCTGACGCCGAAGAAGGGTCCGAGCAGTACGGCTCCGACGGCTGCTGCGGCACCGCGAAGGTCGGTGGCTGCGCGGAGGAAGCTGGCGAACTTGCGTGCCAGGAGGAGCGAGGTGCCGAAGGCAAGAAGCCCCATCATGGCGCGTATCTGTGTGCCTGCGAAGGGCATCATGGCGGCGACGTCGGTGGCCTGGGCAGGGACTGCAGCGCTGTAGTGAAGCATTCCCTGCTTGCTCAGGACGATGCCTACGCCTTGTCCCAAACCGGCTCCTATGCCGAGGAGGATGCCTCGTGGCGGCAATGTGACGTGGCGGCTGCCCGAATCGTCTTTTCCGAGGATGGAGATGCCGATGCCCGTGAGCGTGACGGCCATGCCGAGCAAAGCGAGAGGCCCCATCGTTTCGCCCAAAAGGAGCCAGGCTGTGATGGCAGCAAAGGGGCATCCGAGCGTCATGAAGAGCTGTGCGTAGCGACTGCCAATGACGATGTAGGCGTTGAAGAGGCAGTAGTCGCCGAAGACGAAGCCCATGAAGCCGCTGGCCAGGAACCATTTCCACACCTCGGGCGTGGTGTGCTGCGGCCAAGGCTTTCCGCAACTCACCCAGAGCAGGAGGCCGAGGAGGAGAATGGTGAGAATCATGCGCCAAACGTTGAGCACGAGCGTGCCCATACGCTTGCTGGCTATCTCGGCAAAGATGGCTGTGAAGGTCCACATCACAGCCACAAGGAGTGAAAGCAGTTCGCCGGTCATTGTAATCTTATTCAGGACTTTATGGCCATTAAGGTCGATGAGGACTTTAAGGGCTCAGAGTTCTTTGAGGACGTCAGGGGCTCTGTGTCCATCAGATGTTGCTCAGGAACTCTTTCGTAACGCTGAAACTCTTGTCGACCATCGTTTCCCAGAAGTTAAGGTACTGGTCGAAGTGTCCCTTGATGCCAGGGGTGTCGCTGATGATGCGGAAGCTGAGGAAGGGCACTTGCCAGAGGTAGCAGACCTGGGCAATGGCTGCGCTTTCCATGTCGACGGCGAGTCCCTGCGGATACTTCTGCTTGATGACGTCGAGCTCCGTGCGATTGGTGATGAACTGGTCGCCCGTGCAGATGAGACCCGGCACGATGCGGACGTCGGTCTGCAGGGCTGTGGCGATGCCGACGAGCCTTTCGTCGCCCACGAAGTGGCGTGGCAGGCCTTGCACTTGGCCCGGGTCGCAGTTGTCGCCGCAATTGACGTCGTGATAGCAGACCTCGCTACCCACAACGACGTCCATCACGCCCAGTTTCGCGTCGATTCCTCCTGCCGCTCCGGTGGAGATGACGCAGTCGGGGCGGAAGGTCATGATGAGATTGGTGACGCCCGTGGCGGCATTCGTCTTGCCTATGCCGCATTGAAGCAGTGCCACCCGGTTCTCTCCCACCCTGCCTACGAGAAATTCCTGCGGGCCGGAGCTTACTGTTTGCGTCTCTTGCATCATGGCGGCCACTTGTCGAAACTCCACGCTCATCGCCGTCAGGATGCCTATTGTCTTTCTTTCTGCCATGTACTGATTGCCGTTTTGTTTTGAATCGCGTGCAAAGGTACGACTATTTTCTCTCATTTGCAACATTCGGGGCCTGCGGAAAGCGTCTCCACCGCCTGTTTTTCTTCTTGAAACGCCACAGGGATGTGAATCCACCGGCGTATCATGGTTCCTAAAAGGGCGAAGGGTTATCGTTGCTTCATCATGATGCAGCAATTGCTTCATGATGATGCAGCAATTGCATGGTCATGATGCTGCAATCAACACCCTGTGCGATGTTGGGAAAAAGAAAAGGCTGCCAGAGCTGCAAGGGCGTGCCGAAAGAAGCATGACGATGTGGCTTGGAGAGGATCATCCTGCATCAGGATACAAGAAAAGGCACATTCTCGCCGCCTTTCCCGAATGGGATGACGGCAGAGAATGTGCCTTGTGATGTCCGACAGGACTGAATGTCAGTCGCTGTCGCCCGTAGCCTTGTTGATTAGAGCTTGTTGTTGCTGCCCAGCACTTCTACAATCTTGTGGATGTACATCTTCTTCATGTTCTCGCGAGCGGGCTTGAGATACTGGCGGGGATCAAAGTCGCCGGGCTTCTCGTCGAAGTGCTTGCGGATGGCAGCGGTCATGGCCAGACGGCTATCGCTGTCGATGTTGATCTTGCAGACAGCGCTCTTGCTAGCCTCGCGGAGTTGCTCTTCGGGGATACCTACTGCGTCGGGCAGCTTGCCTCCGTGGGCATTGATGGTGTCCACCTCTTCCTGAGGCACGGAGCTTGAGCCGTGGAGCACGATGGGGAAGCCGGGGAGCTTCTTCTCAATCTCGTGCAGGATGTCGAAGGCCAATGGAGGAGGCACGAGCCTGCCGGTCTTCGGGTCGCGGGTGCACTGCTCGGGAGTGAACTTGTAGGCGCCGTGGCTCGTACCGATGCTGATGGCGAGGCTGTCGCAACCACTGCGTGTGGCGAAGTCGATGACCTCTTCGGGCTTCGTATAGTGGCTTTTCTCGGCCTGAACCTCGTCTTCTACGCCGGCCAGCACGCCCAGCTCAGCCTCTACGGTCACGTCGTGGGCATGAGCATACTCCACCACCTGCTTGGTGATGCGGATGTTCTCCTCGTAGGGGAGAGCGCTGCCGTCGAACATCACGCTGGAGAAGCCGTTGTCGATGCAGTCCTTGCAAAGCTCGAAGCTGTCGCCGTGGTCCAGATGGAGCACGATTTGGGGATTCTCGCAGCCGAGTTCCTTGGCATATTCCACAGCACCCTGTGCCATGTAGCGGAGGATGGTGCCGTTGGCGTAGTTACGTGCGCCCTTGCTCACTTGCATTATGACGGGAGACTTAGTCTCTACGGCTGCCTGCACGATGGCTTGCATCTGCTCGAGCGTATTGAAATTGAAAGCTGGAATGGCATAGCCGCCAGCAACTGCCTTTTTGAACATCTCACGGGTGTTCACAAGTCCGAGTTCTTTGTAACTTGTCATGATAATTTACTGTTTAACTATTTATATAACTAAAGTATCTTCTGCGTTTTGCGGCTGCAAAGGTACGAAGATTTTTGCATTTTAGCAATTTGAGATTTACAATTTATTCTTTTTCTTGCCACTTTGTCATGTCCACTTTGCAGGCACATGGCTTTGGGAAGTCACTTGGTGGCCTTGACGAGATAAGTGACGGTGGGCAGGTGGTCGCTGAATCCGTTGAGCCAAACCCCTCCCGCGTGCGTGCGCTTGGGCGTACCTTTATATTTTCCTTCCTGCTGTAGGAGGTAGTCGCGGCGGAAGATTTTGTAATCGTAGAGTGTCAGTCCGTCGTATTGCTTCGTCCCATCCGTGTCGAGCATATTGCGCGAGAGGACAATCTGGTCGAAGAGATTCCATCCGCCCTGAAAGCTGAGCGTGCCCTGCCCCTTCTTCCGCAGCACGTCCCACCAAGGATTGTAGAAGTCGCCGTCGCCCACTTCCTTCATCTTGCGCTTGGCTCCCAGGTACTTTGCCATCGAGGTATTGTCGGGATCGTCGTTCATGTCGCCCATCACCATGATGCGTTGCCCGGGATCGGCCTGCCGTATGCTGTCGGTCAGAGCACGAACCTGGCGTCCGCCTGCGTCGCGGAAGACTCCTTCCGACGCCCTGCTCGGCCAATGGCACACCACGACGGTGAGTTTGTCGCCCGCCAGTCGGCCCTGCACGCAGAGGAAAGGACGCGTCTGGCGAGCCGTGTCGCCGTTCTCAAAGACGTAGAGCCTGTGGAACACCTTTTCGATGTGGAAAGCCTTAGGGTTGTAGATGAGGGCACAGTCCACGCCTCGCTTGTCGGGGCCTTCGAGGTGGACATACTTGTAGCCCCTTTGCTTCATGCAGGGCACGGCCATCAGGTCGTCGAGCGCCTTGTCGTTTTCCACCTCGCTCACGCCGATGATGCTCGCGCCGTAGGGAAGTTTGTCGGTGCCCATGTCGCAAAGCACGCGAGCCATGTTTGCCAGCTTGTTGGAGTACTTTTGCCCGTCCCAATGGTAAGAGCCGTCGGGCAGGAAGTCGTAGTCGTTCTTGTGCGCATCGTGGCAAGTGTCGAAGAGATTCTCCAGATTGTAGAAGCCGACGGCGTGGACCATGAGCTTGCGCGACTGGGCGTCGGCAAGACCCGAGCACAAAAGAAGTGCTGCAACGAAGAGAAAGAAGGTATGTTTCATGTCTGATTTGAGTTAAATATCGTGTGTAGCTTGTCTCTTGACAGCGCAAAGTTAATGCTTTTTCGGGTAGAAAATGCAATTAAGGAAAAAAATATGCAGCAACTTGCCGAAGATAGCATAATTTTTTATAAGTTTGCACCATAATAAATTAAAATAAACATAAAATCATACATGAAAAAGAGACATCTGCTATTGGCGTTGCTCCTTGCGACAACGCCATTTAGCCACGCACAGACCTACGAGACGGCTGGCGTGGATTCGCTGAGCACGATGGAGCAAGAGCTGCTGGACGACGAGAGCAACTTCACCTTCACCGAGTCGCAGCTCGGCGAGAATGACGACATCACGTCCGACGTCATCCGCATCAACTCCACCACCAACGTCTATCAAAGCCAAATCGGATGGGCCTGGAGCGGCATCTGGTTCAAGTATCGCGCACTGGACAATGCCTTCAACGACATCTACATGAACGGCGTACAGGTCAACAATCCGGAGAACGGACGCTTCTCCTACTCCACCATCGGCGGCATGAACGACGCCATGCGCAACAAGGACGACGTGGGAGCCTTCGAGGGCAACAACTTCTCCTTCAGTGGTATGGGAGGTAGCAGCAACTACAATCTGCGCGCCAGCCAGATGCCTGCCGGACACAAGGTGACGCTCTCCGGTGCCAATCGCAACTACACGCTCCGTGCCATGTACAGCTATGGCACAGGACTGAGCAAGAGCGGATGGGCCTTCTTCGGCACCGTTGGCTACAGATGGTCGAACATGCGGACGGCTGCCATCAAAGGTACTTTCTACAATAGCCTCTCCTTCTTCATGTCCGCCCAGAAGCTCATCAACGACAGGCACTCGCTCAACATCGCCGCATGGTGCAGCCCGACAGAACGCGCCACGGCCGGTGCAAGCACAGACGAAGCATACTGGCTTGCCAACGACTACCAGTATAACCCCTACTGGGGCTATCAGGGTGGCAAGAAGCGCGCCAGCCGCGTCGTCACGAACTATGAGCCGAGCTTCCTCATCACTTGGGACTACAACATCAAGGACAACATGAAGCTCACCACAAGCGCTTTCCTCAAGTTTGCCGAGTACAAGAGTACGAAGCTCAACTACAGCGGCACCAACCCGCATCCCGACTACTGGAAGCGCTTCCCTTCGTACAATTATGATGTATGGGGACGCGACGGCGACTACAGCTACGACAATGCTGCCTTCTGGACGGCCTACGACAACTGGCAGGACGAACCTTATCGTCAGATAAACTTCGACGAGCTTTACTTTGCCAACACACAGCTCAACAAAATCGGTGCAGACGCCATCTACTGGATAGAAGCCCGTCACAACAATCACCTCATGTCCAACCTCTCGAGCACCTACGAGTGGAACGTCAAGCCAGGTGCCAAGTTCAGCGCAGGCGTACAGCTGCTCAGCAACCGCGGCTCGCACTACAGGACTGTAGAAGACCTCCTTGGCGGACAATACTTCCACAACACCAACACCTACCTCGTGGGCGACTATCAGGAAACTTCGACCGAAGCTATGTACGACGTCAACCATGGCTATCAGAAACTCATCGAGGGCGACCGCTACGGCTACGACTACGACCTCTGGAACCAGGACGTCAAGCTCTGGACAAGCTTCACCATGGACCGCAGCATCATGCATAGCTTCATCACAGGCAAGATTGGCGGTCGACGTATGTGGCGCGAAGGCTTCATGCGCAACGGCCTCTTCCAGGACAACAGCTATGGCAAGAGCAGCATCGCCCACTTCCTCGACGGAGGCATGAAGATGGGTTCCACCATCAACCTCGGCAGAGGGCACGCCATCACCGCAGGCCTGGGCTACGAACTCCGTGCGCCCGGAGCAGCAGTCGCCTTCATGTGCCCCGAGATGAACAATGACTTCGTGCAAGACCTCCGCAACGAAAAGGTGCTCAGCGCTGAGCTTGGCTATGCCATCAGCAACAAGTGGTTCCGCCTCAACCTGAGCGGTTATTACTATTACATGCACGATGGCAACGAATGGCAACAGTTCTACAACGACGACAGCAACAGCTTCTCCTACAACAGCCTCACCGGTGTGAAGAAAGAATATGCCGGCGTAGAGCTCGGACTGAAGGTAAGGCTTGCCAGCAACCTCGACCTCGTAGCTCTCGGAACCTACAGCGAGGCAAAATACACCGACAATACTAACGTCAACTGGATGAACAGTACCTCCGGAGAAATGCATGAGGAGATTTGCCACAACGACGGAATGCGCGTGAGCGGTACGCCTCTGGCAGCAGCAAGCCTCGGCCTGAACTATCGCATTAAACGTTGGTACCTTGGCTTGACCGGCAACTACTACGACCGCATCTACCTCTCCTACAGCACCAACATGCGCTACGAGACCAACCTCAGGAATGCAGGTCGCTATCATGCCGGCGAGTACGACGTGCCGGGCCAGGCAAAAGGCAACGGCGGCTTCATGCTCGATGCAAGCATCGGCAGGCAGTTCAATGTCTTCCACCATCCCCTCAGCGTCAACCTTCAGCTCTGCAATCTCACAAACCGCCGCAACATCACGACGGGCGGCTACGAACAGAGCCGAAGCAACTACAGCGTGACGGAGACGGAAAGCACAGGCACAGAAGTGACGACCAAGCCTCGCACCTACAACTTCGAGAAGAACGCCAAGAAGTTCTATGCTCAGGGCTTCAACTTCATGCTCAATCTGAACTATCGATTCTAATTCCTCATACATTATTTATATTTATATAAGAGCAACACAATGAACAAGCACACATATATCATCGCTCTGCTGACAGGCGTCTTTGCTTTCTCGTCCTGCCAGAACAAAGACTGGGACGTGCCCGAAGGCATCCCTTATGGCAACAACAGCCTCGAGGCTGGCACAACCGTCACCATTGCCGAACTGCAAACAAGGTATGCCAACACCATCAGCAGCGACAACTACAAACAGATAACGGAGGACCTCTGGCTGCGATGCGTGGTCAACGGCAACGACTATGGCGACAACCTCTACAAGCAACTCTCCGTACAGGATGAGACGGGCGGCATCATCATCGGCATCAACGGCTCCGACCAGGGAGCAATGATGCCCGTCGGACAGAAACTTCTCATCAACCTCAAAGATCTCTACATCGGAGGCTATGGCAATCAGGCACAGATAGGAGGCCTCTACAACGGTGGCCTCGGACGCATGGAGCTTTCCGATTGGAAGCAACACGTCCGCCTCATCATGGACAATAGTTCCGAAGCCTTGGCTTTTGGCACAATGAAGGTCGACACGCTCGACTTCGATGCAAGCAAGACGATGGCTCAGCAAGCAGGAAGAGTGGTTCGCCTTAGCGGAGTGACCATCGGCAGGGAAGGCACACCCATCATTGCTCCCGACGACGGCTCGGTCAGCCTTGTGAGCAACTGCGTGAACCGAACGCTCTCGGGCGGCAATGCTGGCAGCAAGTGCGTGCTCCGCACCAGCACCTATGCCACATTCAAGGGCGTGGCTATCCCCGAAGGAACCGTCGAGCTCTATGGCATTGCCACCATCTATCGTGGCACTTGGCAGATACTTGCCCGCACACAGAGCGACTTGGCTTGGACAAAATAACGAAAACAAAGAAGATAGAAACATATAAAAACAGACATACATTATGAAAAAGACTTTCAAAGTATTTGCACTCATGTTGCTGACAGCATTTGCCTTCAGCAGCTGTGTTGACGTTCCCGCTCCCTTCAACCTGCCTGACAAGAGCAGCAGCACGAGCGGTGACGGCGGTTCTTCAACGAATGAAGGCACGCCGGTGACTTGTGCCCAAGCCGCCGAGCTGACCAAGGCTTTGGCCGACGGAGCAACTTCCACCGAGACATATACCATCACGGGCTACATCACCGAGGTCATTGGCGACGTAAGCCGCAACCAGCAGACCTTCTGGATGGCCGACACAAAAGATGGTGGCAGAGTATTCGAAGCATACTGGGCCAACCTGCCGGATGGCGTGACGGCCTTCACAGCAGGCACAAAGGTGAAGATAACGGGCAAGCTCATGAAGTACGTCAACGCCAACAACGGCAACGTCACTCCTGAGATGAAGAATGCCACAGTTGAAATTCTTGCGGACGATGGCAGTGGCGACACTCCAGCGCCTGCCGGCACAGAGGTTACTTGTGCCAAGGCTGCTGAGCTTGCCAAAGCATTGGCCGACGGAGCAACTTCCACCGAGACATATACCATCACGGGCTACATCACAGAGGTTGTCGGCAGCGTAAGCAAGAACCAGCAGACCTTCTGGATGGCCGACACAAAGGATGGCGGCAAGGTATTTGAAGCATACTGGGCCAACCTTCCCGAAGGCGTGACAGCTTTCACCGTCGGCACAAAGGTGAAGATTACGGGCAAGCTCATGAAGTATGTCAACGCAACAAGTGGTCAGGTGACGCCCGAGATTAAGAATCCTACGGTCGAGATTCTTCCCGATGACGGTGGCAATACGCCTGCTCCTGCTGGCACGGAGATTACCTGTGCCAAGGCCGTCGAGCTGACCGCAGCTCTGGCCGATGGTGCTACATCTACAGAAACGTACACAGTGACGGGCTACATCACAGAGGTTATTGGCAATGTAAGTCGCAACCAGCAGACCTTTTGGATGGCCGACACAAAGGACGGCGGCAGAGTATTCGAAGCATATTGGGCCAACCTTCCCGAGGGCGTGACGGCCTTCACTGTTGGTGCCAAGGTGAAGATAACCGGTCAACTCATGAAGTATGTGAATGCCAGCGGTCAGATGACGCCAGAGATAAAGAATGCCACCGTCGAGATTGTTGAAGACGGTGGCGACGATCCGACACCCGGACCGCAAGGAGAGGTTCGCGAGGTGCCTTGCTCTGAGGCTCGTCTTATCACAGAAACCCTTAACGACGGTGCAACTTCTGCCGAGACTTACGCCGTGACGGGCTACATCACCGAAGTCATCGGCAACGTAAGCCGTAACCAACAGACCTTCTGGATGGCCGACACGAAGGACGGCGGTCAGGTCTTCGAGGCATATTGGGCAAATCTGCCGACAGGTGTGAGCGCATTTGTCGTTGGCATGAAGGTAAAGATTACTGGCCAACTCTTGAAATACGTCAATGCAAGTGGTCAGATGACGCCTGAGATAAAGAATGCCGAAGTTGTCATCCTCGAGAAAGGTGACGACGGCAGTGGCGACGAACCTACGCCTGGTACTGGCGGCGACCCTGTCACCGACCTCGTGAATGGTGACTTCGAAAGCTGGGTGAACGATGCAGAGGCAACAGGATGGAAGTCGGCTTGCAGCGCAAGCAACGCTGCATACAGCAAGTCGGAGGATGCTCACGGCGGCACATACGCTTGCCAGATTGCTGCTCCGGGTGCTGCCAACAAGCGTCTTGCTACTCAAGAGCTGACACTCGAAGCCGGCACCTACACTTTCTCTTTCTATGCAAAGTCGACCACAGCCAATGCCTCGCAGACACGTCCCGGCCATGTCACACTCAAGGCCGACGGCTCTGTCGATACATACTACTATCCAAAGAACGGCACCGAAAGCGTTTACTTTAACCTGAAAAACGACGAGTGGACACTCGTGACGTATGACTTTGAGCTGACGGACAGGACGACTCTCTGCCTTATCGTCATGAATCCAAAGAACAGCACCTACTCTGTTTCGCAGGACATCCTTGTTGACGATGCCACATTGACTAAGAAATAGTCCCAACCGCTATGCGCCCCACATTGTTCTCCTTTGCTATGCTGCTGTGCCCTACCCTTTGGGCACAGCAGTATGCCACGATTCTCTATCGCCAGACGGAACTGCCTCGCGCCACCTTGGTTGAGGATATTGACTCCGTCGTGGTGCGCGACGTGGCCGAAGTGGATGCTACATATTTTGAAACACCACGCGACACAGTCTATGTGAAACCAGTCCGCGAGTCGCACTGGAAAGGCAAGAAGGTTGCCTTCTTCGGCGACAGCATCACGCAGAACGGCGAGTACGTCAGCTCCTATGCCGCGCTGACAGGCTGCAATGCCCTCAACTACGGCATCTCGGGCACACACCTTGCCGCCCGCAACAGCACGGACTCCAATGCCTTCGAGAAGCGATACAACAAGATGCCTCTGGAGAGAAACCTCGACATGGTGGTGGTCTTTGGCGGCACGAACGACTTCGGGCACACCAACACTGCCGAGTTCGGAGAGTTCTCCGACGGGCCTCGCGTGGGCAAATACACCTTCTATGCCGGCCTGCACCGCCTCTTCAAGGGGCTGCAAAGCCGCTACACGAACATCCCGGTCGTCATCATGCTTCCCATCCATCACGGCACGGAACTCGACGAGCCTGAGTATCTCATCGGCACCGACAGGTCTATTAGGGAAGGCACCAACTCTACCACGGGCAAGACCTTCCGCGAGTACGTCGAGGCCATACGTCAGGTGGCAGCCTACTATTCCTTCATCGTGCTCGACGCCTACAGTTACTCCGGCCTTAGCCCTATGACAGAGATAGGCAGCGGCAACGATGGTTTCTTCAAGGACGGCCTGCACCTCAACGCAGCAGGCGGCGAGAGGCTGGCACGATGGATGTATCCGCAGCTCGAGGCGGTCTATGAAATGTTCTACGACTTCTGATTCCTTTTTACAAACATCATCCCATCCCCACCATTTCAGCATGACAAGAAAGAAGCATGGCAGCCTTAGCTCCTTCGTGGCCGCAAGCTGTTGCCTCATAGCCATCGCCCTCTCCGCCGCCTCTCCCGCCCTTGCCCGCAGCATCGAGGTGAACGGTGTCTGGTACATACTCGCAGGCACGGACAGGGCATTCGTCACCAACCGCAACTTTGCCGACGAAGCTGAAGGTCCCTACACGGGCGACGTAGTTGTGCCGGAACAAATCACCTATCGCGGTCGCACCTACAGCGTCATTTCCGTTGCCAGCAACGCCTTTGCCTGCTGCGAAGGGCTTACTTCCGTCAGCCTTCCATCGACGCTGCGCTCCATCAACACTTGTGCCTTCATCGGTTGTACCAATCTGAAGCAAGTGACGATGCCCACCACGAGGCTGACGGTCAGCAGTTGTGCCTTCACCGGATGCACAAGTCTGCAGAAGATAACGCTGCCACGCCTCACCGAGCGACTGGACTCCCTTACTTTCTACTGCTGTGCATCGCTCCGCACCCTCGTCCTGCCTCACCGTCTCAGCACGATCTGCCAGGGAGCCTTGGAGCATCTTCCGCTGCTCACCAACCTCTATTGCTTCGCTTCCGAACCGCCTGAAGCAGAGCAAGGCGCCTTTTCGATGGCCGATCAGCAGAACTGCACGCTCCATGTTCCCCGCGAGACCCTGCAGCAGTACAAAGCATCGCCCGTCTGGAACAAGTTCTATCGCATCGTGGCACTCAGCGACAACGACTATCTTGCACAAGGCTATCAGCGTGGCGACGTCAACGACGACGGCCAAGTGGATGCCGATGACCTCAACCTCCTCCGCCGCATTCTCGTCAGTCTTCCCGACGACTCCGCCGTCCGTTGGGCTGCCGACATCAATGGCGACGGCACAATCAACGCCGTGGACTATGTGATGTTTGCCGGACAGCTCAAGCAGCAGTAGCACGGCATCACATCATCCTCCCGACATCCCCAGCCAACCGGCACGGACAGTCTGCACCTCAGCCCACCGCAGACCATCCGTGCCGGTTGCCCTTTTCATGCAGTCCAAACCATTCTGTATCAGCATTGAAGCAGACAACGTCCATGGTGCCAGCCAACATTGTTTCAAGCTAATTCCAAAACGCTTCACGATTAAGTTCAAAACTTCACACGAGGAAATCACAAACAGCACACGAGAAAATCACAAACGGCACACGAGAGACATAATGAATGAAAACGGATTGAACGGATTTATGCTACGCTGACAATCAGTATGTAGGATAATCCGTTCAGTCTGTTCAATCCGTTATTTTACTATAGATAAGGAATGATGATACTGAGTATCAAATGGTTTGTGCCTTACGGCGTCGTGCAAACTATCTTGCGAGGGCTCCGATGAGGGCGGCGAGCGTTACTCCTGCAGCCACTCCCGCTGCCACCTTACCTGCCACGCGGTTTGCCTCGTAGCGATGTGCCATGTGCCGACGGTGTGCCTCCATCCTGCGCATCTCTTCCATGCGGCGGGCCTCCTCCATTCTCCTGATTTCCTCTCTGCGACGCGCCTCTTCCATCATCTTGCGCTCGTGGTGAGACATTCTGTGAGCAGCGTGCATGTCAGCCCTATCTCCGTGGTAAGCAACTACGACGCCTCGGTTGTCCATGTGATAGGCGGCGTGCTTTGCACCGTTCTGCACTGCGTATGCGTTCATGTTGCCCATTGCCATCATGATGGCGAATGCGGCGAAGTACATCATCTTTTTCATAACCTTTGCTTTTTGAGTGTTGAACAATCTGTTTCTTCTTGTTTCTGATGCAAAGGTACGACGAAATTCTGGAGTGGGAAGGATGTTTTTCCCTAAACGATGGTAGGAATTTCCCTACGTCTGAGGAGGAAGATGCCCAGCAGGCAAAGCGGAGCTGTGAGCGCATTGAGCAGGAAGTAGCTGCCGAAGCCCATTTGCTCCACAAGCCATCCGCTTGCAGCCATCGGCACAAACATGGCTGCAGAGACGAGAGGTATCTGCAACATATTGATGGTATTGCGGTAGCGAGCACCCGAAATGGCTCCGACAGGCACGCGGCACACGCTGATGCCAAAGCCGAAGAGAAACTGGGCAGACATCGTGCAGAGGCAGAGCATCCACAACGACTGCGGCGGAGAGACGGTCATGCCAAGGTAAACAAAGGGCGACAGCACAATGCTCAGCGCCATCGGCCAGAAGAGACGTTGCAGACCATAACGCCCGATGAGCCATCTGCCCAAGGCAATGCCGAGGCTGAAGGCTATGACTCCCACCGTGCCTTGCGCAAAACCTATCTCCTGCATCGTGCATTGCAGGCCGCCGCTGGCACTCGACATATATAAATATAGTACGCGCGCGTGGAACATGAGGCCTTGAGGGAGGAGAAGCAGGAAGAGGATGAGCACCGACTTCCACCAGTAGGGCTGATGGCGAATGCGGTCGATGATGCGAAGCTCGGCCTTCACCGATGCGCCCACACTATGTTTTGAGCCATTGTCCCCCACGCGAGGACTCCTCAGCCAGAGCAGGTGGTGAAGGGCAAAGAGCAGGAAGATGCCGGCCGCCACATAGCAAGCCATCGACCACGAATAGCGTATCTGACGGAAATAGACCTCGAGAGTACCGACAAGAAAGATGAGCGCGCCATACGTCATAATGACGGCCACTTGCGAACTGGCAAGTTTAGGCGCCGTGAGTAAACGCTGATACGACGGCCGAAGCATTCGCTCATAGTACATACGGGCTGCCAGTTCGTGCCACGCACAAAGCAGGCTTACCCCAAAGAGAGCAAGAAAAGTGGAGAGCTGAAAATTGAAAGATGAAAGCTGAATGCTGAAAGAAGAGAGACGGAAGGCGGTGGGATTGAAGGAGAAGGCAAGGAGCATGAGGCACACGAAGAGCAGCGCCTCGATGAGATGAAGCATCTGACGGAAATGCCCTACCCTTCTTACCCACGACCTCATGAACGACTTCAGCACCCACGGCACGAAGAGAATGGCGGAAAGGAGCGTTGCCTCTGCCGGTGCCAATCCCAGTTGGAGCAGCATCAGCAGGGCAACGTAGGTCACCATCGTTGCGGGAATCTCTTCAGCCGCAAAGAGAGTGATGAACCAAAAGCCTCCGCCTGTTAATTTCACAAATTCACAATTTTACAACTTCACAAATTAAATCGTCAAATTGTCCAATTGAGAAATTGTCCAATTCAATAGCTTCTTGCGATGAGGACACGCGCCTTGCTGGGCTTTCCTGTCACCATATCCACGCCGGGTGTCTGCTCGAAGCCGAAGGGCACGCAGCGGATGGTGGCCTGCGTCTCTTCCTTGATGCGGGCTTCTGTCTCGGCAGTGCCATCCCAGTGGCAGAGGAAGAAGCCTCCGTCCTTGACGCGCTGCTTGAATTCTTCGTAGTCGTCGCACTCGTAAATGTGTGCGTCGCGGAAAGTTTTTGCCTTTTCGAAGATGTTCTTCTGAATGTCGCCGAGGAGCTGTTCGACGTGGGCGGCAATGCCTTCCAGCGGGAGCGTCTCCTTCTCGAGCGTGTCGCGGCGCATCACTTCGACGGTGCCGTTCTCCAAGTCCCTTGCACCGAGGACAAGACGTACAGGCACACCTTTCAATTCGTAGTCGGCAAACTTGAAGCCCGGACGCTTGTTGTCGGCGTTGTCATACTTGACGCTGATGCCTTTTTGCCTCAGCTCGTCGGCAATCGGCGCCACGGCAGCGTCGATGGCTGCCATTTGTTCCGGCTTGCCGCCGATGGGGATGATGACGACCTGGACAGGTGCCAATGCCGGAGGCAGCACGAGGCCATTGTCGTCGCTGTGCGTCATGATGAGCGCTCCCATGAGCCTTGTGCTCACGCCCCACGAGGTTGCCCAGGCATATTCGGGCTTGTTCTCCTTGTTGAGGAACTGCACCTCGAAGGCTTTTCCGAAGTTCTGTCCGAGGAAATGGCTTGTGCCGCTCTGCAGCGCCTTGCCGTCCTGCATCATAGCCTCGATGGTATAAGTGTCGAGTGCGCCTGCGAAGCGTTCCGTCTCGCTCTTGACACCTTGGATGACCGGCACGGCCATGTAGTCTTCGGCGAACGTGGCGTAAACCTTGAGCATCTGCTGAGCGCGGGCCTCTGCCTCTTCGCGAGTGGCATGGGCCGTGTGACCTTCTTGCCAAAGGAACTCGCTGGTGCGGAGAAAGAGACGTGTGCGCATCTCCCAACGCATGACGTTGCACCACTGATTGACCAGCAGCGGCAGGTCACGATAAGAGTGAATCCAGTTCCTGAATGTGTTCCAGATGATGGTTTCCGACGTGGGTCGGATGATGAGTTCCTCTTCAAGCCGGGCTGCCGGATCGACAACCACGCCGTCGTGCGTCTCGTTTGTCTTGAGCCTGTAGTGCGTCACCACGGCACATTCCTTGGCGAAGCCTTCCACATGCTCTGCTTCTTTTGACAGGAAACTCTTGGGGATGAGCAGCGGGAAATAGGCGTTCTGCACGCCAGTCTGCTTGAACATATCGTCGAGCGTGCGCTGCATCTTCTCCCAGATGGCGTATCCATAGGGCTTAATGACCATGCATCCGCGCACGTCGCTCTGCTCAGCCAGGTCGGCCTTCACCACCAGTTCGTTGTACCATTTGCTGTAGTCCTCACTCCTCTTGGTGAGGAAATCCAATTCTTTTGCCATATATGTGAGTTATTATATAATGTAGTGTCTGAAAACGTCGCGTACGGAGATTGGCATCGTCGCGTGCTGCGTTGCCCGTCGCCGCGTGCTGCGTTGCCAATCGTCGCCTGCGGAGATTGCCGGCCTCCTATGGCAAACCATGGCAGACGGGCGGCCAGAGGGCTTCTCTCAGCCTTTTTGCGACTGCAAAAGTACGAAAAAAATGGATAAGAAGAAAATAATTTGTCGTTCTTCATCCGCCATTGTTCATTTTTTTGTACCTTTGCACTTGATTTAAGGTAAAAAGAGAACTACAAAGAGTACTAACATTTAATTAAACAACAGAAATGAAAGCAAAGAAAATCATCCTGGGTGCCTTGGCAATGGCCTTGGTGCTCTCCGGCTGCAACATGAACAACACGACTAAAGGCGGACTCATCGGCGGTGCCGGCGGCGGTGCATTGGGCGCAGGCCTTGGTGCAGCCATCGGTGCCCTCATCAATGGTTCGAGCGGTGCAAAGCTCGGTGCAGCCATCGGTGCTGGCGTAGGCGCAGCAGGCGGTACGACAGCCGGTGTGCTTATCGGCAAGAAGATGGACAAGGCCAAGAAGGAAGCCGAAGCCATCGCCAACGCACAAGTCTCCGATGCAGTCGACCAGAACGGCTATCAGGCTGTGAAGGTGACGTTCGACAGCGGCATACTCTTCCAGAGCGGCAAGTCTGTGCTCAACGCAGCAGCACAAAGCTCGCTCATTCAGTTCGCCACTAACGTCCTCGCTCCCAATGCCGACATGAATGTAGGCATCGTGGGTTACACGGACAATGACCCTTGGAAGGGCAAGACGGCAGAGCAGAGCGTGGCTGCCAACCAGAAGCTTTCGGAGCAGCGTGCAGAGGCTGTCAGCAACTTCCTCCAGAAGAATGGTGCTGCCGCCAAGCAGATAAAGGAAGTGGTAGGCCTCGGTGAGAGCAATCCCGTTGCCGACAACTCTACAGCCGCAGGCAAGCAGCAGAACCGCCGCGTGGAGGTGTATCTCTATGCAAGCCAGGCCATGATCGATGCTGCCAACGCAGGCACGCTGAAGTAATTCCCTTCCGCCAAGTCCTCGACTCTACTGAAGCGATTCAGGAACTCTCGGGCTTTCCAAGGAAACATACTTTGATGAAAAAACTTCAGATTCTATTGCGAAGGATTGTGCTCCTCTTCTTTGGGAGCACAATCCTCGCTGTTTTAATATACAAGTGGTGCCCTGTCTATGTCACGCCGCTCATGTTCATCCGCTGCTTTCAGCAGGTGGGCCGTGGCGAAACACTGCGCCTCAAGCATCACTGGGTGCCGCTCGACTCCATGAGTATCTACATGCCGGTGGCAGTCATGGCAAGCGAAGACCAGCGCTTCCTCACGCACAATGGTTTCGACTTCATCGAGATAAACAAAACCATCGAAGAGCGACGCAGCGGACGACGCTTCCGTGGAGGCAGCACCATCTCGCAGCAAACGGCAAAGAACGTGTTCCTTTGGCCCGGAGCAAGCTGGCTGCGCAAGGGACTTGAGGCTTATTTCACCATCCTCATCGAGTACATCTGGGGCAAGGAACGCATCATGGAGGTCTATCTCAACAGCATAGAGATGGGCGACGGCATCTATGGAGCCGAAGCCGTGGCACAGCAACACTTCGGCTACAGCGCAAGGCTCCTGAGTCGTCCCAACTGTGCGCTCATCGCCGCCACACTCCCCAATCCGCTCAAGTACAGCAGCCGAAATCCTTCCTCCTATATGCTTCGCAGGCAGACTGCTATCATGCGACAAATGCGCCACATTGATGTCTTCCCGACGAAAAAGGAAGAAAAATGACGCCTCTGCAACGCAAATAGCGAAAAAAAAAGCCCCAAACATTTGGCAGAAAGCAGGAAAAAGCGTACCTTTGCACCCGATTTATGCCGTAGTAGGCAAGAATAAGTGAGACACGAGCTGTCTCCGCCCTACGGTCAAACCCGTTATAATAATAATTAAAAATGTACGCAATCGTAGAGATTAACGGTCAGCAGTTCCGTGTGGAGGAAGGCAAGAAGCTCTTCGTTCACCACATTGCCGATGCAGAAGCAGGGCAGACTGTTGAATTTGAGAATGTGTTGTTGGTCGACAATGGCACCATCACGGTGGGAACTCCCACAGTGGCTGGCGCAAAGGTTACGGCCGAAGTTGTTTCTCCTCTGGTCAAGGGCGACAAAGTGCTCGTCTTCCACAAGAAGCGTCGCAAGGGCTATCGCAAGCTCAACGGACATCGCCAGCAGTTCACCGAACTGACCATCAAGGGAATCAATGCTTAATGTTTAACCGCTAAAAACTTAACAAAATGGCACATAAAAAAGGTGTAGGTAGTTCTAAGAACGGTCGCGAATCGGCTGCTCAGAGACTTGGTGTTAAGATTTTCGGTGGCGAGAAGTGCATCGCAGGCAATGTCATCGTCCGTCAGCGCGGCACACGTCACTATCCCGGAACTAACGTTGGTATGGGCAAAGACAACACGCTTTATGCTCTCGTTGACGGAACGGTACAATTCAGGAAAGGTCGTCTCGACCGCAGTACTGTAAGTGTTGTTCCTACGGCTGAGGCATAAGGGCGTATGCTCATCTTTAGACAAACATTCACAAATTAGGCAAAGTCCCCTCATGCTTCAAGCTTTGAGGGGACTATGCTTTATTATAACGCATAATGCATAATTCATAATTCACAATAAGGCTACGCCCAAGGCATCACGCACAATTATGAATTATGAATTGAGAATTACGAATTAAACATGAAGTCTCACACGATAAGAGATTGGGTGCTGGCAACCAGGCCTTGGTCGTTCCCTGCATCGACCATGCCTGTGCTCGTGGCGATGATGTTCCTCTGGGCTGAAGGCATGGAGGTGAAGTGGTGGCTGGGCATCATGGCACTGGTGAACATCGTGCTGATCCATGCTGCCGGCAACGTCTGGAGCGACTATCACGACTTCAAGAAAGGCGTTGATGCCGACGACACCTACGGCGTGCGCATCCTCACCGACGGGCTGTTCACGCCGAAGGAAGTGTTCCGTCTCTCCGTCTCGCTGCAAGTGGCTGCCGTACTGATGGGCATCATCATGGTATGCCTGACGGGTCTGCCGCTACTTTGGTTCGGCTTGACCGGCATCGCACTGTCCTTGCTCTATCCTCCCTTAAAGTATGCCGCCCTGGGCGACCTCGTCATCATGGCTTGCTATGCACTCCTTCCGATGCTCGGCACGACGTTTATCTGCTCGGGAGAGGTCGTGCCGGAGGTCCTCTGGCTTGCCGTTCCGGTGGGATGCATCACGGTTGCCATCCTCCATGCCAACAATTCGCGCGACATCGAGACTGACCGCCGTGCCGGCATCCGAACGTTTGCTTTGCTGACGGGCAGAACGACAGCCATCGGCATCTATCTCTTCGAGATGATTCTCCCCTACTGTTGGCTTCTGCTGACAGTCACGTTGGGGCATGTGAGTCCTTGGGCTTTGCTTGCCCTCATCACGGCTCCGCTGGCCATCGGCAACAGCAGGCAGATGCTTTCGTGCAGGCGTGAAGGCATCAAGGCTATTGCCACGCTCGACGAGGCGACTGCCAAGCTTCAACTGGCTTTCAGCCTTTTGCTTACCGTCGGTCTCGTCATCGAAGCCATGACTTGACAGCATCCGACAGAAAACTAAACACGTTAAAATGGCCAACTAAACACGGTTAGTTTGCAAACTAAACACGTTAAGATGAAGAACTACACAGCAGAACATTCCGGACGACACGTTTGGCGCGGCAAAATCGGACTCGTCGCGAGCCTGCTCGTCGCTGCATCGCTGTGGTTCGTCATGTTCTTACCCTGGACGGCCCCACATGTGAACTTCTGGGTCTGCATGACTTGTTCGGCCCTCCTCCTCACCTGCCTCGCCTTCGTCTTTGGTGGAAAAGAATGCCTTGGTCCCAACGCTTCTGCCTACGACACGCCGCCTGCCACCTTCACCTGTCTGCTTGGCATTGCCATCGCAGCTGCATTGTGGGGCGTATTCTTCGTCGGCGACAAGCTCTCGCAACTCCTTTTTTCCTTCTCGCGCGCACAGGTAAACCTTATTTATAATATGAAGGAAGGCTTCTCGCCTACCCTGCTTGCCCTACTCTTGTTGTTTGTCATCGGCCCTGCTGAAGAGATATTCTGGCGAGGCTATGTGCAGCGTACGCTCGCCAAATGGCGTTCGCCGTTCGTCGCCTTCCTGCTCACCACGACCTGCTACACAGCAGTCCATCTGCCTTCGGGCAATTTCATGCTCATCATGGCTGCCATGGTCTGCGGCATCGCATGGGGAGGACTCTACTGGCTCATGCCGAATCATCTGAAAGCTATCATCATCAGTCATGCCCTCTGGGACGCAGCCGCATTCGTCTGGCTGCCGTTCTGAAGGAAAAGGTGAAAAGTTAAAAAGTTAAAAGGTTAAAAAGATAAAAGGTTCAAACTCGTCAACTCGTCAACTCACAAACAACTTGTCAACTCGTTAATAAATCGTAAATAGTAAATCGTCAAATCGTAAATATACAAGATGTTAACACTAAAACTCATCACAGAACAGACCGAGCGAGTCATCGCCGGACTTGAGAAGAAGCATTTCGACGGCGCACGTCAGGCCATCGAAGAAGTCATCTCGGTAGATAAAGCACGCAGGCAGGCTCAGACTGAGCTTGACCAAAACCTCTCCGCAGCCAAGAAGCTGGCTGCCGAGATTGGTATGCTCATGAAGCAAGGCAAGCGCGACGAGGCCGAAGAAGTCAAGACAAAGGTTGCCGCCCTCAAGGAAACCAGCAAGGAACTGGAGAACAAGAAGGAGACCGCCGAGCAGGAAATGACCCGACTGCTCTGTCAGATTCCCAACATTCCCTACGACGAAGTGCCCGAGGGAACGTGTGCCGAAGACAACTGGGTCGTGAAGTCCAACCTCAAGGAATGCGTCATCGGCAAGGACACGGTAGGCAATTGGGACGCTAACCCCGTTGTCGAAACCGCCAAACTTCCGCATTGGGAACTCGCCAAGAAGTACAATCTCATCGACTTCGACCTGGGAGTGAAGATCTCCGGAGCAGGATTTCCTGTTTACAGAGGCAAAGGCGCAAGGCTTCAACGCGCGTTAATTGATTTCTTCTTGGACGAAGCACAGAAGTCTGGCTACGAGGAGATTATGCCTCCTACCGTTGTAAACGCTGCTTCAGGCTATGGCACAGGACAGCTCCCGGACAAAGAAGGACAGATGTATCACTGCGAGGTGGACGACCTCTACCTCATTCCGACGGCCGAGGTGCCTGTGACGAACATCTATCGCGACGTGATTCTCGACGAGAAAGACTTGCCCATCAAGAACTGTGCATACACACAATGTTTCCGTCGCGAAGCAGGAAGCTATGGCAAGGACGTGCGTGGACTGAACCGTTTGCACGAGTTCAGCAAGATAGAAATCGTGAGAATCGACACGCCCGAACACAGTGCCGAGAGCCACAAAGAGATGCTCGAACACGTGGAAGGCCTGCTGAAGAAGCTCGAGCTTCCCTATCGCATCCTCCGCCTCTGCGGTGGCGACCAGAGTTTCACCAGCGCCATCTGCTACGACTTCGAGGTCTACAGCGAGGCACAAAAGCGTTGGCTCGAGGTCAGCTCCGTCTCGAACTTCGACACTTATCAGGCCAACCGCCTCAAGTGTCGCGTTCGTCGCACCGCCACAGGCAAGACAGAACTCTGCCACACTCTCAATGGCTCAGCCCTCGCCCTGCCTCGCATCGTGGCATCCATCCTCGAGAACAACCAGACGGAACAAGGCATCCGCGTCCCCAAAGCCCTTGTCCCCTACATGGGTTGCGAGATAATCGATTGAATATAAAAGATTGTAAACAGGATAAGTTATGTTTAAGATTGTCAAGAAAGTTCAGTTCAGCGAGAAGGTTTTCCGCTTGGATGTGGAAGCGCCGCTGATTGCGAAGGCTCGCAAGGCAGGTCATTTCGTCATTGTCCGCGTGGACGAAAAGGGCGAACGTGTGCCTCTGACGATTGCCGGTAGCGACAAAGAAAGGGGTTCCATCACGCTTGTCATCCAGACGGTCGGTGCCAGCACAAGTCAGCTCTGCGCATTGAACGAGGGAGACTTCATTGCCGACGTGGTGGGACCTCTCGGCCGTGCCACTCACATCGAGCGTTACGGCACCGTGCTCTGCGCGGGTGGCGGCGTGGGCACTGCTCCCATGTTGCCCATCATCCAGGCACTGAAGGCCGCCGGCAACAGGGTCATCAGCGTGATTGCAGGCAGGAGCAAGGACCTCATCATACTTGAGGACGAGGTTCGCGCCTCGAGCGACGAGGTCATCATCATGACCGACGACGGCTCCTACGGCAAGCAAGGCGTGGTGACGGTCGGCATGGAAGAGGTCATCCAGCGCGAGAAGGTGGACAAATGCTTTGCCATCGGACCCGCCATCATGATGAAGTTCTGCTGCTTGCTCACCAAGAAATACGACATCCCGACGGACGTGAGCCTCAACACCATCATGGTGGACGGCACGGGTATGTGCGGTGCGTGCCGCGTCAGCGTGGATGGAAAGACCAAGTTTGTCTGCGTTGACGGACCGGAATTCGACGGACATCAAGTTGACTTCAACGAGATGATGCAGCGAGCCGGTGCGTTCAAAGCGGAAGAACTTGAGGCATACGAGAAGTGGCAATCAGCCCCCTCCCCGCTCCCCCTTTGGGGGAGTGCTCCATCTTCAACCAAAATCCAGCAAGAACTTAGCGGCAATGAGGCACTCCCCCAAAGGGGGAGCGGGGAGGGGGCCGCTCTTCTTACCGACCGCAACTCTGCTTGGCGCGAGGAATTGCGCAAGTCGATGAAGGCCAAGGACCGCGTCGCCATCGAGCGACAGAAGATGCCTGAGCTGGATCCTGTCTATAGGGCAACGACCAGAACCGAGGAGGTGAACCAGGGCTTGACCAAGGAGCAGGCGCTGACGGAGGCAAAGCGATGCCTCGACTGCGCCAATCCTTCGTGCATGCAGGGCTGTCCCGTGGGCATCAACATCCCGTCGTTCGTCAAGAACATCGAGCGCGGCGAGTTCCTCGAGGCCGCTCGTGTGCTGAAGATGACGTCGGCGTTGCCGGCCGTTTGCGGTCGCGTCTGCCCTCAGGAAAAACAGTGTGAAGCCCAGTGCATCCATTTGAAGATGAATTCCAAGCCTGTGGCAATCGGCAACCTGGAGCGTTTTGCCGCCGACTACGAAAGGGAGAGCGGACAGATGGCTCTGCCCGAGGTGGCCGAAAGGAACGGCAAGAAGATAGCCGTCATCGGGTCGGGTCCGTCGGGACTCAGCTTCGCGGGCGACATGGCAAAGGCCGGCTACGACGTAACTGTCTTTGAGGCATTGCACGAAATCGGTGGCGTGCTGAAGTACGGCATACCCGAATTCCGTCTGCCCAACGCGATTGTCGATGTCGAGATAAACAATCTGGAGAAGATAGGCGTGAAGTTTGTAAAGGATTGCGTCGTTGGAAAGACTATCACCATCAGCGAACTTGAGGCCGAAGGCTACAAGGGCATCTTCGTGGGAAGCGGCGCCGGTCTGCCCAACTTCATGGGCATTCCGGGCGAGAACTCCAACGGCATCATGTCCTCCAACGAGTACCTGACGCGCATCAACCTCATGGATGCGAGCAATCCCGACTTTGCCACACCCATACGGAAAGCGAAGCGCGTGATGGTGGTGGGCGGAGGAAACACCGCCATGGACAGCTGCCGCACCGCCAAGCGACTGGGTGCAGAGCGTGTGTTCATCGCTTACCGAAGGAGCGAGGAAGAGATGCCTGCCCGTCTGGAAGAGGTGAAACACGCCAAAGAGGAGGGCATAGAGTTCCTCACCCTGCATAATCCCATTGAATATCATGCCGATGAGAAGGGCAACGTCTGCGAAGTGGTGCTCCAGAAGATGGAGCTTGGCGAGCCTGATGCCAGCGGTCGACGCTCGCCGGTGCCCATCGAGGGAGCCACCGAGACCATCGCCATCGACCAGGCCATCGTGGCTGTCGGCGTCAGCCCCAACCCGCTTGTGCCCACCTCGATACAGGGTCTGGAGCTTGGTCGCAAGAACACCATCGTGGTGAACGACGGTATGCAGACCAACATCCCGACTATCTTTGCCGGAGGCGACATCGTGCGCGGCGGCGCAACGGTCATCCTGGCCATGGGCGACGGACGTCGTGCTGCCGCTGCCATGCAGGACTATCTGGCAAAGGCTTAAGTAAAGCTGAAAACGTCGCACGCGAAGATGGCCATCGCCGCACGCGAAGATGGTCATCGCCGCACGCGGAAACTGCCATCGTCGCACGCGACGTTTTCTCTCCCCCTACTACAACATTCCAAATACCGTCAATATGAGTGGACTATACACCGTCTTACTGCTGCTCTGCAGCAACGTCTTCATGACGCTTGCCTGGTACGGCCACCTGAAGCTCAACCAGGCTGGCATCTCCACCAACTGGCCGCTCTACGCCGTCATCGGCTTCTCCTGGATGATAGCCGGCATAGAGTACTGTTTCCTCGTGCCAGCCAACCGCATCGGTTTCATCGGAAACGGCGGACCGTTCACACTCGTGCAGCTCAAAGTCATACAGGAAGTGGTCTCCCTCGTCGTGTTCTGCATCATCGCCAACCTGCTCTTTCAGGGACAACACCTGCACTGGAACCACTTCGCAGCACTCGTCTGCCTCGTGCTTGCCGTGTATTTCGTTTTCAAATAGTTAACCTCATCTACATGAAGAAACCGTTTATCATACTCCTTGCCCTCGCACTTGCTCTCCCCCTTCTTGCTCAGCGCAGGGCAAGGCAAGCAAAGCCCGCCCTGCCGAAGGTGACACCGCAGGAAGCGATGGAAGCATACAACTTCGCACTTGCCGAAGAGCTTCTGGAGCATCAAATCGAGGACTTGAAGAGAAAAAAGCAGCCCACCATACAGGAAGAACAGCTCCTCGAGGTGGCACGCAAGTCGCAAATCAAGCTACACGCCACGGAGAAAGTGGTGATAGTGGACAGCATGGTGCTGCCCAAGAAGCAGGTGCTGAAGCAAATAAGGCTGTCGGAAGAGTGCGGCAACATCATGTACTGTGCCGACTTCTTCAAGACCACCGACAGCAACTGCACGCTCTTCCTCAACGAACTGGGCAACAGGATTATCTATTCCGAACCAAACAAGAAGGGACATCTGCGGCTCAAGGAGAAATCGAAGATAGGAGACGAATGGCAGATGGAACGCCAGCTGAAGGGACTCGGCGAGGAGGAAGGAGAGAACTACAACTTCCCCTTCATGCTCACCGACGGCATCACGATCTACTATGCAGCCGTTTGCGAGGAAAGCATCGGCGGATACGACATCTTCATGACGCGCTACGATGCCGACAACCAGCAGTTCCTTGCACCCGAAAACGTCGGAATGCCGTTCAACTCCCCTGCCAACGACTACCTCATGGTCATCGACGAATTCCAGCAACTCGGCTGGTTCGTCACCGACCGCAACCAGCCGGCCGACAAGGTTTGCCTCTACACCTTCATCCCCACGCCCACACGAAGCATCTACAACGAGCAGGAAATTGGGGCTGAGAAACTGGCCTCATTGGCACGCATCGCCAGCATCAAGGACACATGGAAAGACATGAACGCCGTGAATGCTGCCAAGAAACGTCTTGCACAAGCCAACAGCAAAGCCCTGGCTACCAACGGAAAAGAGGAGAACACATTTGCCTTTGTGGTCAACGACCACAAGACGTGCCACGACTTCTCCGACTTCACCAACCCTCAGGCACAGCAGAAAGCAAAGCAATGGTTTGAGATGCAGAACGACATCAAGGCAAAGAAAACCGAGCTGGCTGCTGCCAGAGATAAATACGCCGCTGCCAGCGAAGCAGGGAAGGAAGGCATGAAGTCCCAGATACTCCTCTTGGAGTCGGCCGTCGAACGCCTCACTGCCAACCGGCTCGACCTTGAGAAAGAAATCAGAAAGCTTGAACTAAAGAAATAGCACCCATGAAGAAATACGAAGAATCAGAGCTTATCATCAACGAAGATGGCAGTATATTCCACCTTCACGTCAAGCCCAGTCAGCTGGCCGACCGCGTCATCCTCGTGGGCGACCCAGGCCGAGTGGACATCGTTGCCAGCCACTTCGACTCGAAGGAATGTGAGATACAGAGTCGCGAGTTCCACACCATCACCGGCACCTACAAGGGCAAACGCATCACTTGCCTCAGCACGGGCATCGGTTGCGACAATATCGACATCACGGTGAACGAGCTGGATGCCCTCGCCAACATCGACTTTGAGACTCGCACCGACAAGCCTAACCACCGCACGCTCTCTATCGTTCGCATCGGCACCTGCGGAGGTTTGCAGCCCGAAGCGCCGCTCGGCACCTTCGTTGCCAGCGTCAAGAGCATCGGCTTCGACGGACTGCTCAACTACTATGCAGGCCGCAACGACGTCTGCGACCTTGAGATGGAAAAGGCTTTCGCCGCTCACATGGACTGGTCGCCGCTGAAGGGAGCACCCTATGTCAGCATTGCCGACCCCTCCCTCATTGAGCAAGTGGCCGGACGGGACATGCTCCGAGGCATCACCATTGCTTGCGGAGGCTTCTACGGACCGCAAGGCAGGCAGATTCGCCTCAAGATACAAGACCCCAACCAAAACGAGAAGGTGGAATCCTTCCGCTATATAGATAATGGAAAGGAACTGAAGATCTGCAACTTCGAAATGGAGTCGTCGGCCCTCGCCGGCCTTTCAGCATTGCTCGGTCACAGGGCAATGACCTGCTGCATGGTCATAGCAAACCGCTACGCCAAGGAGATGAACACCGACTACAAAGGCTCTATCGACCAGCTCATCCGCCTTGTTCTCGACCGCATCTGAATGCTCGGAACATATCTCATAATGCTCGGATGCCTTCTTCCTGTCGTGACAATGGCTGTCGTCATTGCGAAGGGTAAGGGCGACGGGCTTATTGCAGGATACAATACAGCAAGCAAGGAGGAGAAAGACAAAGTGAACATCCGGCGGCTGAGGCTCGTCACGTCCGTCTTCTTGCTCACTTGCTGCGTCTGGTGCTTGCTGATGCCTCTGGCAGCATACAGCAAGACTTTAGAGTACATCTTGTTGTGCAGCCTCGCATGTATCACTATTGTATTCCTCATTATTGCAAACACTTGGTGCAAAAAGAAATAACGATGAAAACTTCTTTCGAAAGCGATTATAACAACGGTGCACATCCCGAAGTGATTTGTCACCTGCTCGAAACGAACGGCAAACAGAGTCAGTCCTACGGCTTCGACGAATGGAGCGAGCAGGCACGGCAGAAGATAAGGACTGCCTGCCAGTGCCCGGAGGCCGACATCTTCTTCCTCGTGGGCGGCACACAAGCCAATGCCACGGTCATCGACGCCATGCTTCAGACCTACGAAGGCGTGCTGGCCGTCGAGACAGGTCATATCAACGTACACGAATCGGGAGCAGTGGAGGCCAGCGGGCACAAGGTCATCACCCTACCCTCCCACGATGGGAAGATGGAAGCCAACGACCTTGAAGCCAGGCTCAAAGCCTTCCATGCCGACCCCACACTCGAGCACATGGTCATCCCGGGCATGGTCTACATCACCTTTCCCACGGAACTTGGCAGCGTCTATAGTGCTGCGGAGATTGACCATATATATAATGTATGCCGTCGCTACGAGCTCAAGCTCTTCATCGACGGTGCAAGGCTTGGCTACGGCCTTGCCTCCAGCGAGTGCGACTTCGACCTTCCCTGGCTTGCACGCCACTGTGATGTCTTCTACATCGGCGGCACAAAGGTCGGCGCGCTCTGTGGCGAAGCTGTCGTTTTCCCGACGGGAAATGCCCCTCGTCACTTCATGAACATCGTGAAGCGGCATGGTGCCTTGCTTGCCAAGAGCCGACTGGCAGGCGTTCAGTTCGACGCCCTGTTCACCGACGGACTGTATTTCTCCATCGCCAAGCAAGCAATCGACAAGGCGATGCAGATGAGAAGTCTCTTCCAGGAAGCAGGCATCCCACTGCGTCCGTCGAGCACCAACCAGCAATTCGTAGAGCTGACCAATGCGCAGATGAAGCACATCCTTCGGGACGTCCTCTTTGAAACATGGGCACTTATCGACGAAGAGCGCACACTCTGCCGCTTCGTCACGAGCTGGGCAACGACCGACCGCGACCTCAACGCCCTCAAAGAAGCCCTGCGAACTATCAAGAAATAACCTCCGCACAAGGTCTTAAGCAGGCTGAAGCTGTCCGTTAAAGAACGTCTGTTGGCACAAGTCTGTACGGACAAAGACTGCCGTCGCACGTCCCGCTTGTATGGACGCGCCACGGCGCGTCCGCCCTCCGCGATACATTCTCCTCCGCTGAACTTTCATAGCAAACACGGACGCGCCTTACTCTCCTCCACCATACTTTCGTTGCGAATGCGGACGCGCCACGGCGCGTCCCTACTTGGCGAGTGTGTCAATCCTCGTGAGGCATCGGAATCATGCAGTTTAGTTGCTCAACTAACCACGTTTAGTTTTGAAATTAACCACGTTTAGTTGCTCAACTAACCACGCTGTGTTTGCAGACACAGGCTTTTTCCTGCTTTCGATTTTCTCGTCAACTTACCTGATAAATGCAAATTTTTCTATCAAAAGCTTTTATCGTAAGAGAATAAATCGTATCTTTGCAGCATCGAACAAACATTAACCAGCAAAAGTGGAAAAGCTACAGAGCAGTTCCGCCCTTTTTATTTTATCAACAATGAAACAACATTACATCAAAACCATCTTCCTGTGCCTCAGCCTCCTCGCCGGCACAACAACCGCTTTTGCCTACGATGCCTTCATCGACGGCATCTATTACAATCTCTCGGGAAACGAGGCAACCGTCACCTATCGCGATACCGAATATAATAGTTATTCGGGTTCTGTGACTATCCCTCGCACCGTCGAATACAACAAAATCACTTATAACGTAACGTCCATCGGAAAGTCGGCCTTTAGCGGCAGCACCGACATGACATCTGTCACCATTCCAGAAGGAATCATCAGCATTGGTTCGGAAGCCTTTTATGGTTGTACGGGATTAACCTCTGTCACAATTCCTGAAAGCGTCACATCGATGACATATTCTGTTACTGGCTATGTGGGTAACACCTGGCTTGGGGCATTTATTGGATGCACCAATTTGGTTTCTGTCAACATTAACAGTAATTCTGTTGCATCTGGACCTTTCGAACCCTGGGGCGGTTGGGTTTTTAGACTAAAATCATTGACCGCCTATTTTGGCAACCAAGTGAAACATATAGCTTTTGGTGGAAATGTGACAAATATCGGACAGTATGCGTGCTATGGATTAGACTTGGAGTCCGTTACTATTGGAAACAGTGTGAAAAGTATCGAAGAAGATGCCTTTTATGAGTGTTCAAATATTAAAAGTCTTAATCTTGATTGTGATAGTATTAAATCTTGGTTTCAGGATTGTCGTGAAAGCCTACAGTATTTGCATATTGGTGACAATGTGAAATCAATAGGCAAGTCTTCTTTCTATGGTTGTCCTGGCCTGACTTCTGTCACATTTGGAAACAGCGTGACTACTATCGGTAACTTGGCCTTCTATGGCTGTAGCGGCCTGACCTCCATCGTCATCCCGGAGAGCGTAACAAGCATCGGTGAAAGTGCCTTCGGCAGATGTACCAGCCTAACATCAATTACCATTCCCAACAGCGTGACAAGCATCGGCGAAGGAGCCTTCTATTACTGTTCTAGTCTGAATGCAATCACAATCCCGAATAGTATTACAACCATCAGTGAATCAACTTTTGAATGGTGTACCAGTCTGGCAGAAATTAACATCCCAAACAGCGTGACCAGCATCGGCTACTCTGCCTTCTCTAGTTGCAGCGGCCTGACATCCGTCACCATCCCAAAGAGCGTGACCAGCATCGGCAACTATGCCTTCTATTATTGCAGCGGTCTGACATCCGTCACCATCCCAGAGAGCGTGACCAGCATCGGTGACTATGCCTTCTATGAATGCAACAGCCTGACCTCTGTCCATATTACTGATTTGGCTGTATGGTGCGGTATTACATTTGGCGGTTATTCTGCCAATCCGCTTTGTTATGCACACCATTTGTTTGTAAATGGTGAGGAAATAACGGACTTGGTTATTCCCGATGGTGTGACCAGCATCGGCAACTATGCCTTCTATGGTTGCAGCGGTCTGAACTCCGTCACCATCCCGAACAGTGTAACCAGCATCGGAAACGCTGCCTTTGATGGTTGCAGCGGCCTGACCTCCGTCACCATCCCAAACAGCGTGACCAGCATCGGCGACTATGCCTTCCGTAGTTGCAGCGGCCTGACCTCCATCACCATCCCAAACAGCGTGACCAGCATCGGCGAGGGTGCTTTTTCTGGTTGTATTTAGAGACTCCTAAACTACCATGAATAATGAAAACTAATCAAACTTAAACCTCTGTTATACAGACACTTTTAGATTTTAACACTTCGGAAGCTGTATTTGGTTGCTTCGGAAATTCCCTATAAATTTGCAACGTATTTCTACCGCAGGGAATTTACGAGGCTTTATTTTTGCCACATCGTGGACAGAGTTGACAAAGGTTTCCAATAGGTTACAACAGTTGACAAGTTTCTGACTCGGTTTTGAGAAAAGCAATATCGTGGCGAAAGTTGACAAAGGATGTTGATAGTTTACTTGTGATGACTTGCGAAGAGGTACAGCAAAAGGAATGTTGAACCCCAAAATATTGCAAGTATGCCAAAGACCAGAAAATGCGCTTATTGTGGTAAGGTTTTCACCACAAACAACGGAATGCAGAAGTATTGCTCGGAGGAATGTGCCGAGCAAGCAAAGGAAATCAAGAAGAAAAGGCAAAGGGATTTCCTTCGGGCTGTTGAACCAGTGATGGAACTCCAGCAGCAGGAGTACCTGACCTTTTCCAAAGCAGCCATCCTTTTAGGCTGTACCCGTCAGTATGTCTATAAACTCGTTGAACAAAGGAAGTTGCCAGCCTCACGGTTGAGCAGCAGAATGGCTCTTGTCCGCAAGAGTGACATAGAGAAGATGTTTGAGGCTAACCCTTATAACCGTGTTCTTCCTTATACGAAGCCCAAGAAAGATACTTCAAAGAAAAAGGCATCTGTCGATGAAAAGAAGCAGAAAGCCCAATCAACATCATCATACTCAGATGAAGTGCTTGAATACTACTCCGGTGAGGAGGTAAAGCAGATTTACAAGGTCAAGCAGTCGTGGCTCTATGCATCTGCCAAACGTCACCAGATTCCAATGTGCCGTATCGCAGGACGGAACTATTACAGCAAGAAACACATTGATGCCGTATTTAGCACTACCATAGACCTTGATGCCATCGTCGATTGGCTGTCACCACAGGAAGTGGCAGACCGATACGGTATCAACCTTACGGCAGTCCGTTCCTACGCGCATCGCCACAAGATACCCAGCAAACGTGAGTACGGACACACCTACTACTCGCAAAGCCACTTTGATGAATTGCGCCGGACGGACTTGTTGGAGAACGATAACTATTATACTGTTGAGCAAGTGCAGCAGCTCTATGGATTGACCAAAGCCAACATCTGCCACATCGTCAAGGTAAAGCACATTGAAAAGACAAAGGTAGGACGGTTTAACCTCCTGCTTCGCTCCGATGTGGAGAAGGTGATGGAGGAACGGAAATCTTTGGAAATGATGGCTGTTAGATCCTGATTTCTACCATACTGACAGATTATTCATTGATTATTGGAAATAATCGGAATCAGCATGTTATCATTGAGTTCCTTTGCAGCCGTGAGGAAACACCTCACCATGATTACTAACAATAAAAAAATAAGTATGAGTAACATCTGTAAGACCGTGAGTCTCCGCACACGGAAAATCAAAGGCGGAGAGCAGCTTTCCTTCTATCTCGACTACTATCCTGGCTATCGGGACGAGTCCACCATGAAGGTCATGCGCCATGAATCTCTCGGCATCTACATCTATGCCAAACCGAAGTCACAACGAGAGAAGGACTACAACGACCGTATGCGTGAGAAGGCTGAAGCCCTCCGTTGCCGTCGCTATGAGAGTATCGTGAATGAGAGGTACGATTTCTTTGACCGTGATAAGATGAAGGGCGACTTCCTTGCCTACTTCAAGCAGAAAGCAGACAAGAAGAACTGCAAGTGGCAGCACGTTTATAAGCACTTTGCCCGATTCTGCAACAACAAGTGCCGCTTCGACGAAATCAATGTTGACCTGTGCAACAAGTTCCGCGAGTATCTGATGACCGCTCCGCAGACCATCCACATGGAACACAAACTGCACATCAACAGCGTTGCTGGCTATTGGTCAACATTCCGTGCCGTCCTCCATACAGCCTACAGGGAGCACAAGATTATGGAGAATCCAAATGGCTTCTTGGAGCGTATTGATACCATCCCCACGGAGAAAGAGCATTTGTCCAAGGATGAACTTGTCAGGTTGGCGAACACCCCATGCCAATATCCCGTCTTAAAGACCGCCTTCCTCTTTGCCTGTTTGACCGGACTCCGCAAGAGTGACATCAAACAACTCACATGGGAGAACATACAGCCATACGGTGACGGAGGAATGTATGTCACACTTCGTATGCAGAAAACCAAGGAACTGGTGAACAACCCCATCAGTGACGAGGCACTGGAGTTGATTGGTGAACGAGGAACTGGTCCCATCTTTGTCGGCTTTGCAGACAAGATGACACAGGCACCCTTGAAAAACTGGCTGAAGGCCGCTGGCATCACCAAGAAAATCTCGTTCCACTGCTCCAGACATACTTTCGGTTCTCTACAGGTGGATGCGGGTACAAGCGTCTATACCGTCCAGCACATGTTGGGTCACAAGAACGTCTCGACCACTCAGATCTATGCGAACATGGCAGACGAGAGTAAGCGCGAGAGCGTCAACCGTATTACGTTGAAGCCAAAGATAACTCCGCAGTTGAAAGTCGTAGGGCAGTAATGACCTACATCTTGTTCTATTGGACACATAATTATTAATGTGTCTGTTACGGGGAGGGGCATTACTTCTCCCTTTTTCTTTCCCTTTCGTCATGTCCATCAACATTTTGTAGTATGATTATTGGTTCTTTTTTCATACTCGATAGGACCAATTTCTAAACTAATGTAAAAACGAAGCGGATTCTTCGGAAGTTTTTGAGCAGTCGGGAATAATCGGAGTAACTTTGCATCGGAAATCGCATAGCCGAGTTCTGGCAGATACCGACAATTCCGAAATGTACAAATCAATAAAATAAAAGGAACAAGAAAGATGAACAGCGTAAAATGCAAGACAGAAAACATGACAGTAAGAGACTACTGCCTTGTGTGGGGATGCCCAGGTTTGGTCATTCTCACCATCTCCCTCTTCGTGTCATTGAAGGTGGGCAACGACTTCGGACAAGACAACTTTGCCAAGTTCGTAACCTTTGTAATCTCCAGCGGATTACTGGGGACAGTCTATTATCTATTCCAGTCCGTATTGGCAGAAATGCCACTTAGATTGCAGAACGGGCAACACGAAGGAACCATATTCCTGACCGACCAAGAAGCGGAAGCAGTAACAGAAGATTCAACGGACAACATGAGTTTTGAACAAGTTCATGAATGTCTGGCAGAAGTTCTACCTCAAACAGAATCTGCACAAGAGCCCTTGTCAGAAGAATTGCAAGAACCTACGATAGAGATTTCCGATTCGGCAGAACCTACTAAGGAGGTTTCTGATACGACAGAGACGAGTACAGAGCAGCCCGACCTATATGCCCAACGCTGCAAGGAATATCAGCGCGAGCAGGAACAAAGGCGACAGAACACCATTGATGCCATCATGGAATATGTGACCCATATCATGTCACCATATGTCTATGATAATGATGAATTGGAAAAACTCTGTGATGCAATCAGGAAGTGGGCCGATGACTGGCAGCATATTCCTGTGCCAATCAGATTGAAGTCCCCTCTTACCACCCTTGACCTACGGCACTTCGTCTGGAATATAGCCGAGAGACTGGGCAGCAAGAAAGACTATACGGGACGTGTCCGTGCAGACTTCATCAAGCGTATGTTCCCTGACGTGATGAGAGACATCGAGCAGGACAGCATCCGCAATTTCAAGTTCCAGCCTGATACAGGAAATATCGTAATAGACGAGCCGGACAAGGGTGACTATCACTTCCATTTTGAGTAGATTTTATGTTTAAAAATCAGCGAAATTCAAAAATATTTTCTCGTTTTCGCTGATTTTTAAGCAAAAGATGCATGAGTCTAAAATAACGATTTCACGCATATTCATTATATTCCCGTTGGTTGAACTTTTTCCATAACAGGCACAAATTCCACACTTGGGAAAGAACTCATTTTTAATACCCCTCCACATCTTTCTTTGACAATTCCCCCGATAGCGGGCGAAAACCGATGCAATAGCATCAGCTTTCGCCCACTATCTGTTTTGTAATCTTCTGTCGGGAGCACCAATAAGCCTTGCCGCAAGTTCTATTTTTACCTTTTCCCCTATCATTATTCCCCTTGTAGCCCATATTTTTCCCAATTATTTCATGTTGACATGATTATTCGTGGATTATCGTGAATAATCGGAATCAGCATGGCATCATTGAGTTCCTTTGCAGCCGATTCACCAAAATAGTGATAAGTTATGCAAAACGAGAATTTGACATTCAACGACCTCCCGCAGGTCGTCGCCCAGCTTCGGGATGAGGTGATGGGCATGAGAGCCATGCTGACCAGACAGCAGGCAGAGAGTAGTAAACCAGTAAAGGAGAACCGCCACAAGCCAATGACTGTGGATGAGGCCATCGAGTACACGCACATCCCCAGGGGAACCATGTACATGAAACTGGAGGATGGTACTATCCCTGCCACCAAGCCTGGCAGAAGATGGATCCTGTATCAGGACGAGCTTGACAAGTGGCTGGAGACCACACGCAGGAATGCCGTCCCGCTGACAGCGGACGAGGAGAACGCTGCCATTCTTGCCTCCCACAAACGTAAGCCGGACAAGCATGACTGGCAGGAAGAAACTGATGCCGTTCCGACGTAACCCTTTTTAAGTCCAATTCAAATCAAATTCAAATCACATTATTAACAACGGTGGGGGCTGACCAATGCCAGCCCTCACCACAAACAAAAGAAACAATGAAGTGCAAAAACGTAAAGTACGGAATCCTGCTGACCAGGGAGCAGCTTGATTTCCTCAAAGATGACAACCAAGGCTTCCACCGCATGAAAGCCCTTGATACGTGTCTCTCTTTGGCGGCAATAGAGCCATTCCATTATGAGAAGAAGAACTTCTCAGCTGACCTCGGTATCGGTCAGTTTGCCATATCGAAAGTGGAACTCGCCGAACTCTGGCACTGTGACCGAAAGACTGCACAGAAGATGATTGACCTCTTCAATGAGGTGGGGATTCTCACATCCGTCGCCAATAACCGTACGACCATCCACACCATCCACTGTCTGGCGTTCTGGTTCGTAGACGAGCGTGATGTTCCCATAAAGAATCCACATTATCAACGCAATTCAGTCACCATAAAACTGGCTGTCCAAGGTAATGTCAACCCGACATATTCAATCCTTAATTGCACCGGCCATCCTCAATCGCCGATCTCATCCAATCCCGTTCCATCTGTGGCTGATGCCTACACCGATGAAAGGGAAGAGAATATTTTACCTCCACACGGAGAGGACGAACAGCTGACAGAGGACTATTTGGAGCAACTTGACGAGCACTATGCCCACCTGCTGCCAGAAGCCGATGAGCCATATAGCAAATCAAATGATGTCGTATTAGACGACACTCCTGCCATACCTACCAATCCAGAGGGCATCCCTGATGATGAAGGCTTGACAAATCAACTTGTCTCGTCAATTCCCAGTGCAACAGTTGCGGAAGCAGCCGATAGTACCGAAAGCCCACAGTATGGCAGCGACAGACAGAAGGCTAATGCCACGGACAAGCCCGAAGAAGTGTGATTTTTTCTGAGGTCTAAACAAGAAGTCCCAATGTCTGACAGATTTGCTCCGCTGCACTGTCCTTCCACTGGATTCTTGCGCCGCTCGCAGGCTCGCACCGGGCTGTCCAAGGCTTTTACTTCAATCTCTCGATAGTATTACATTTATAACCCAACTAAAAGAATCATTGAGTAATTATGATTAAGACAAAATCAAAGACCTCAGAAAAGAGGCAGAACAAGGGACACCACATTGATGTCCGCTTCACGGAAGAAGAATACAACCAGATTGTAACCAATGCCAACAAGTGCGGAATGCACAAAAGCAACTATGTCCATGATGCGGTCCTTGGACACCAGCCTAAGCAGCTGATGACCGAGGAACAGGAGGAAGCCTTGAAAAGTCTCTCCGCTGCAAGGTCGGAACTCGTCGGCATCCGCAATGCCCTTCACGGACTGCCTCAGAAGGTGAGGAAGCGGTACTTCAGGAACGAGCGAATCATGACCGCATGGATAGAGGGCGTGAACTACCTCATCCAGCACTGGGACACCATTAAGGAAAACTTTGGAGGATAGGACTATGATAGCAACTGCAAGACCCATAGCGCATGGTCAGGCCATGACCAACTATGCCACGAAAGACTTCCGTGCCGACATCGTGAAGGTAAACCTCTTGACAGAAGACCTTCCCCCGATGGGCATGTGGGATGAAATGGTGCTCCACATGAACCGTTTCAAGCAGAAGTTCGCACGGAAGCCCATAGACAAAACATCCATACGCATCGAGGTTTCCCCATCCATGAACGAGAGTGATGGATGGACTCTTGATGACTGGCAACGTTTCACTGAGGAGTTTGTAGATGAACTTGACCAGGTGACCAAGACACCAGACGGCAAGCACAAGAATCTTGTCCCGACGGTCATCAAGAACTCACAGTACTTCGCTGCACTCCACTATGATGCCAAATCTGGGATTCCCCACCTGCATCTGGTGGTGAACCGTATCGACAAGGACGGCAACATCAATGACTGCCACTTCATCGGCGAGCGGGCTGTAGCAGCTGCCCACACCATCAATCAACGCCACGGCTGGAAGGACCCGATGGAGATACGGGAAGAACACCTCCAACAGATAACCAATGACTGTATGGATATACTCAAATCCATGCCAAGCTTCGGCTGGACGTATTACGAAACCATGCTGACCAAGCGAGGCTATAAGGTCAAGATACAGCGTGACAAGGAGAACGTGGTCAGAGGCTATTCCATCAAGATGGGCAATTCCTCTTATAAGTCATCTGACCTCGGCAAAGGGCGAAACCTTATGCCATCAAAGATAGAGGACACATGGAGGAAACTGCATCCCATTCAGAAGCCGATGGCTGTACAAACACCAAAGTCCTTGGACAGTAAGAAGCCAACCACGGATAGACTGTCAACGGCACAGGCATCATCCTCACAAGCCAAACCGTCTGCCACAAACAACGACTACCGACAGGTATTCCTTATCGATGGCGAGCGGGTACAACTCAGCATCCCCGAAAGAGTTTACAGGGAACTTGACAGCAAGATTGAAGTTCCTGACAACAGCAATGCCCCACATGAGGACATCCTGAAAGTCGCCATGCTACTTTTCCTGAACTACGTCGATGCTGCCACAGCTATGTCCGAATCTTATGGAGGCGGTGGCGGAACTGGCACTGGTTGGGGAAAAGACAAGGATGAAGACGAACTGGAATGGGCAAGACGCTGTGCCAAGATGGCCAACTGGCTCTGCAAGCCGATTGTCAGAAGATGGAAACGAGGTAAGTAATGTAAACAGATTATCAACACAAGTAATACCAAAAATATGTCACAAAAAGACAAATACAATAATCTCGTGCAGTCCATCAAGGATGACGAGGAAAAGGAGAAAGAGCAGAACCGCTTCGATGCCACCTTGGAGCAGATCAAGGAGGCACTTGCCCTGTTGCAGAAATTGCTTGAAGCAATTAAAGAAGCGAAGGAAAGTAGTGTAACGACACAGAATGGTCTCAATGCTGCAACCCAAAGCGCAGAGAATGCCATCACAGGCATTTGCGGTGCCATCGTCCAGGCACAACAGACACCAGTCAAAACGAGGCTTGATGACGAAAGCCTGAAACAGCTCCATGACAGTCACACCCAATGGCTGGGACAGGAGAAACAGACACTTGACGACCACCACAAACAGCAGGAAGAGAGTTGGCAGAAGCAGAGCCAACGACTCACGAACATTGTGAAGAACAACGAGGGCGTATGGATTTCCACGAAACTGTTCTACGTTGTCGGTTCACTATCCCTTCTTTCAATCATAACGCTTGCAATAGAGATAGCTTTCTATGTGTACTTCAAGTGGATAGCATGATAACTAATTAACGCATATGATGACATCAATAAAGGTAAAGTTCAGACCATCCACAGTGGATGGCAAGGAGGGAGGTCTCTATTTCCAGATTATCCACAACCGGGTAGTCCGTCAGTTGAATACTGATTATAAGGTCTTTGCAGAGGAATGGGATGCAGAGTCGGAAAGCGTTATCGTAAATGGTAACCGTTCCAACCTCTTGTCAGGTATTCAAGAGCGTCTGGCATGGGATGTGGCTCGTCTGGAAAAGGTTGTCCGCTCGTTGGAAACGGAGCGTCGTCGCTTCACGGCGGACGACGTGATCACCATGTTCCATAAACTGACCAAGGAGTCCTCCCTCTTTACCTTTATGCATGGTGTCATAGCTCAACTGAAACAGTTGGGTAAAGTCCGAACTTCAGAGACATATACGGCTACACTCAAAAGTTTCATGGCTTTTCGAGATGAGCAGGATGTGCCACTCGATGGTATCACATCTGACATGATGCTCATGTATGAAGCTTACTTGAAAACCAGAGAGGTACGCATGAACACCATTTCGTTCTATATGCGTAATCTTCGAGCGGTCTTTAATCGAGCTGTGGAGAAAGGATTGACGGTTCAGAACTATCCATTCCGTCACGTCTATACAGGAGTGGATAAGACGGTGAAACGAGCTATACCAATCAAGGCCATCAAAGCCCTGAAGGAGTTGGACTTATCCATGAAACCAACATTGGACTTTGCACGTGATATGTTTATGTTCAGCTTTTACACAAGAGGCATGTCTTTTGTGGATATGGCATACCTCAGAAAGACAGAACTACAAAACGGCATTCTGACCTATCGAAGACGAAAGACAGGTCAGGAACTGACCATCAAATGGGAGAAGTGTATGGCTGAGATAGTCGCTAAATACCCGGAAAATCAAACAGACTTTCTTCTCCCTATCATCAAAGAGCAAGGCAATGAGCGGAGGCAATATGACAATGCCCTGCATCTGGTCAACTATCGTCTGAAAGAGCTATCCACAATGCTGAAACTCCAAAGACCACTCACCATGTATGTGGCTCGTCATTCATGGGCGAGTGCTGCCAAGGCAAAGAATGTTCCTCTGTCAGTAATTAGCGAAGGAATGGGACACGACTCCGAGGCGACAACACAAATATACCTCGCTTCTTTGGAAACGTCGGTGGTTGACAAGGCAAACAAGATGATATTGGGATTGCTGTAGATTGAGATTTGTTTAGCAAAATTCTCAATCTCTTTCCAAGAGACGTAGAGACAATAGATTTCCGTGTTTGTACGCTATTTGAGAGCCATTTCGCTTTCAAAATGCTAAACAAAGTCAAAAAATGACTTCTCTAAAACCACTTTTATTATATAATAAGGTGGAATCTGCCCGAAAAATAGTAACTTTGTACCCAAATATCCGTCTCTTGGAAAGAGACGAATGGATTTTGCTCGACAAAGACCCATAATGCCAATAGGCAAAAGACATAATAAAACTCCCTCGTAGTGTAACAAAAGGTTTGGTCACCTGTCGAGACACTATGTTGGGAGTTTTTTCATAACATCGCAGTATGCTCATAGACAACAAGACAAACAGATATCCCGACTCAGGTTTCAACATCGTTACTGTATGGGACTTCATCAATGAATTCTCTGGTAAGCCATCAGAACAAGTTGGTAACATGGATATTGTTACTGGCTATTTCACCATCCGGGCTCTCAGCAAACTCTATCATGAACTGCCCGAAGAAGATATGTTCCGTATCGTATCGTCAGAAATGGTGATGCAAGAAGAAGATAAGAACCATATCATTGACCTGCTGAATGGTGACATGGGTATAGAAACAACCATTAACCTAGATGAGTATGCACGTGATGCAAAAGCTTTCTTGCAGCGAAATACCGTGCAGATAAAAGCCATTGTCAATGCCTTCTGTCATGCCAAGGCATACATGTTCAAGAACAACAATCCCAAGAATGACAGCTTCTATTTGACTGGCAGCAGTAACCTTACAGATGCAGGATTGGGTCTGAAAGCTACGTCGAACATAGAATTGACTATGGGCGACCCTGTAAAACTGAGTGACAAGGATTACAAGGAAGTTTGTTCTTGGTTCGAGGACATCTGGAAGATGGCAGCTGAACAAATCCCTTCAGATTCGTCAAATCTGAAGTCTGAAAAGATAAGCGTAAAAGACTACTTCATCAAAAAGATTGACGACTATTTCCGTCGTTATACTCCCGAAGAGATTTATTACAAGATTCTCTTTGAACTATTCAATTCTGACATTGAATTGGATGGTTCTATTGAGCATCGACAGGATATGTCACTTCTCCAGACGAGCGAAATCTGGAAGACTTTGTTCAAGTACCAACAGCAGGGTGTCATCTCCCTTATCAAGATGCTCCGAAAGTATAATGGAGCTATTCTAGCCGATGCTGTAGGTTTGGGAAAGACATTCTCTGCATTGGCGGTGATAAAATATTTCCAGACGCAAAACTACGTCACGGTCTTGCTTTGTCCGAAGAAACTGGAGCAGAATTGGACTCAATACTTAAAGCGTCACGGTTCTCGTTTCGACAAAGACGAGTTCGATTATATCGTTCGTTTCCACACAGACCTTCAAAATGAACGTTTACAGAATGCTTACGATGACGCACCGCTTAGTTGGCTACAGTCGCGGAAGAAAGTGCTGATTGTCATTGATGAGAGCCACAACCTGCGTAATGAGAAGTCTGGACGTTATCAAGACCTTTTATTGAACCTTATTCAGAGCCAAGACCCAGATAGTGGGCGTGATGTAAAAGTGCTAATGCTCTCTGCAACGCCTATCAATACTGGATTGAATGACGTAAAAGGGCAATTCAATCTTATTGGCCATGGTAATGATGCAGCATTTGATACGGAAGACTTCAATATTGAGTCTCTGAGAAATCTCTTTGCCGACAGCCAGCGTAAATATACACAATGGTGCAGCGACCCAGACCGCACTATAGGCTCGTTTATATCTCTACTTCCTCCAAAGTTTTTCAACCTAACAGACAAACTGATTGTTGCCCGTACTCGTAAGCTCATAGAGAATACCTTGGGCGAAGACCTCGGATTTCCGAATAAGGAAAAACCAGATAATGTTTATCAAGGTGTTGACCACT